>NZ_CP114065.1:1826687-2131134 GCF_027627575.1 Kribbella sp. CA-293567
GACGTCTGGTCGCGGGTGGAGCGAGCGCTGTCCTGGTGGCGGCGGTGGCGATGGTGATCGCTTTGTTCGCCGCGGACAGCGAACCGCAGACGGACGACGACGGACTCGGGGGTGCGGGCGCGCTCGCCGAGTGGCTGATGCCGCTGGTCCGGCTGCTCTCCACGATGGCGACGGTCGGTTGCGCCGGTGCACTGCTCGCCGCGGTCGTCCTGCTTCGCACCGACGGCGGCCCGCTCGGTCTGCAAGGCCGCCGCGCGATCCGTGACGCCAGCAACTCCGCGGTCATCTGGTCGGTCGCCGCCTTCACCGGCGCGGTGCTGACCGCCGCCGTCATGCTGGCTACACCGGTCAGCCTGCTCCACCTCCGCCTGGACGACGCGCTCGGCATCCCCGAGGTGAAGGCGTTGCTGATCACGGGCATCCTCGTCGCTGCACTGGCGATCGGCATCCGCCGCGTCGACACCTCCGCGGCCGCGGGCCTCGGCGTACTGGTCGCGATCGCTGCCCTGCTCCCACCCGCGCTGACCGCCTTCCCCCGCGACGAGTCGTACGTCGTACTCGCGGGCGCGGCCCTCGTCATCCACGTGATCGCGGCGACGAGCTGGGTCGGTGGCCTGGCCGGCCTGGTGCGCTACGGCCGAGCCAGCCGCAGCGGCCTCCCGCTCGTGCTCGAACGGTTCAGCCAGGTCGCGCTGGCGTCCTCCATCGCCGTACTGCTGAGCGGCCTGGTCAGCGCGATCGGCCGCCTCGCCGCGAAGAGCGGCGGCTTCGGCTCGATCCCCGACCTCCTCACCTCGGACGCGTATGGCGCCCTGCTCCTCGCCAAGACCGTCGCCTTCGTCATCCTCATCATCGGCGGCTGGTTCCACCGCCGCCACACCATCGGCGACCTGACCACCACCGGCAACCGCTTCTGGCAACTGGTGGCCGGTGAACTGATCCTGATGGCCGTCGCCATAGGCCTCTCGGTAGCCCTGGCCCAGACCACCTAACGTTGGGGGTATGGCTTCCAACGAGCTCGGCCGGTCGACTTCGCCTTATCTGCGGCAGCATGCCGGCAACCCCGTGCACTGGCGGGAATGGTCGGAGGAGGTGTTCGCGGAGGCGCGGGAGCGGGACGTGCCGGTGTTCCTGTCGGTGGGGTACTCCGCCTGCCACTGGTGTCACGTGATGGCGCACGAGTCGTTCGAGGACGAGGCGACCGCGGCGTACCTGAACGAGAACTTCGTCTGTGTGAAGGTCGACCGCGAGGAGCGGCCGGACGTGGACGCGATCTACATGCAGGCCACCGTCGCGATGACCGGGCAGGGTGGCTGGCCGATGTCGGTGTTCCTGACGCCGGCGGCGGAGCCGTTCTTCTGTGGGACGTACTTCCCGGCCGAGCCGCGGCACGGGATGGCGACCTTCCGGCAGGTGCTGGAATCGCTGGTCACCGCCTGGCGGACCAAGCGTGCGGACATCGACAAGGTCGGCCGCTCGGTGGTCGATCAGCTCGGCGCGCGGACGGCGGCGGGCGAGGGGGCGATCGACGAGGCGACGCTGAAGAAGGCCGCCGCGTTGCTGAGGGCGGACTTCGATCCCGTCGACGCCGGCTTCGGGCGGGCGCCGAAGTTCCCGCCGTCGATGGTGCTCGACTTCCTGCTCCGGCATCACCGGCGGACCGGCTCGGCCGAAGCGCTCGCGATGGTGACGCAGACCTGTGAGCGGATGGCGCGGGGCGGGATGTACGACCAGTTGGCCGGCGGTTTCGCGCGGTACAGCGTCGACGGGCAGTGGGTCGTTCCGCACTTCGAGAAGATGCTCTACGACAACGCGCTGCTGCTCGACGTCTACACCCAGTGGTGGGCGGTCACCGAGGAGCCGCTGGCCGAGCGGATCGCCACCGAGACCGCCGACTTCCTGCTGGCCGAGTTGCGTACGCCGGAAGGCGGTTTCGCCTCCGCGCTCGACGCCGACACCGAAGGAGAAGAGGGCCGGTACTACGTCTGGACGCCCGCCGAGTTGCACGACCTGCTCGGCGACGACGCCGACTGGGTGATCGACCTCTGTGAGGTCACCGGCACCTTCGAGCACGGCACCTCCGTCCTCCAGTTGCGTCGCGATCCCGACGACCTGGCCCGCTGGCAGAACGCCCGGACCGTACTCCGGGAGGCCCGTCGCGCCCGGACGTATCCCGGCCGCGACGACAAGGTGGTTGCCGCCTGGAACGGTCTCGCGATCACGGCACTTGCGCGAGCGGGCGTAGTACTGGGCAAGCCCGCGTACGTCGAGGCAGCGGTGGCGGCGGCCGAATTGATCCGGGAAGTCCATCTGGACCAGGCCGGGATCCTGCACCGTACTTCGCGCGACGGCGCGGTCGGCAGCGCGCACGGGGTCCTGGAGGACTACGCGGCGTACGCGCAGGCGTGCCTCACGCTGGTGGGGGTCACCGGCGACAGCGCGTGGCTGGACCTGGCGCAAACCCTGCTGGACCGGGTGCTCGAACAATTCGTTGCCGACGGCATCTTCTATGACACTGCCGGCGACGCCGAGGCACTGGTCTGGCGTCCGCAGGACGCGACCGACAACGCCAGTCCGTCCGGGGTCTCGCTCGCGGCCGAAGCGTTCACGACGCTGGCGTCGGTGACCGGATCGGCCCGCTACGAGGCCGCCGCCGAGCAAGCACTGCAGTTGTCCGTGGCAATCGCCGAACGGGCGCCGCGCTTCGCCGGCCGCGCGCTGGCGGTGGCCGAAACCCTTGCCGCGGGCCCCTTGGAGATCGCCATCGTCGGTGAATCCCCGGAGCTTCTGGCGGTGGCGCTGAAGAACGCGCCGTGGGGGACCGCGATCGCCACTGGTCCGGCCGGTTCGAACGTTCCATTGCTGGCCGGCCGTGGACTGGCCGGCGATCACCCGGCCGCCTTCGTGTGTCAGAAGTTCACCTGCCGGTTGCCGGTGGTGTTGCCGGAAGACCTTCGGCGTGAGTTGACCTCGCGGGATTGACAACCTGCGCCAGTGCGGGTTTTCCCTGTCATTTCGGTGGAATCGCTTGACTCTGCCCCCTGACAGGTCCAGAGTCCTCCCTCAGTCGGGTGTAACAGAACTCGCATGTACTGACACACAGGGTCACAAGTGACAGTGACACTTCTGGGCCAGAACATCCGGCGTCCCCAATTGAATTGGTCGCTGCGCCCAAACAGCGACCACACCGTGAGGAGATGTTGTCTTGAAACGACTGACATCAGCAGGGGCGGTGGTCATCGTCGCAGCTGCGGGGCTGGCAATGTCGCCCGCAGGAGCCACTGACCGTACGGCTCCGCTCCAGGCCACCGGCTTCAACCAGCCGGCCGCCGTTCAGGCCGAACAGGCGCTGACCGCGCAGACGGCCGCAGCTCTCGGTCTGGCCGGCGGTGAGGTGCTCAAGGTCCGCGACGTCGTCAAGGACGCGGACGGCACCGAGCACGTGCGGTACGACCGCACCTTCAACGGCCTGAAGGTGGTGGGTGGTGACCTGATCGTCGAGCGCAAGGACGGCGCGACGAAGGGCGTCATCTACAACCGTGGCGCCAAGGCCGTCGGGGTCGCCTCGACCAAGCCGACGCTGTCCCAGGCCGCCGCCCTGGCCAAGGGCTCGAAGGCCGCCGATTTCAAGGCAACGAGCAACAAGGGGACGCTGGTCGTCTTCGCCGCCACCGGCAAGCCGGTGCTGGCCTACGAGGTCGTCACGACCGGCGTCAAGGCCGACCAGACGCCGTCGGTGCTGCACTCGTTCATCGACGCCAAGACCGGCGTCGTCCTCGCCCAGGACGACGAGATCAAGACCGGCAACGGCAACTCGATGTACTCCGGCTCCGTCGGTATCGGTACCTCCGGCACCACCGGCAGCTTCAAGATGACCGACCCGAGCCGCGGTGGCAACAACACCACCGACCTGAACGGCGCGACCTCCGGTACCGGCACGGTCTTCTCCGACCCCGACGACACCTGGGGCAGCGGCACCACCGCGAACCGCCAGACCGCCGGCGTGGACGCGCACTACGGTGCGCAGCTGACCTGGGACTACTACAAGAACGTTCACGGCCGCAACGGCATCTTCAACAACGGCCAGGGTGCGCGGTCCCGCGTGCACTACGGCAACGCGTACGTGAACGCGTTCTGGGACGGCACCCAGATGACGTACGGCGACGGCTCGGGCAACCAGCGGCCGCTGACGTCGATCGACGTGGCCGGTCACGAGATGAGCCACGGTGTCACCGAGGCGACCGCGAACCTGAACTACTTCGGCGACGCGGGCGGCCTGAACGAGTCCACCTCGGACATCTTCGGGACCGCGGTGGAGTTCTCGGCGAACAACTCGGCCGACCCGGGTGACTACCTGGTCGGCGAGAAGATCAACATCAACGGCAACAACACGCCGCTGCGCTACATGGACAAGCCGTCGAAGGACGGTTCCAGCCGCGACTGCTGGTCGACCAGCGTCGGCGGGCTCGACCCGCACTACTCCTCCGGCCCGCTGAACCACTGGTTCTACCTGGCCTCCGAGGGCACCGGCAGCAAGGTCATCGGTGGCGTCACGCACAGCAGCACCTCCTGTGACGGCACCACCATCACCCCGGTCGGCCGCGACGTGGCCGCCAAGGTCTGGTACCAGACCCTGGCCACCAAGCTCACCTCCGGCAGCACCTACAAGGACGCCCGTGAAGGCGCCATCACCGTTGCCAAGACGCTGTACGGCGCCAACTCGGCCCAGTGCCTCGGCATCCAGGCCGCGTTCAACGGCATCACCGTCCCGGCCGGTGCCGCCTCCTGTGGCACCGTCGTCCCGCCGACCGGTTCGGAGCGGCTGAAGAACATCGGCTTCGAGTCCGGTGCGGTCAACTGGACCGGTACCACCGGTGTCGTCACCAGCAGCGCCACCAAGCCGGCTCGTAGCGGTTCCTGGAAGGCCTGGCTCGGCGGCAAGGGTGTCACCGCCACTGCCAACGTCGGCCAGTCCGTCGCCATCCCGGCCGGTGCCTCGACCGCGCAGCTGTCCTTCTGGCTGCGGATCGACACCACCGAGACCACCGCCTCGACGGTGTACGACAGGCTCCAGGTGCAGATCGTGGACGGTTCCACCACGACCACCCTGGCGACGTACTCCAACCTCAACAAGAACACGACCTACACGCAGAAGACCTTCAACGTCGGCGCCTACGCCGGCAAGACGGTCACGGTCAGGTTCCTGGCGAACGAGGACAGCTCGCTGCAGACCAGCTTCGTCGTCGACGACACGTCGCTGATCGGCTAGTCACCGAACGGTTTGTCCCGCTGTGAACAGTCCGGGGCGTACGGCCCGCCCGGCCGTGCGCCCCGGCTGCTTTTCGTGAGCCCCTTCTTTTTGTGAGGCAAAGGGAGTCCCCATGCTCAAGTCCCCCCTGTACGGCGTACTCGGCACCGCCCTGGTCGCCACCGCCGTCCTCGTCCCCGGCGCCGGTGCCGGTGCCGGCACCGCCGTCGTCTCGCCCGACATCTCGGTCACCAACGCCAAGGCGCACCTGGACCAGTTCCAGTCGATCGCCACCGCCAACGGCGGCAACCGCGCCACCGGCCGGCCCGGCTACCTGGCGTCGGCCAACTGGGTGAAGTCCAAGCTCGACGCGGCCGGCTACACCACCGCCCTGCAGTCGTTCTCCACCTCCTCCGGCACGTCGTACAACGTGATCGCGGAGTGGCCGTACGGCGACGCGAACAACGTCGTGATGGCCGGCGCGCACCTGGACAGCGTCACTTCCGGCCCCGGCATCAACGACAACGGCACCGGCAGCGCGGGGGTCCTGGAGACCGCGCTCGCCTACGCCGCCAGCGGTCAGGTGGCCAAGAACCGGTTGCGCTTCGGCTTCTGGGGTGCCGAGGAGCTGGGTCTGCTCGGCTCGAAGTACTACGTCAACAGCCTGCCGTCGGCCGAGCGGGCCAAGGTCAAGCTCTACCTCAACTTCGACATGATCGGCTCGCCGAACCCGGGCTACTTCGTCTACAACGACAACCCGGCCGGCAACGGCGCGCGGGACGACCTGACCAGCTACTTCACCAGCAAGAGCATCCAGACCGAGTACGTCGACGTCCAGGGCCGTTCGGACCACGCGGCCTTCCGCTCGCTGGGGATCGCGACGGCCGGCACGTTCTCCGGCGCGGAGGGCACCAAGACCTCGGCACAGGCGACCAAGTGGGGTGGCACCGCCGGCGCGGCGTACGACCCCTGCTACCACCGCTCCTGCGACAACATCAACAACCTCAACCTGACCTCGCTGGACCGCCAGATCGACGCGATCGGCCACATGATCTGGAACTACGCGCAGAAGGACTACGGCAGCACCGAGCCGCCGACCGGCACCAACCTGCTGAAGAACCCCGGCTTCGAGTCGGGTGCGGTGAACTGGACCGGGACCTCGGGCGTGATCACCAACAGCAGCAGCAAGCCCGCGCGGACCGGCAGCTACAAGGCGTGGCTGCAGGGCAACGGCATCACGGGCACCGAGAACCTCGGCCAGTCCGTGGCTGTCCCGGCGGCGGCGACCGCTGCGGCCCTGTCGCTGTGGATCCGGATCGACTCCGCGGAGACCACCACGTCGACCGTCTACGACACCGTCAAGGTGCAGGTCATCGACGGCACGACGACGACCACGCTGGCGACGTACTCGAACCTGAACAAGTCGACGTCGTACGTGCAGAAGACGCTCAACCTGCTGCCCTACAAGGGGAAGACGGTCACCATCAGGTTCCTCGGCCAGGAGGACTCGTCCCTGCAGACGAGCTTCGTCATCGACGACGTGGCGGCGACCACCAGCTAGTCACGACCAGCTGGTCAGACCGGTTTGCAGAGGTTGCCGGGTTTGGTGGCTTCGGTGAGCAGCTTGCTCACCGAGGTCACCATCGGCTTCAGTTTCGGGTCCTCCAGCCGGGTCAGCCCACCGTTGGCCGAGACCGCGACGATCATGTCGTCGGGGTGCCGGACGGTCGGCTTGGTGACTCCCACGGAGACCCAGTCGACCTGCTTCGCCGCCTCGGTGAGCGAGCCGAGGAAACCGGTCTCCAACTTGCAGCGGCTGGCCTTGCCGCCTCTCGAGGTGACGCTCGCGACGCCGTCGGTGCCGACCACGATCCGGTCGTCGAAGCCCGCGAAACCGCCCGTCCTGCTGACGGTCAGCGGCAGCCCGGAGCCACCGGGCGTAGGCGACGAAAGGCTGACGACCGGAGTCGACGGACCGGGAACGGACGGCGTACTGCCCGCGCCAGGATCGGATTCGTCACCGCACCCGGTCACGACCAGGCCGGCGGTGGCTACCAGTACTGCGAACCGGATGCTCTTCATACCCACCTGCATACCCGCCTTCGGGGTGACGGCAGACTTCGTGCATGGGCTGGTACACGAATGTCATCCGCTCGTTAGGGCATCGGCCCTGGTTCGCCGCTGCTGGTCGCGCTCTGGTGCCGGTCGATCGCTGGCTGCAACAACGGACCGGTGGCAGGGTGAACATCCTCGGCCGATCCGCCTTGCCCACTTTGCTTCTGACCACCCGGGGCCGCAAGTCCGGGCTGCCCCGGACCGTGCCGCTGATCTACGCGCCCGACGGCGACAACTACGTCGTCACCGCCTCGAACTGGGGTCAGCAGAAGCACCCCGCCTGGTCCGGCAATCTGCTGGCGTCCAGTGAGGCCACGGTCGCTCTGCCCGGTGGACGCGAGCTCCAGGTCCGCGCCGAGCTGGCCGAAGGAGCTGAGCGGGAGCGGGTCTGGCCTCTCGTCACCAAGGTCTGGCCCGCCTACGACACGTACGTCGTCCGCAGCGGCCGGGAGATCCGCGTCTTCGTTCTCACCCCTAGCTGACCTTCGATACCAGATCGACCAGCGCACGAGTGAGCCGCACCCGCTGCTCGAACAGCTCGAGACCACACTCGGTGGTCTTGCCGAGCGCTTCGAGCGGCAGGGCGGTGAAGGCCGCCCGTGCCAGCAGCGAACCGAGGTAGCCGTAGAGCACCTCGTCCTCGGTCACTGTCATTCCCTCAGCGGCGACTCCGTCCCGGAACGCCGCGAGGATGACCGTGTGGATGGCAGGCAGTTCCTCCGGCGCCAGTTCGCCGGCATGCGCCAGGCCGACCAGCAGTTGGCCGAGGTCGAAGCCGATCGCCTGCGGGCAGTCGAACCCCCAGTCGATCACCACGAACTCGTCCGGTTCGTCCTTCGCCACCAGCAGGTTCTGCGGGCTCGCGTCCCCGTGCTGATAAGTCTGCGGAAGAGCCTCCAGCCGATCCAGTACTGCGGGCAGCCGGTTCGCCAGCACGAGCAGCTCGTCCCGGAGCCCGTGGTCGCCGGTCGAGCGGACCGCCTCGGCCAGCAGCGGGTGCAGCCAGGTCTGGTCGTCGGCCAGCATCGGAATCGCGCGCTGCAGAACCCGGCCGGTGGCGTAGTACCTCAGTCCGATCCCAGGGACGCGGACGCCGGGCCGGTCGAGGAACGGCTCCACCAGGTGCAACTGACGACGGGCGGACAGCCGGCCGAGCAGGTGCGCGGCGTGCTCGAAGCGGGCGAGCGGCCAGCACCCGGGCAACTGGTCGACGTCTTCCATCCACAGCGTCGCGCGGTCGTCGTCGTACTCGGTGAGCTGGTGAAGTCTCGGCAGCCTCAGGCCGTCCGGCAGCAGCGTCGCGATGGTGCTTCGGTGGACGGCGACCTCGAGTCGCCAGGGGAGGTTGTCGATGAAGTGGTTCCGGAACGGCTCCGGGATCAGGTGGATCAGTGGCCAGTGCCGGGCGGACTGGAGCTTCTTGACGAAGACGGACCACTCGACGGTCTCGCCGGACGGGCGCTCGGCCGTGCCCAGTACCCGCAGCAGGGCTTCGGTGCTCGGCGTACCGATCTCGTAGTCGAAGACCTCGACCCGGGCTGCGGTCGGCACGGTGTCAGGCCGGCCGGTGACCTCGCCGACGAGACGGGTGAGTGCGCGTTCGTCAGGTGCGTCGCGGCCGAGCTCGGCCAGTCCGGCACTGACGGTGGTGCTGTGCATGATGGCCCCCCGGCGATCGGTTTCTGCCGATGATGCCGGGAACTCTTCAGCTGGTCTTCAGATCGGGCCCGAGGTCACGCCGCGTTGTAGGTGGCGATACTGACCGCGATGTAGTGGCAGATGAAGGCGGCCACCGTGCAGGCGTGGAAGATCTCGTGGAAGCCGAACCAGCGAGGTGACGGATCCGGCCGCTTGGTGCCGTAGACGACCGCGCCGATCGAGTAGAGCCCGCCGCCGATCGCGAGCAGCGTGACCACGGCCGCGCCGCCCAGGCGGTAGAAGTCACCCATCCAGAAGATCGCCACCCAGCCGAGGGCCAGGTAGATCGGGGTGTAGAGCCAGCGCGGGGCGCCCACCCAGAAGATCCGGAACAGGATGCCGATCAGGGCGCCGCCCCAGGCCAGGCTGAGCAGCAGGATCCGGTCGTTGCCGCGCAGCAGCACCACCCCCAGAGGGGTGTAGGTGCCGGCGATCAGCAGGAAGATGTTGCTGTGGTCGAGCCGGCGCAGGATCGCTTCACCGGTCGCACCCCAGTAGAAGCGGTGGTAGAGCCCGGAGATGCCGAACAGCAGCATCGAGCCGAGGGTGTAGACGGCCGCGGCCCAGCGGGCGCTGGTGGTCGGCGCGAGACAGATCAGCACGATGCCGGCCGCGGTCGCGAGCGGGAAGGTGCCGGTGTGCAGCCAGCCGCGGAGCTTCGGTTTCAGCGGTGCGAGCCGGTCGGTCAGGTGATGACCGTGCTCGTGCTCCGGCTCGGGAGAGGACCCTCCGGTCGGGGTGCTGGTCCCGGATTCGGCCGTCATCGCCGTCCTCTCGTACGCGTAGCGATCACGGACGCAACCGTAATCCACGGAGGCGTGGGTTCACGTGCGATCGGGAGGAAATGTAGGCGAGATCACCAGCGGGAACAGTCTCCCCGGAGGGTCCGACGCATGAACCGGAGGAAAAGTTCGATCACTCTACGGGACCCGGAAACTCCGCTAGCCTCAGAAGCCGGAGAGCTTCGAGGAGAGCACCTGCTGATGCGGACACCTGGCAAGGCAAAGCTGCGCGACGTGGTCTACGGACTGTACGAACGCCGGCTGGCGCGCACCCTGTCGCCGGACCGGATGCCGCGCCACGTCGGCGTGATCATCGACGGCAACCGCCGCTGGGCCCGGGCCGCCGGCGATCCGGTCTCCCGGGGCCACGAGGCCGGCGCCACCAAGATCACCGAGTTCCTGCACTGGTGCGACGAGGTCGGCGTCAAGGTGGTCACCGTCTGGATGCTCTCCACCGACAACCTGACCCGTCCCGCCGACGAGCTGGAGCCGTTGCTGCGGATCATCGAGTCGACGGTCGAGGAGCTGACCGGGACCGGCCGGTGGCGGATCCACCCGGTCGGGGCGCTCGACCTGTTGCCCGGTGCCACTGCCGAGGTGCTGAAGGGCGCCGAGACCGCCACCCAGAACGTGCAGGGCATGATCGTCAACGTCGCCGTCGGGTACGGCGGCCGCCGCGAGCTGGCCGACGCCGTCCGGTCGCTGCTGCTCGAAGAGGCCGCGAAGGGCATCTCGATCGAGGAACTGGCCGAGCGGGTCGACGTGGAGCACATCGCCGAGCACCTCTACACCAAGGGCCAGCCGGATCCCGACCTGGTGATCAGGACGTCGGGGGAGCAGCGGCTGGGCGGGTTCCTGCTGTGGCAGAGCGCGCTGAGCGAGTTCTACTTCTGCGAGGCGCTCTGGCCGGACTTCCGCCACGTCGACTTTCTGCGGGCGATCCGGAGCTACGCCCAGCGGGAGCGCCGCTTCGGGACCTGAGCTCCGGGAGTCCTGCCGCGACCGGGGCGCCTCGGCCGCAGCGGCGGCACGTCGTACGGCGCCTGAGGTGGTAGGCGTAGGTGGCAGCGGCCAGTGCCGCGCCCCAGACAACCCAGAGGGTGCCGGGCAGAGCCAGGCCCCATTCGGAGCCGGCGTTGTCACCGGGCAGCCGGAGGTTCATCAGACCGGCCGGGATCAGGACCACGGCCACGATCGAGGCCGGGACGATCGCCAGCCGGGGTGGTACCGGCCGACCGGCTTTGAGCCAGATCCAGCGCGGATAGACCTCGCCCCAGCGGTGCACCAGCCCGTGCGTGAGGATGCTGCCGCCAATGCCCAGTAGGGCCAGCGCGAGGCCCATCTCCAGCATGCCGGGCGTGTCGGTCATCATCTGGTGGAACTCGTCGGTGATGCCCAGGGGCCAGCCGAAGTACCAGGCGAGCCGGGTGAACTCGTAGGGGACGTTGGCAACGACAGCGATCAGCACTGCGCGACGCCCCCACCGCAGCGCTCCTTCGGGTGTCTGCCAGGCCCTGAGCGGGCTGTCGTCGCGTCCGCAGCCCGTGCAGGCCTGACGGGACCTCCGGTGATGTCTGACGGCCGTAGCGGCCCACAGGAGACCGCCCAGGAAGACGAGCAGGATGTTGACGCGATGCCAGTACAGGATGTCGCCGATGCCGTCCTGGGCGCCGGGGACGCCGGTGAAGGCGAAGACGAGGAGCGCGGGGGAGAACGCCAGCACGGCCAGTGGGGTGTAGTCGGGAATGACCAGTGCCAGCAGGACGGCCAGCAGTACGGCGTACGCGTGGAGTAGGCGGTTGAGCCCGGTACTGCGTGTCCTCGGTTCCCGCAGTGTCATCACCAGTGCGACCACCGCTCCCAGCAGGCCGACCACGGCCATTGCTGGGCCGACCACGCTGACCGGCGCTCCTTCGAGGATCGAAGCGGTCGCACGGTCGTCGTCCACCCGAGCGAACGGGTAGCCGGCGCCCCCTGCCGTCCAGTAGATCCCCAGCACGCCGTAGGTCAGCGACCAGAGAGACGTGGCGTAACCGAGCGTGTTTTTCACCATGCCGACAGCGTGCGACGAGGGGCCGGCGTACCGGCTCCCTCGGCGGGGTGAGCGGCGTCGTCCGTTGGAGGGAAACGCGTAACAAGCCGTTAACCCCGTGGCCGGGCGTGTCGGGCTGCGGCGTTTGCAGGACGGACCTACAGTCCTTAGTGACGGTCGGAGGGGAAGCCGGTCGTCCGGGAGGCCCGATCAGATGAGACTTCATTGCTCGCCGGTAGCCCCATGAGGCGCCGAACGGAGTGCCCGAGACCCACGGTCTCATCCTCACTGATTTCCGGTTCCGTGCGTGCTGCGGGACGGAGGGGGTCTGCACCAGACCTCCGGGTCCGGACCCGGTCCAACACCTAACCACTGGTGGGCCGGGCGTGGTGCACGCTGCGGTCCGAGAGGACGTGCGACATGGCTGCCACCCACGCCAAGGCGTCAACCCCCTCATCCACGCCGGACCAGCGCACTTTCGTGCTGGACACCTCGGTCCTGCTGTCGGATCCGCACGCGATGGTGCGCTTCGACGAGCACGAGGTCGTCATCCCGGTGGTCGTAGTCACCGAACTGGAGGCAAAACGGCATCACCCCGAGCTCGGCTACTTCGCTCGCACCGCGTTGCGCTTGATGGACGAACTCCGGGTCAAGCACGGCCGGCTGGACGCACCCCTGCCAGTGGGGGAGAAGGGTGGAACACTCCGGGTCGAGCTCAATCACACCGATCCCGAGGGGTTGCCGGCCGGTTTCCGGCTCGGCGACAACGACAGCCGGATCCTCGCGGTGGCCTGCAACTTCCAGGCCGAGGGCCGCAACGTCACGCTGGTCTCCAAGGACCTGCCGATGCGGGTCAAGGCCTCGGCCTGCGGCCTGGACGCCGAGGAGTACCGCGCCGAGCTGGCGCTGGAGTCGTCCGGCTGGACCGGGATGGGCGAGCTGGAGGTACCGACCAGCGACGTCGACAGCCTGTACGAGGACGGCGTGCTGGACATCCCCGAGGGCCGGGAGTTCCCCACCCACACCGGGCTGGTGCTGCTGTCCGAGCGCGGCAGCGCGCTCGGCCGGGTGATGCCGGACAAGCGGATCAGGCTGGTCCGCGGCGACCGGGAGGCGTTCGGGCTGCGGGGCCGGTCGGCCGAGCAGCGCGTCGCGCTGGATCTGCTGCTGGACCCCGACGTCGGGATCATCTCGCTCGGTGGCCGCGCCGGCACCGGCAAGTCGGCGCTCGCGCTGTGCGCCGGGCTGGAAGCGGTGATGGAGCGCCGGCAGCACAAGAAGGTCGTCGTCTTCCGGCCGCTGTTCGCGGTCGGCGGTCAGGAGCTCGGCTACCTGCCCGGTTCGGAGTCGGAGAAGATGGCGCCCTGGGCGCAGGCCGTGCACGACACGCTCGGCGCGGTGACCAGCAGCGACGTGATCGACGAGGTGATGGACCGCGGCATGCTCGAGGTGATGCCGCTGACCCACATCCGCGGCCGGTCGCTGCACGACGCGTTCGTGATCGTCGACGAGGCCCAGTCGCTGGAGCGCAACGTGCTGCTGACGGTGCTGTCCCGGATCGGCGCGAACTCGCGGGTGGTGCTCACCCACGACGTCGCGCAGCGCGACAACCTGCGGGTCGGCCGGCACGACGGCGTCGTCGCGGTGGTCGAGAAGCTGAAGGGTCACCCACTTTTCGCGCACGTCACGCTGACCCGTTCGGAGCGGTCGCCGATCGCGGCCCTGGTCACCGAGATGCTGGAGGACGTCCAGTTGTAGGGACGTCTGTAAAACAGAAGTAAGACTTTCGCGGTAACAGGTGCGGCCACCCGTCGGGTGGCCGCACCGTTCGTTGGGGCGTTGTTGTGATCACGCTCCGATTAGGCCAGAGTATGAACCTGTTGCAGCCGACGGGGGTCGGGTAACTCGGAAGGACAGATGAAAGCGAAGCGCTCGGTCGCGATTCTCGCAGTCTGTGGGATCGCCGTCGTCTCTGTTGTCGCAGGTCTCGACCTCTTCAGCTCCCCCGGGAGCAACGCCGCGTCCGATCCGGTCTCCGGGCGCGCCGAGATGGCCGTGCTGAACAGCGAGCGGGCGCAGGCGGCCAAGTCGCCGACGCCGAAGCCGAAGAGCGCCGCCGAGCAGGCCCAGGAAGTCATCCAGCTCCGCAACCAGATCGAGGCCGTGGACGCCGCGCGCCGGGCCGCCCAGGACGCCTCCGACCTGCGGCAGAAGGCGAAGAACACCGCGATGGCCCGCTACAAGGCGTTGCAGAAGACCGATCGGAGCTCCCGCGAGGAGCGCGCCACCCGCGACGCGGAGCGCAAGAAGCTCGAAGGCACGCCGAAGGAGATCGCCCGGAACCTGCTCGGCGACCACGGCTGGGGAGCCAGCCAGTTCAGCTGCCTGGAGAGCCTGTGGAACAAGGAGTCGCGCTGGAAGGTCACCGCCGACAACCCGACCTCCAGCGCGTACGGCATCCCGCAGGCGCTGCCCGGCAACCGGATGGCGGCGTACGGCAAGGACTGGCGGACCAACCCGGTCACCCAGATCAAGTGGGGCCTGGACTACATCGAGAACCGGCACGGCTCGCCGTGCGGCGCCTGGTCGCACTCCAAGGCCAAGGGCTGGTACTGACCGCTGAGCGAGCTGGCGCGGGCGGTCAGCGAGCGGGGTGAACTCCTGCTGCGACGCCGGGAGGACGGAGCCGTCGAGCTGCGGGTCAACGGCGTGTTCGTGATGGACGACGTGGAGACGTCGAGCGAGGAGCTGCTCGCGTCGGCGGCCTTGTCCTCGGTACTGCGTCCGCGGAGGGTGCTGGTGGGCGGGCTGGGGCTCGGCTACACCGTCCGCGCACTGCTCGCCGATGAGCGGGTGGAATCGGTGCTGGTGGCGGAGATCGAGCCGGCGGTGGTGCAGTGGATGCGGGACGGGCTGGTGCCGTCGGTGCTTGAGGACGAGCGGGTGCGGGTCGCGGTGGGGGACGTGCGCGACGTCGTACTGGGTGCGGCTGTGGGGTCGCTGGACGCGCTGTTGCTGGATGTCGACAACGGTCCGGATTTCCTTGTCTACAACGAGAATTCAGCGCTCTACGAAGCGAGCTTTCTGGCCGAGTGCCGGCAGCGGCTGGCGCCGGGCGGAGTACTGAGCGTGTGGTCCTCGTCGGCGTCCGGTGCGTTGGAGGACGCCGTACGGGCTGTTTTCGGCGAGTGCGTGGTGCGGCCCGTCCCGGTGCGGCTGCAGGGACGGGCCGAGACCTACTACGTCTATCAGGGCAGCTCGTAGTCCACCGTCAGGCGCGGGCCCTGGTCGTCGTGCTCGTAGACGACCGTGCCGGTCAGACCGGTGAGGTCACCGTCGGCCGCGACGATCTTGCCCGGTGACGAGGTCTGGTCGGCGCTCGCGCCGTGCACGATGACGAAGGTGCCGTCACGGCCCGCCAGGGTGCCGGTGAAGCGCTCGACCGCCGTGTACGCCGCGGGGCCCTGCGCGGTGCCCACCATCAGCAGCTCGGCGGTGCTGGTGCCCTCGAGGCCCTCGACCTGGTCGAGGTCGGCGCCCTCGAGCTTGGAGCCGGTGAAGGTCTTGCCGACGACGGCCCGGCCCAGGGTGAGCTCACCGGACTCGTCGTAGGTCGACTGGTCCCATTTGGTGATCTCGAATGCCTGCGTGAAGCGCATGGATGCTCCCTCGTGTGTCGTTGTCCACAACGGTTCTATCAGTCCGGGCCGACGCCGCGGATCGACGTACTCTGCAGGTATGGGAGACAACGTGGAATTCAGGATCGAGCACGACACGATGGGCGAGGTGAAGGTGCCGCGGGACGCGTTGTGGCGGGCCCAGACCCAGCGCGCGGTGGAGAACTTCCCGATCTCCGGCCAACCGCTGGCGCCGGCCCTTGTGCACGCGCTCGCGCAGATCAAGGCCTCGGCCGCGGTGGTGAACGCCGAGCTCGGGGTGGTGGACCGGAAGCTTGCCGACGGCATCGTCGCGGCCGCCGACCGGGTCAGCGCCGGGGAATTCGACGCCGAGTTCCCGATCGACGTCTTCCAGACCGGCTCCGGTACCTCGACCAACATGAACGTCAACGAGGTGCTCGCCACCCTCGCGACCCGGGCGCTGGACGCCGAGGTGCACCCGAACGACCACGTCAACGCGAGCCAGTCCAGTAACGACACCTTCCCGTCGGCGATCCATGTCGCCGCGACGGCCGGCGTCGTCCAGGACCTGCTGCCCGCGCTGGAGCACCTGGTGCGGTCCTTGTCCGCCAAGGGTGCCGAGTTCGCGACGGTGGTGAAGTCCGGGCGCACGCACCTGATGGACGCGACGCCGGTGACGCTCGGCCAGGAGTTCGACGGGTATGCCGCGCAGATCAGCCGGGGCGCCGACCGGGTCCGCGCGACCCTGCCGCGGGTGACCGAGCTGCCGCTCGGTGGGACCGCGGTGGGCACCGGGATCAACACGCCGGCCGGGTTCGCCGGCAAGGTGATCACGGAGCTCAACCGGCGGACCGGGCTGGAGCTGAGCGAGGCGGCCGATCACTTCGAGGCGCAGGGTGCTCGCGACGCGCTGGTGGAGCTGTCGGGGCAACTGAAGACGATCGCCGTCAGCCTGACCAAGATCTGCAACGACCTGCGCTGGATGGGGTCCGGGCCGCGCGCCGGCCTCGGCGAGATCGCGCTGCCGGACCTGCAACCGGGCTCCAGCATCATGCCGGGCAAGGTGAACCCGGTGATCTGCGAGGCGACCCTGATGGTGGCCGCGCAGGTGATCGGCAACGACACCACCATCACGGTGGCCGGGGCCGGCGGCAACTTCGAGCTGAACGTGATGCTCCCGGTGATCGCGCGCAACCTGCTGGAGTCCATCCAGCTGCTCGGCAACGCGTCGGTGCTGCTCGCCGACCGCTGTGTCGACGGCATCACGGCGAACGTCGAGCACGCCCGCGCGCTGGCCGAGTCGTCCCCGTCGATCGTCACCCCGCTGAACAAGTACCTCGGCTACGAGAACGCGGCCGCGGTGGCCAAGAGCGCGCTCAAGCAGGGCAAGTCGATCCGCGAGGTCGTGATCGAGAACGGTCATGTCAGCAACGGCGACCTGACCGAGGCGCAGCTCGACGCCGCCCTCGACCTGCTCTCGATGACCCGCCCGGCGGACTCGTGACGGCAGAGGCGTCGCCCGGCCTCGACCTGTACTGGGAGCCCGGGACGACGATCGAGTGGATCTACCAGGGCTCGGGACAGTTCAGCGACTATCCCCAGGTGCGGCCGATGACGGTGATCCGCGACGACGCGGACGGCCTGGTCGCCTGGCTCGCCCCCGGCACGCCACTGATCAAACCGGTCCTCGTCGACGGCCGCGAACTGCGGCACGCGGGCCCCGAGGGCATGTTCACCGACGAGCGGGTGCTCAAGCTCGACATCTGGCACGGCACCGGCATCCTGAAGGCGTCCCCGGCCGGCAAACCCTGGTCGGTGTGGCACTTCTGGGCGGCCGACGAGACCTTCCTCGGGTGGTACGTGAACCTCGAAGCCGAGCACGACCGCGACCTGGCCGCCCGCCGTACCACCTCACTCGACTACGTCCTCGACCTCTGGATCCACCCGGACCGCCGGATCGAGTGGAAGGACGAAGACGAACTGGAAGGCGCCGTCGCCACCGGCCGCTTCACCCAGGCCGAGGCGGACCGCATCATCGCCGACGCCCACACCGCAGTACGCGACGTCGAGTCCTGGACCACCCCCTTCGCCGACAACTGGAAGGACTGGCGCCCAGCCCCCGACCTCCGCCTCCCCGAAGCCCCCACCGGCTACGCGGTAGCCCACATAGCCGAAGAACTCCTGGGCTGACTCCCGCGGTCGTGATGACGCCGCAGTCATCCGGCTGGAGACGATGCCGGGTCCCTCCGCGCCAAGCAGAGGGACCCGGGACTGCCGAGTGCGCCCGGTCCAACGGACGGTGCTCGGTGTGCCGGCGCGAGGGCCGGGTCCCCATCATCGGACTTCTTGATACCGACGCCAAGAGGCAAGCCTCGGCTTTCGCTTCGCAGGTTGCCCGAACAGGCCGCTGACCTGGGGAAACGTCGGCTGGTACCAGATTCGGCGGGTACCAACGAACAAGGCCGTGGGCGGGTACCAACCTTGCGTACCACTGTCGCACTGGTACTACTTGGGTCACAGTCGTGCAGCAGGTGGCGAAACAGTGGCGTCAAGGCACCAGGAGCCTTATCTTTCAAGAAGATGAGGGATGCCGCTGGGGGCTCGCGATCCCGACTCCGACCACAGATGCGCACGTCAGGACAGTTGAACAGCATCGTCTAGCGACGCCAAGGCGCTAGGTCTCGGAACTGCTGGCCACCCCTCCCCAAGCCCGGTCCACCTGGATCCCCGCGATCAGCGGGGATTCCCTCCCTCGCCATGAGGAAGGGGACGGTGTCGATGACACCCATCCGTAAGACTCCGCGCCGCCGGCCCCGCCGGCAATCGGCCCTCCCGGCCCACGTGCTCGCCTTCCGCGGGTTCATCTTTCTCGCCGTCAGCGGGCTGGCGGTCACCCTTGTGCTGCTTCTGCAGGGACAGACCCCCGCAGTCATCGGCGGCCTGGTGATCGCTGTCGCTACCGCGGGGGCAGCTGCGGCTACAAAGCTGACCAGCAGTCGCGGCGAGCGGCCCGAGCCCGGCTCTCCCAGGCAGGTGTCGGATTCATGGGCGCAGATGACGCCGACGATCCCGGTCGCGCCTGGCCCGATGACCGCCTGGTTGATCGCCGTACTGGACAGGATTGCCCGGATCGCCATGCTGGCAGCCGTCCTTGTCAGAGCCGGCGTGTCCGAAGGAACGACGACTCTCCCGCCTGCCGCTCAGCCCACAGCTCTGCCTCCGCCGCGTGACCCGGAGAACGACGATGCCGCGGCATGAGGGCGTCCTCGATCCCGCGGGCGGACCGGTGGTCGAGTTCGCCATCGAGCTGCGCCGGTTGCGAACTCGGAGCGGTCGCACCTATCGGCAGCTCGCCGTCCAGGCGAACTACTCGCATGTGCATCTTCAGCGTGCGGCCAAAGGAGAGAAGCTTCCTGGCTGGCCGTTGGCGGAGGCGTTCGCTCGGGCATGTGGTGCGTCGACTGTCGAGATCGCAGCACTGAAGGCGCACTGGAACGGGGTACGCCGAGGCATGAGTCGTCCGCAGCGCTCACCGTGGTCGGTCACGGTCGTCGACCCCGTGGAGCCACCGTCGGAGGACCCGGCCGACGCGACGACCTCACGGCGAGTCGATCTCGAGCGGCACCTCGGACCGATCGGCTCCAGCGTCGAACGGCTCGCGATCGAGAGTGGCTCGTTGCGCAACATCAGGTCCAGAGCAGCCCTGGGGACTGCGCTGCGGCGGCTGGCCGAACGTGAGGGGCTGACCGGAATTCGCAGTATGGCGGCGTTCGTCGAGCTGAACAGCGCGATGCTCGACGACTGGTTCAACGGTCGCGCGACGCCCGAGGAACAGAACCTCGAGCGGTTTCTCGCTGCTCTCGGCTGCAGCGTCCGGGAGCGGCGCGAGTTCTCGATCGCCCTCCAGCGGATCTGGGATCACGACGTCGCGTGGTACCTGGCGTTGCGTGGTACCGATCGGGCGGTCGTGGCAGCGATCCGGCCCGGGCGAACGATCGGTCAGATCGCGCGGCAGGCAGGCGTGTCCGAGCGGGTCGTCCAGGATCGAGTAGCTGTCCTCAATCACCTGTTCGACACTCGCAGTCTCGCCGGGCTGGCTCTCCATCTCGAAAGGCTCTGGGACTACAGCAGCCCCGGAGAACGGGTCGACTGAACCGACGGCCGATCGCACGCCTGGTGAGTTCGTGAAGGTCAGTTCGCGAAGGTCAGTGCTCGAAGGTGAGGCCGTGGTCGGTGAGGGCGGCTTCGAGGAGCTGGACGGCTTTGGGGCCGACGCCGTGGATGGCGAGCAGGTCGCGGCGGGAGTGGGTGGCGATCTGTTCGAGGGTGGTGATCCCGGCCAGCAGCAGGGCGCTGTTGGCCGGGCGGCCGAGGGGTGGCAGGTCGCCGATCTGGGCCGGGGCGTCCCGGGTGCTCATCGGCGCCTCAGCTGCGGGGGCGGGTGGTGAGGGGGACCGGCTTGCGGGTGTCGGTGAAGAAGTCGTTGCCCTTGTCGTCGACGACCACGAAGGCGGGGAAGTCCTCGACCTCGATCTTCCAGACCGCCTCCATCCCCAGTTCGGCGTACTCGATCACGTCGACGGACTTGATGCAGTCCTGCGCCAGGCGGGCGGCGGGGCCGCCGATCGAGCCGAGGTAGAAGCCACCGTGCTCCTTGCAGGCGGCCGTGACCTTGGCCGAGCGGTTGCCCTTGGCAAGCATCACGAAGGAGCCGCCGGCCGCCTGGAACTGGTCGACGTAGGCGTCCATCCGGCCGGCCGTGGTCGGGCCGAACGAACCTGAGGCGTAGCCCTCGGGGGTCTTCGCGGGGCCGGCGTAGTACACGGCGTGGTCCTTCAGGTACTGCGGCATCGGCTCGCCCGCGTCGAGGCGCTCCTTGATCTTGGCGTGCGCGATGTCACGGGCCACCACCAGCGGGCCGTTCAGTGACAGCCGCGTCTTGACCGGCAGCTTCGACAACTCCGTGCGGATCTCGGCCATCGGCCGGTTCAGGTCGATCCGGACGACATCGGTGTCGTCCGGCAACTGCTCGTCGGTGGTGTCCGGCAGGAACCGCGCCGGGTCACGCTCGAGCTGCTCCAGGAACACGCCCTCCGGCGTGATCTTCGCCAGCGCCTGGCGGTCGGCGGAGCAGGAGACCGCGATCGCGACCGGGCAGGACGCGCCGTGCCGCGGCAGCCGGATCACCCGCACGTCGTGGCAGAAGTACTTGCCGCCGAACTGCGCGCCGATACCGAAGTCCTGGGTCAGCTGGAAGACCTTCTGCTCCAGCTCCAGGTCGCGGAACCCGTTGCCCAGCGGCGATCCCGTCGTCGGCAACGCGTCCAGATAGTGCGCCGACGCGTACTTCGCCGTCTTCAGCGCGTACTCCGCGGAGGTGCCGCCGACCACGATCGCCAGGTGGTACGGCGGGCAGGCCGCCGTACCGAGCGAGCGGATCTTCTCGTCCAGGAACTTCATCATCCCGTCCGGGTTGAGCACCGCCTTGGTCTCCTGGAACAGGAACGACTTGTTCGCCGAGCCGCCGCCCTTGGCCATGAAGAGGAACTTGTACGCCGGATCCGCCGCGGCCGAGCCCGGCGTCGAGTAGAGCTCGATCTGGGCCGGCAGGTTGGAGCCGGTGTTCTTCTCGTCCCACATCGTCAGCGGCGCCATCTGCGAGTAGCGCAGGTTGAGCTTGGTGTAGGCGTCGTACACGCCCCGGCTGATCCACTCCTCGTCGACGGCGCCGGTGAGCACGCCCTCGGACTTCTTGCCCATCACGATCGCCGTACCGGTGTCCTGGCACATCGGCAGCACGCCACCGGCCGAGATGTTCGCGTTCTTCAGCAGGTCGAGCGCGACGAACCGGTCGTTCCCCGATGCCTCCGGGTCGTCGATGATCCGCCGCAGCTGGCTGAGGTGCGCCGTCCGGAGGTAGTGCGAGATGTCGTGCATCGCCTCGGCGGTGAGCTGCTGCAGCACCTCGGGCTCCACCTGCAGGAAGGTGCGCCCACCCGCGGTGAACGTGCTCACTCCCTCGGTGGTGAGGAGCCGGTACTCCGTGTCGTCGGCTCCGAGCGGGAGCAGTTCGGAGTAGTTGAAGTCGGCGGACACCGGCGTACCTCCAGGCAAGTGGTCTCAGAACCCCACCAGCCTAGTTCCGTCGCTCCCACGCCGCCTGCCCGGGTACGCGGCGTACCGAGCGACAGGCAGTAGTGCCCCTTTTCCGGTCAGCCGGCGCGGCGCTGAGCGTGAGCGGTGCCGAGGCGCGGCACTACTGCCTGTCGCTCGGTACAACCTCAGGGGCAGGCCGGGGTTGTTCCTTATCGGCGATGGCCGGGCAGCGGCGTAGAGTTTTCCTGTGGCCGAAGACGAGGTTTACCCGCCGAACCGCCCGCAGGACGCGCCTCGGCCGGAGCAGACGCCGCAGGCGGCGCCGACCGGTGACGAGCTGGCGCTGCGCAGACGGGTGTCGGACTTCGAGCGCGAACAGGTCGCCGACGTGCTGCGGGAAGCTGCGGCCGAAGGCAGGCTGAGTTACACCGAGCTGGAGGACCGGCTCGAGACCCTGTACTCCGCCAAGACCTACGGCGAGCTGGTCGAGATCGCCTCCGACCTCCCCAACGGCCCCACCGCGCCCACTGCGTCCGCCGTCGCGCACCACCCGCAGCCGCAGCCCGGCATGACCGTGCACGCGCCGGTCATCAACGTCTTCCTGTCCGACCAGAAGCGCACCGGCGGCTGGCTCGCGGCCCAACGCCAGGAGGTCAACGCGGTCCTCGGCGACGTGACGCTGGACTACACCGAGGCGCAGGTCCCGTACGACGAGATCTACATCGACGTGAAGTCCATCCTCGCCGACGTCAAGATCCGCGTCCCGCAGAACGCGATCGTCCACCTGGACAGCAACCCGATCCTCGGCTCGGTCTCCGAGCAGGCAGCCGGCATCGGCGGCCCCGCCGGCCAGCAGTCCACCGGGCCGGTCAAGGTCTTCCACATCCGCGGCACCGCCATCCTCGGCGACATCAAGATCAAACGAGGCCCCCGCCTCAGCAAACGCCTCGGCCTCACCTGACCGCCAAGGGCGCGCGCCCTGTCCTATCAACAGGTCCAGTTCGATTACGCACGGTGATCGGATCGCTATAGCATCCTTGCTATGACCTGGGGTACCGTTGAACTTGAAGCCGAGGTACGGGCGTGGCTCGAGGAACTTCCTACCGAACATTTCGCGAGATCCGCCTTCTACATCGACCTTCTCGCCGAGCGCGGGCCTCTGCTCGGCGAGCCATACACGAAACAACTCGACGGCAAACTCCGCGAGCTGCGGTTCTGGCTCGAGCAGGATGCGATGCGGATCAGTTACTGGATCGCCACTGATCGGCGGATCGTTCTGCTGACGGTCTTCCGCAAGACGAGGATGCGAGAGACGCGCGAGGTCGAGAGAGCGCGCAGGGTCTTTCGGCGGTGTGTCGAGGAGTCGCACGAAGTGTCTACGGCCGAGGAGGCTTGAGGTGTCGGATCGACAGGGTTGGGACGGGCTCCGGCGGGAGCGGATGGATGAGCCCGGAGCCGACCAGGCGTACGACGCGGCTCGGCGTGCCTTCGAATTGGGTGCTGCCGTGCGGCAGATGCGCGAAGAACGCGGCTGGACCCAGACGCGGTTGGCGCAGTCCGCAGGGATGACGCAGTCGGCGCTGGCGAGGTTCGAAGCCGGAGGAACCATCCCCACGCTGGCGTTGCTCGAGCGGATCGCCCAAGCGCTCGACACTCACCTGGTGGTCAAGTTCGACCAGCACCACTCAGCCGCATAAGCCCTCAACGGGTGACCTCAGCCCGCCGAGCTCCACGAAGGTGGACGGCGGGAGCGCCGGAGTCGACTGAACGTAAGCCGTTGCGTGATTGAGGCGCGCTATCTGGGTGAGCAGCCAGCTGGACGTCGGGTGCAGGGCCAGGGACCAACACCACTCGGGGGAGACTTCGGTATGGCGCGTGTCCGGTTGATCCTCAGCTGGGTGTTCGTGCGGGGCCCGGCCACCGTCTACGAGTCGGCCGAGTCGCGGTCGTCGGTGGCGAGCTGGATCATCCTCGGCGGGATGGCGTTGAGCGCCGCACTCGGGGCAGCAGGGGGCTCGGCGTTCGCTCTGGCAACTGGGCGGAGTACCGCTGACACCGCGTGGATCGGCGCCGGGATCGGTGTGGGCGTCGTGACGGCCTGGCTGGTGATGTTGATCGTAGTGATCGGTGTGCTTTGGGTCCGTGGCATCAGCCCGGCTGCCGCTGCTGCGGGTGATGTGAGCCCGGAAGGTAAGCACACAGCCGAGTTCGCGAGCGGCTGGCGGCGGACGGGGGAGCCGCTGGTGCCCGGCTCGCTGATCGCGTTCCTGGCGTGCATGATCGTGTGCTTCGGTGCGCTGGCCGCGCAGTCCTGGTACACAGCCCGTGCCTGGGACGAGCCGTCAGCCGTGACCGAAGGAAAGGTGGTCGGGTTCATCGACCCGCACTGGCTCTCGAAGGGCTCCGGCAGCGTCGTGGTCCAGTACGTCGTGGGCGGAACGGAGTACGAGTTCAAGACCGGCGCCGATCTCGGTGAGCGTCTCCTCAAGGTGCAGGCGACACTGCCGGTCGAGTACGCCGTCGAGCGGCCGGAGAAGGCGCGAGCGGTGTGGGCGGTCGAAGCGGCCCGGGACGACCTCGGCTCGCTGTCGATCATCACCGGGCTGTTTGCCGTCCTAGAGGCTCTTGCTGTCGTCGGCTACCTGGTCGGCAAGTGGCGGGTCAGCCGGCGATAGAGCCGGTCTGTGCGGGACTCGCGAGTCAGCCCCAGGTTGCGGAGTGCTCGGCGGCCGTGGGTGGGTCGGCGCCGTGGCGGGTGCAGGTGATTGCGGCGGCCTTCACCGCGTAGTCGACCACCTCGTGCAGGGACCGCTCGTCGAGCCCCTTCAGCCGTGCTGCGCCCAGTAACCCGCGCGCTTGCAGGCCGGCGATGAGAGCGGACATGAAGGAGTCGCCGGCCCCAACGGTGTCGGTCACCTCGATGGCCGGTGCCGTCACCTCGACGCGCGCCTCCCGGCTGATTCCGATCGCGCCGTCGCCGCCGCGGGTGATCACTACGCACTTGGTGCGCTCGACGGTCAGCAGTTCGGCAGCGATCTCGTCGGGCGACAACCCGGGCCGCAAGAACTCGCAGTCCTCGTCACTGAGCTTCACCAGGTCGGCCGACGCCGCGAGCTCCCGTACTGCGGCCCAGGTGCTCACCGGGTCGGGGGTGATCGTCGGGCGTGCGTTCGGATCGAGAGTCACCGTGACCGGCTGGTCAGCGAGCGATGCGAGGAAGCTCCGGATCGCGGCGGCACCCGGCTCGAGCACAGTCGCGATCGAGCCGGTGTGCACCACGGGGCTGCCGCGCCGCAGCGAGAGCTTCGGCGGCTCCCAGGTGATGTCGAACTGGTACGACGCGACTCCCGCGGCGTCGAGCGTGGCAGTCGCGGTACTGGTCCGGAAGTTCGGATCGACCGAACCCGGGGAGAGCTGGACGCCGTTGCCGAACAGGTGGGCGCCGAGCTGGTCGCCGTACGGGTCGGTGCCGAAGCGGGTGACGAGCTCGGTCGGCAGGCCGAGCCGGGCCAGGCCGACCGCGACGTTGGCCGGCGAACCGCCGGGGGTCGCCTTGCTGCCGGTCTTCCCGTTCCGGGTGGAGCCGGTGCCCGGGCCGGTGGAGACGATGTCCACGAGCGCCTCGCCGATGACGAGGACGGGTGCCGTCACCGGGCGTGCTCGAAGTCGATGGCGGAGTACGCGCGCAGTTTCGACAGCTGGTGCTCGCTCTCGATGCTGCGGATCGTGCCGCTGCGCGAGCGCATCACCAGCGAGTGGGTGCGCGCGATCGCGCTGCGGTAGCGGACGCCGCGGAGCAGTTCGCCGTCGGTGATGCCGGTGGCGACGAAGAAGCAGTCGTCGCCGCTGACCAGGTCGTCGGTGGACAGCACCCGGTCGAGATCGTGGCCGGCGTCGATCGCCTTCTGCCGCTCGTCGTCGTCCTTCGGCCACAGCCGGCCCTGGATCATCCCGCCCATGCACTTCATCGCGCAGGCGGCGATGATGCCCTCCGGCGTACCGCCGATGCCGATCAGCATGTCCAGACCGGTGTCCGGCCGGGCCGCCTCGACCGCGCCGGCCACGTCGCCGTCGCTGATGAACTTGATCCGCGCGCCGGTGGCCCGGATCTGCGCGGCCAGATCGTCGTGCCGCGGCCGGTCGAGCAGGACGACGGTGACGTCGTCGACCGAGGAACCCTTCGCCTTGGCGACCCGGCGGATGTTCTCCGAGACGGGCAGCCGGATGTCCACCACGTCGGCGGCCTCGGGGCCGACCACGAGCTTCTCCATGTAGAACACCGCGGACGGGTCGTACATCGTGTTGCGCGGCGCCACCGCCATCACGGCGATGCCGTTGGCCATCCCCTTGGCGACCAGCGTCGTACCGTCGACCGGGTCGACCGCGACATCGCACTCGGGCCCGTCGCCGGAGCCGACCTGCTCGCCGTTGTAGAGCATCGGGGCGTTGTCCTTCTCGCCCTCGCCGATCACCACGACGCCGTTCATGCCGACGGTGCCGATCAGGGTGCGCATCGCGTTCACGGCTGCGCCGTCGGCGCCGTTCTTGTCGCCCCGGCCGACCCACCGCCCGGCCGCCATCGCGGCTGCCTCGGTGACCCGGACCAGCTCCAGGGCCAGGTTGCGGTCGGGGGCGTGCTCGTCGACCTCGAGATGGGCAGGGGGAGTGGTCGGGTCGCTCATGGCACGGATCGTAGCCAACGACCGGTGTCGGGCCGTTGGCGGTCTCGGGGGACACTGGTCACATGAGCTCGACGAGTGAAGGGCCGACGGCGGAGCAGCGGCGGGCCGCCGCGGAGAAGGCCCGGGTCCGCGCCGAGGCCGAGGCGTACCGCGCGCAGAACAAGATCGACCGGGCCAAGGCGCGGACGATGACCAACATGTTCTGGGCGCTGCTGGCCTGCTTCATCGTGGTGGGTTTCCTGGCAGCCGTCACCTGGCGGCCGAAGTCGGAGAAGGTCCGCGCGATCGAGTACACGGCCCAGCTCGAGGACGCCCGCAAGGTCGCGTCCTGGGTCCGCGGCCCCGAGCCGATGCCGGCCGGCTGGACCGCCACGAACGTGGAATTCCGGGCGCCGCAGCAAAGCCCGATCACCTGGCACCTGGGAATTGTCACCGACCAGAAGAAATACGTCGGGCTGGAGCAGTCCAACGTCACCAGCAAGGGATTCCAGACCGACGAACTCGGAAAGACCTCCGACGACGGTACGTCGACCGTGGCCGGCGTGGTCTGGCAGCGCAAAACCCTGCTGGACCGCAAGAACGAGCACGCGCTGGTCCTGATCGGCTCCGGTGTCACCACCATTGTCACCGGAAATGCCGGATATCAGGCGCTTGAAACGTTTGCTGCGACGTTGCGCTGAATTCGGCGAACTTGTTCAGCCGTTGACATGCCGAGCCGTCGCACGATCCAATCGTCGGATCGGCAGCGGCGAGGGAGCCTGGAATGAACAGCATCAGCGGGCTCGGGAGCTGATGCGGCGTGTTCGTCACCGGACTGGTCCTGGCCGCCGAGGGAGCGCCGCGGCTCGGCGTACCGAAGCAGTTGCTGGCCTATCACGGGGGCACGCTGCTGGGCGCTTCGCTGGAGACCGCGCGGGACTGTGGCTTCGACCAGTTGATCGTCACCCTCGGGACGGCGTCCGAACAGGTCCGCGAGCGCGTCGACCTGAACGGCGTGCGAGTGGTCGAGTCGCCGCACGCCGACACGGGGAGTTCGTCGATCGTGCCGGCGCTGGAGGTGGTCGACCGGCGTACCGACGGCGTTGTGGTGATGCTGGGCGACCAGCCAGGCGTGAACTCGGCCACTGTCTGGACCTTGGTCGCCGAGGTGGCCGGCCCGGCGACGCCGATCGGCGTGACCCGGTACGACGACGGCCGCGGCCACCCGTGCTGGTTCGGCCGGGAACTCTTCGGTGAGCTGGGGCAGTTGCGGCACGACCAGGACATCTGGGGCCTGGTCGAGGCGAGCCGGCATCCGGTCACCGATGTAGATGCCGCAGGCAACATTCCGCTCCGGGTCGAGAACTGGGACGACTACCGGTCGCTGATCGCCCAACCCGACGCCCTGGGCTTCGAGACCCCGGTCGTCCCGCCTTCCTCAGTCCCGACCCGCGGCCGCCTGACCCGCCGAACCTCACGCCGCCGCCGCGTCTGACCGCCGGCCTGCGTACACAGCGACAGGCAGTAGTCGCCAGGCGTCGCCGGCGTCACGCTCACGCAGTCCTCCGACGGCCGCTCTCTGCGGACTACTGCCTGTCGTTGTGTACGCCGCTGACTTGTTAGGCGTCCGGCTTTTCGTCGTGGGTGGATTGGGCTTCCGCGAGGCGTTTGCGGGCGCCGTCGAGCCATTGCTGGCAGGTGGTGGCGAGTTCTTCGCCGCGTTCCCAGAGGGCCAGGGAGTCTTCGAGGGTGGTGCCGCCGGCTTCGAGCTTGCGGACGACCTCGACGAGTTCCTCGCGGGCCTGCTCGTAGGAGAGCTCGGGGCGGGCAGCGGGCTCGGCCTTCTTGGTCATTGGAGTTCCTTTACTTCGACGTCGAAGCGGCCGTCGGTGACGCGGGCGTTGAGGGTGTCTCCGGTGGAGACCTGGCTGAGCTCCCGGATCGCGGTGCCGTCGGCCAGCTGAAGGACGGAGTAGCCGCGTTCGAGGGTTGCCTTGGGGGACAGCGCTCGGACGCTGGCGAGCCGGTGGGCGAGGTCGTCGCCGGCGCGGTCGAGGCGATGGGTCAGCGTGCGCCGGCTCCGGTCGACGAGCGCGGAGATCTCGTCGGAGCGCCGCTGCAGGTCGGTGCCGGGGGCGGCCAGTGACGGGCGGCTGCGGATCGCGGCCAGCGCGTGGGTCTCGCGGTCCAGCCAGCCGTGGATGGCGCGCGAACCACGCTCACGCAGCAGCCGTACGCCGTCGAGCTCCTCGCGTACGTCCGGCACGATCCGCTTGGCGGCGTCGGTCGGGGTCGAGGCGCGGAGGTCGGCGACCAGGTCGAGCAGGGGCGAGTCGGGCTCGTGACCGATGGCGCTGACGATCGGCGTACGGGCTTGGGAGACGGCGCGGATCAGGCCCTCGTCGGAGAACGGGAGCAGGTCTTCGAGCGAGCCGCCGCCGCGGGCGATCACGATCACCTCGACCGACTCGTCCGCGTCCAGCCGGCGCAGCGCGGTCATCACCTCGCCCGCCGCGGCGGGCCCCTGGACCGACGCGTACTCGACGCGAAAGGCCACGGCCGGCCAGCGCCGCTTCGCGTTCTCCAGGACGTCGCGCTCGGCGGCCGAGTCGCGGCCACAGATCAGGCCGATGGTGTGCGGCAGGAACGGCAGCTTCTGCTTCCGGTACGTCTCGAAGAGCCCTTCGGCGGCCAGCAGTTGTTTGAGCCGCTCGATCCGGGCCAGCAGTTCGCCGATGCCGACGTGCCGGATCTCGCTCACCGCCAGCGCGAGGGTTCCGCGCTTCGCGAAGAAGTTGGGCTTCGCGTGCACCACGACCCGGGAGCCGTCGGTCACCGGGGGATCCACCGACTCGAAGATCCGCCGGTTGCAGGTGAACCGCAGCGAGATGTCGGCGTCGGTGTCGCGCAGGGTGCCGAAAACGGTCGAGACCCCTCGCCCCACCGAGACGTCCGTCAGCTGCCCTTCCACCCAGACGGCGCCGAGCTGATTGATCCAGCCGGCGATGCCGTTCGCGATCGTCCGAACGGCCGCGGGCGCGTCCGGCGAGGTCTCCAATGCCACCCGGCGACTCTACGGGGCCCGGCGGACAATCCCGGTCAACCCCCGCTGGCAGGTGTTCGGGTATCAGGCGACCGAGGGCGACGCGGAGGAGGAGACGATCGCGAAAATCCTTTGCTTCGAGGGGCGGTGCGGCGCATT
The DNA here is from genome assembly GCF_027627575.1 of Kribbella sp. CA-293567. Taxonomy (NCBI): domain Bacteria; kingdom Bacillati; phylum Actinomycetota; class Actinomycetes; order Propionibacteriales; family Kribbellaceae; genus Kribbella; species Kribbella sp. CA-293567. The sequence continues at coordinate 1,856,160 of NZ_CP114065.1, forward strand.
CTTGAAGCAGAAATCACCTCCTGGAGAGGAGTCGCCCGGACAGGGCGGGCGACTCCTTCTTCGTTGGCCCCGGGTGCGTGATCTGGACCACGGCGGGTGGGCTGTTCAGCAGTGCCCCGTACGATGGGGCTGTGACTGCCCAGCCTGAAAGTCCTGGTATCCCGACCGCGCTGAAGACCAAGCGGGTGCTTCTCGCGGCACCGCGCGGTTATTGCGCGGGGGTGGACCGGGCTGTGGTGGCGGTCGAGAAGGCCCTGGATCTGTACGGCCCGCCGGTCTACGTGCGCAAGGAGATCGTGCACAACAAGCACGTCGTCTCCACGCTGCAGGAGCGCGGCGCGATCTTCGTCGACGAGACCGACGAGGTGCCCGAGGGTGAGACGGTGATCTTCTCCGCGCACGGCGTCGCGCCGGTGGTGCACCAGGAGGCGGCCGCCCGGCAGCTCAAGACGATCGACGCGACCTGCCCGCTGGTGACCAAGGTGCACCACGAGGCGAGGCGGTTCGCCGCGGTCGACTACGACATCCTGCTGATCGGCCACGACGGGCACGAGGAAGTGATCGGCACCAGCGGCGAGGCGCCGGAGCACGTGCACCTGGTGGACGGCCCGGGCGACGTACCGAAGGTCGTGGTCCGCGATCCGGAGAAGGTGGTCTGGCTGTCGCAGACCACGCTCTCGGTGGACGAGACGATGGAGACCGTACGCCGGTTGCGCGAGCGTTTCCCGAAGCTGGAGAACCCGCCGAGCGACGACATCTGCTACGCCACCCAGAACCGGCAGGTCGCGGTCAAGAAGATGGCGCCCGACGTCGACCTGATGATCGTGGTCGGTTCGCGCAACTCGTCGAACTCGGTCCGCCTGGTCGAGGTCGCGGTCGAGCACGGCGCCCAGGCCGGCTACCTGGTCGACTACGCCAAGGAGATCGACGAGGCGTGGCTGGAGGGTGTCGACACGGTCGGCGTCACCAGCGGCGCGAGCGTGCCCGAACTGCTGGTGCGCGACGTGCTGAGCTGGCTCGCCGAGCGCGGGTACGGCGAGGTGCAGGAGGTCACGACGGCGCAGGAGAGCCTGGTCTTCTCCCTGCCGCGTGAGCTGCGCGCCGACCTCAAGGCCGCCGGGATGGCGACCACGGGCACCTCCGACCACGCCTGAGCCTCAACGCACCACGATCCTCGCGGTCCTGGTGGCGGTGAACTGGCCGGTCCGGCCGGGTCGGGCAGATCCTCAGCGGCGGCGAGTCGTGATCAGGCGGAGTTCAGGTCGTAACCGTGCTGTGCGGCCGAGATGGCCGGCATGTGCTCCTCGGCCCATTCGGTGACGGCCCGGATCGGCTTGATCAGCGACTCACCCATCGGGGTCAGCGTGTAGACCACCCGGGGCGGTACTTCGGCGAACACCTCGCGGCTGACCAGGCCGTCGCGTTCGAGCCGGCGCAGGGTTTGGGTGAGCACCTTGGGGGCGACCCGGCCGATGCCGTCGCGCAGTTCGGTGAACCGGCGGGGGCCGTCGCTGAGCAGCAGAACGACGAGCACGGTCCACTTGTCGCCGATCCGGTCCAGCACCAGCCGGGTCGGGCAGTCGGGATCGAAGACGTTGCCTCGGCCGAAGAGCTCTTCTGCTGCATTGGTTACCACAAGGTACTTATAGCACGTTGAAGTAGCCAGTTACCAATGGTTACTGTCGGCGTCGTCGAGTCCCGGAAGACCCAAGGAGAGTTGCTGTGAAGATCGCGATCTACGGTGCGAGCGGAATGATCGGAAGCCGGGTTGCCGCCGAGGCGGTCAGCCGGGGCCATGAGGTGGTCGGCATCACCCGGTCCGGTGGCGAGCAGCCGGCCGGCGTCCGGGCCGTGGTCGGCAGCGCGAACGATGCCGCGGCGGTGAAGGAGATCGCTTCCTCGGTCGACGTGCTGGTGTCGGCGATCGGGCCGAGCCGGACCGGTGGTGATCCGCAGGAGTTTTTGGCGGCCGTGGACAACCTGATCGCTGCCGCCGACGGAGCGCGGCTGGTGGTGGTCGGCGGCGCAGGCAGTTTGGTTGCTAATGGCAAGCGTTTGGTGGACGACCCGGAGTTCCCGGAGATCTACAAGGCCGAGGCGCTGGTTCAGTCGACGGTCCTCGAGACCTTGCGCGCGACTCCGGCGGGCGTCGACTGGACGCTGCTGTCACCTGCTCCGGTGATCGCGCCCGGCGAGCGGACCGGCGCCTTCAAGCTCGGCGCCGACGAGCCGGTCGGTGGCGAGATCTCCGCCGAGGACTACGCCGTAGCGCTGCTGGACGAGCTCGAGACGCCGGCCAACCGCCGTCGGCGCTTCACGCTGGCCTACTGAGGCCGCCGGGGCGAAGGAACACCCCGGGTCCTCGCGCGGGCAGCGACGGGGGACCCGGGGTGTGGTCTTTCGGTGATCGTTACCTGTCAGCTAGAGCGTTCTTCAGCTGAAGGGGTCGAGCGTGATGAAGGCCTGCTGCGGGTTGCCGTCGTGGACGAGGGCCTCGTGCGCGCCGACGTCGTCGAAGGCGAAGCCGTAGGCCTTGCCGTCCACCATCTGCGCGTGGATCAGCTTGGAGTAGTGGTTGGTGACGCTGTCCTTGTAGAAGTTCGAGTTGTTCGCGTCCGGCTGGTTCGGGTTGGTCAGCAGCGTGGACCGGTTGAAGCCCGCGCACAGGGTGCGGGAGATCGGACCGCGGACCAGGTCGTTCGGGGCGTCGAGCAGACCGGCGCAACCGAAGATGCTGGTCGCGTTCGGCTTCTGGAACGAGGTGACCACGGCGCCGGAGGAGTTGGTGAAGTTCATGACGTTGCCGGAGACGCGCCCGAAGTACTTGATGTTCGGCTGGTCGCCGAACGGCGTGACGGTCAGCGTCTGCGAGCTGTACTTCGACCAGACCCGGTTGACATAGTCGTCCAGGATGTTGGCCGGCAGCGCGCCGGTCTCGACGGCGTACAGCGGCGCGAGCGCGCGCAGCGGGGTGCCGTTGGGTGCTGTCTGGATCAGGTTGGCCCAGCCGCCGGGCTGGTTGCGGAGCCCGTTGAAGAAGGCGTTGAGGCCACCGGGCTTGAGGTGACCGGTGGTCAGCGTGTTTCCGTTGCCCTGCTTCACGCCGACGGCGTACGGGACGGAGACCATGTCGACCTGGGTGCTGTTGATCCACAGGCCGGAGTCGTTCAGCGTGTACTCGGTCCAGCTGAACTGGATGTTGCGGTTGGGGTCACTCGGGTTCTGGACCGCGGGCTGCACCAGACCGCCGGTGGTCAGCTTGAAGACCAGCTTCTGGCCGTAGGAGAAGTAGACCCGGCCGGAGAACTTCGGCATCCGGATCGTGATCGACTGCCCGGCGCGGGGGCCGGCGATCGAGGCGTCCGGAGCCGGGGTGGGCGGGTTGCCGCCGGCCGGCCAGGCGTGGAAGGTGCCGTTCGCGTCGGCCCAGCCCTGCTGGCCGGTCTGCAGGTTGGTGCCGAGGTTGTAGATGTAGACCGTGTCGCCGCGACCGGAGTTGTTCGAAATGGTCAGCGGAATGGTCGACGGTACTGCGCTGGCCGGCATCGCGACGGTCGCGATCAGCCCGGCGGCGATGGTGCTCGCGGCGGCAAGAACCGCCAGTAGTTTGCGTTTGATGTGCACAAGTCCTCCTCAGGTTTGTCCCGTGCGAGAGAAGGCGGAGCACCGGACAACCACTAGAGGGACTGCGTTACCAGGGCGCAGTCACCGCCGGGGGCGGGCGGTACCCACTGCTCGCCCGACGGGGACGGTGGAGCGCCGGACGAGTGAGAGCGCTCTCATACTTGGACGAGCCGTCGGCCATGTCAACACCTGGACGGTGGCGGCTTTCCGACGCTTGATATGCCGACCTGGTGCGGAAGTGAGGTGTTTCTTCCGCGGCGAGCGGGTCAATGCTCAGGACATGACCTTGGAGCGGGAGTACGTCCGGAGCGTAGAGTTCTCGAGTGTTCGGTCGCGGTATCCGCGGGTGGTGGGGCGGAACGCGCGGCTGGGGAGTCACGGGAGCGGCGGTGAGGATGGCGTCGTGGTGGTGCGGACCGACTCCGGGAAGGTCGGGTGGGGACTGGCAGCCGGACCGGTGGCGGTCGACGGCGTGGTCGGGCGGGCTGTCGGGGAGTTGATCGACCCGGACGTCGGGGTGCTGGACGAATCGCTTCGAGGGCTGGATTTCGCGTTGCACGATCTGGTCGGCCAGATCGAGGATCTGCCGGTTCATGCGTTGCTGGGTGGGCTCGGGCGGACGACGGTGCCGGCGTACGACGGGGCGATCTACTTCGCTGACCTCGATCCGGACGAGGCGCCTGCTGGTGTCGGCGCGGTACTGGCCGACTGCGCCGCGGACGATGCGGCGGGCTACCGCGCGTTCAAGCTGAAGATCGGGCGGGGCAACCGGTGGATGGAGCGCGCAGCCGGTGATGTCCGCGACATCGAGGTGACGCGGGCGGTGCGAGAGGCGTATCCGGAGCATCGCATTCTGGTGGATGCCAATGACGGCTACGACTGCGACGGCTTCCTCGAATACCTGCGGGCGGTCGACGACTGTGGGTTGTACTGGGTCGAGGAGCCATTCCTCGATGACGCGGACGATCTCGCCCGGTTGCGGAAGTACCTGACCGAGGCAGAATCGGCGACGCTGATCGCGGAGGGCGAAAGCAACCCCGAGCTGGACAGCCTGCTGGAGATCACCGGGCGCGGAGACATCGACGTACTGCTGATGGACGTCGTCTCGTTCGGCCTGACCAGCTGGCGCTCCGTGATGCCGCGTATCGCGGAACTCGGTGCCCATGCGTCACCGCACGCCTGGGGACTACCTCTCAAAACCCTGTACGCCGCCCAGCTGGCGGCCGGTCTCGGATCCGTTGACACCATCGAAGGCGTCCCGGGGGAGACGCCCGGCGTCGACACCAGCGGCTACCTCTGGAAGGACGGCGAGCTGACCGTCCCCGATCGCCCCGGCTTCGGTCTGTCGCTCGACGAGCTGTCGGCCTGACCGTCAGGGCCGGTGCCTCAACCGGTTTGGGTGTCGAAGCCCGGCAAGGGTGGCGGCTCGCGGTGGGTCTTGTCGATGGTCGGTCCGGGAAGCCAGCGGTGGGTGTCGGGCGTGGTGTCTTCGATCGCCAGGAACTCCGGGGCGGTCAGCGGACGGGCCGAGGCCTCGATCGACTCCATCGCGGTCAGCTCGGCCTCGGTGACGTGCAGGTCGCGGAGCTTGCGGGCGGTGGTGAAGACGCGGCGTTCGAACGAGCCGACGGTGCTGTTGTAGGCGTCGACGGCGGAGGTGAGGGAGCGGCCGACCTTGTTGAGGTGGTCGCCCATGGTGCCGAGGCGTTCGTAGAGTTCACGGCCGAGCTCGAAGACCTGCTGGGCCGACTCGGTCAGCGCCGACTGGTTCCAGGCGTAGGCGGCAGCGCGGAGGGTGGCGATCAGGGTGGTGGGGGTGGCCAGGATGACGCGGCGTTCGGCGGCGTACTCGAGCAGGGACGGCTCGATGTCGAGGGCGGCGGACAGGAACGACTCGCCGGGGACGAAGAGGATGACGAACTCCGGGGTCGAGGGCAGTCTCGACCAGTAGGCCTTCGCGGAGAGCTGGTCGACGTGGGTCCGGAGGTGGCGCGCGTGGGCTCGCAGACGCTCCTCCCGGAAGTCTGCGTCGTCGCTCTCGGCCGCCTCCAGGAACGCGGCCAGCGGCACCTTGGAGTCGACCACCAGGTTCTTGCCCTCGGCAAGCCTGACCACCATGTCGGGGCGCAACAGGCCGTCGTCGCCCACGGTCGTGGTCTGTTCGGTGAAGTCGCAGTGCGCGACCATGCCGGCCAGCTCGACGGTCCGGCGCAGGTGCAGCTCGCCCCAGCGCCCTCGCACCTGCGGCTTCCGCAGCGCGGTGGACAGCGACGCCGTCTCACGACGCAACGCCTCGCCGCTCATCCGCACCTCGTTCACCTGTTGGTGCAGTTGGCTCTGCCAGGCCGCGCGGCCCTTCTCCAACTGGCTCAGCTCGGCATGCAACCGATCGAGCGCCTCCTTGACGACCGCCTGCCCCGACATCTGTTGCCCGACCGTCGTCCGCTCCTGGGTGAGCTCGACCACCCGGTCCTCGGCCGCATCGCGCTCGGCGGTGATGCGCGCCAGCGAGGCGCCGTCCCGCCCGCGCGACCAGAGCACGCCGAACACCCAGCCGAGCCCGAGCCCGACCAGCAAGAACACCAACAGCAGCAGAACCGCGGTACCGGTCATGTCACAGACAGTCGCAGACGCCGCCGACAATTTCTGGATGACAAGCCCGGTACCGCCTGACGTCAGTGTGTGAGTTGCGGCTCTTCGGTCTGCCGGGCGGCCCGGGAACGGGTGATCCGCCAGGCGGGGAACGCGCCGATCAGAGCCGCGGCGGCGAAGACGAAGAGCAACCAGCGGGCGGAGGAGAGCACGGACGGCTCACCGAGCTTGACCAGTACGCCGGCCAGGGCCGCGCTGAAGGCGCTCGCCATCAGGAAGACGGTGTTGATACCGGCTGAGGCCTTCGATGCTTCTTCCTCGTCCCCGACGCTGCTGAAGGCGGCAACGGCCAAGTGCGGGAAGGCGATGCCGATTCCGGCGCCCGCCGCGAACAGGGTCACGAACCAGAGCACCACCACGAGTACAGACGGCCCGGACTGCTGCAGTACGGCGTACGCGGCCAGTCCGACCGCCAGCAACGCTGGTCCGCCGATGACCAGCCGGCGGACGACGGCGGGGCGCTCGGCGCTCGCGCTGACGGTCTGACTCAGCGACCAGCCGAGGGACAGGGCCGCGCCGAGGAAGCCGGCCAGCAGCGGCGACAGCGCTCCGAGCTCCTGACCGAACAGCGGAATGAAGGCCTCGGTTCCGATGCCGAAGGCAAGGATTCCGACGGTCAGGTAGACCCACTTCAGCGCGGTGCCCGGCGCGAAGGTGACACGCGGCAGCACGGCGGCCTTGGCTGTCCGCTCGTGCAGCACGAAGACGGCGCCGAGCCCCAGCCCGACGATCAGGGTGGCTGCGGTCGCGATGCCGGCCGGCACGATGCTCGCGACACTGACCATCGCCACGGCCGAGGTCAGCAGGACCAGCGAGATGCCCGGCACCGCGGAGCTGGACGCCGACCGCTCGGTCCGGGGCAGCACCCGTACGACGACGATCATCAGCACCGCCGCCAGTACGACGAGGAGACCGAAAGCCGGTCGCCACACGCCGAACTGCCCGAAGACCCCACCGGCCGCCGGCCCCACCAGGTTGCCGACACCCCACATCGCCGAGACCAGCGCGGCACCCTTGGCCCACAGCCGCTCGGGCAGTGCCCGCTGGATCAGCGCGTAGCCGAGTCCGGCGAGAAGTCCGCCGCCGAAGCCCTGGACGGCGCGACCGGCGAGAAAGACGCCGATCCCCGGGCTGGCCGCGGCGATCAGCGAGCCGAGACCGAACAGCCCGAAGGCCAGCAGATAGGCGATCATCGAGCCGCGGGTGGTGAGGATGCGGCTGACCAGCATCGAGCTGATCACCGAGGCGACCAGGAAGGCGGTCATCGTCCAGGCGTAGAAGCCGGCGCCGCCGATGTCACCGACGATGGTCGGCAGCAGGCTGGTGGTGAGGTAGACGGTGCTGGCCTCCATCAGCACTCCGCCGGCCAGCACCACCGCCACCGGAGCGTAGGTACGGCCGAGGAGTTCGCGCCAGGAGCCGTTCGTGGTCGTGTTCATTGGTGGACCGTAATAGTTCAAGTGGACTTGAGAGCAAGCCCGCCGTCAGCAGGCCATCGCGGCGAAGGTGTAGCCCTGCTTCCGGAGAATTCTCAGTGCCTTGTCGAGCGCCGCCACGGTCTGGGAGCGGTCGCCGCCGCCGTCGTGCAGCAGGATGATGTTGCGCTTCCGTGCGTGGGTGAGGATGTTGTCGACGATCACCTGCGTTCCAGGCCGGGCCCAGTCGCGCGGATCGACGTCCCAGAGCACCTCGACCATGCCGGCCGCCTTGATCTCGGCGCGGACCGTGGGGTTCGAGGCGCCGAACGGTGGCCGGAAGCACTTCGAGCGCGGACCGTCGAAGATCTCGTGATGGCGCTTGGCCGGCGCGACGGCGGTCAGTTGTGGATGCGAGATCGAGTGGCTGCCGATGGTGTTGCCGGCGGCAATGATCTGTTCGCGCAGCCCGGGATGCGCCGCCTGCATGGCGCCGAGCTGGAAGAAGGTGGCGTGCGCGCCGTACTTCGCCAGCACCTGCAGGATCCGCGGCGTCCAGACCGGGTCGGGGCCGTCGTCGAAACTGAAGAACAGCACCTTCTTGTTGCCCGCCGAGGCGGCGAGCGTCGGGTCACCCGCCGGCGGTCGGGGCTTGCCGGTGTCCGGTGCGCCTGGGGTGGTGGGCGTCGGCGTCGGTGTCTCGGCCGGTACCGACGGCGGGGTGCCGCTCGGTCCGGCGGCCGAAGTGGGCTTGGGCTGGTTGGCGTTCCCCAGCGCCGACGCGATCAGTGCACCGGCGACCAGGGCGGTCGCGACGGCGGTACCGATGACGGCGGCAAGCTTTCGGGACATGATGCTCCCTTGCGGATCAGGCGGATGTTTCCCCAGAAAACGCTCCCCCTCAAGGAGCCTCACTGCTTTCCGTAGATGAGACGCCCTGGGTCCTGACCCGGTTGGCACGGCTGTGTTGCGGGGAGATCTCAGTCGCTCGGGGAGTCGCGACGGTGGCGAGCGTGCCGCGGTGGTAGAGCCTTCCCTCCAACGACTTCACGCTCGCGACCAGCACGAAGCTCATGCTGACCAGCAGCGCCCAGGCGCCGAACTTGGCCGGGTGCACGAGGCGCCAGACACTGACCTGGTCGGGATAGTTCCAGGCGTCCAGGAAGGTGCCGAAGTTCTCCGCGATCCAGAGGAAGAAGCCGATCAGCACGAACGACAGGGCCAGTGGCATCCGGTACCGCTGGGTGCCGACGGTGTAGAAGACCCAGGTGTGCCGGAGGACGAGCAGCAGGGCCAGGGCGATCGGGACGCGCAGGTCGGCGATCCAGTGGTGGGTGAAGAAGTTCGCGTAGATCAGTACCGCGATCGCGGTGGTGAGGATCGGGCGGTAGCCGCTCACCCGCAGGTCGAACCGGCGCCACGCCTGACAGATGTAGCTGCCGACCGCCGCGTACATGAAGCCTGCGAACAACGGGACGCCCCCGAACTTCGTCGCCGCGTCACCGGGGTACTGCCAGGAGCCGACGTGGACCTTGAACAGTTCCAGGGCCAGGCCGATCAGGTGGAAGCCGAAGATCACCGCGAGTTCGCGCCAGGTCTCCAGGCCGGCCAGCCAGAACCCGATCGTGAGCAGCAGGCAGTAGATCAGCAGGGCGTCGTACCGGGGGATCGGCAGCGCGACGTACTTCGAGATCGCCAGGCCGGCGAAGAGCGCGCCGGGAAAGAGGCAGGAGACGAGCTGGATCAGCCCGAACCGCAGGAACTGTGAACCGGCGAACGCGAAGCGTGAGGGCAGGGCAGGGCGAGCTCTCCAACTGGTCACAGATAGGAGACGCCGCTTGCTCTGCGCTGGTTGGGACGGATAGATCACTTCCAACGGATGGAGGTGCCGATGGCTCCGAAGGTGGTCTACGAGACGGACCGGCTGGTCGTGCGGGACTGGGCGGACTCCGATGGTGACCGGGTGTTCGACATCTACCGCCGGTGGGAGGTGTCGCGCTGGCTCGGCGCGGACCCTCGGGTGATGACCGATCGGGACGCCGCGACGCGGGTGATCGAGCGGTGGAACACGCGGAACGAGGATCCTGTGCACGGGATCTGGGCGGTCGAGGAAAAGGCGTCCGGAACGGTCGCGGGGACTGTTCTTCTGGTGCCGTTGCCCGAAGGGCCGTCTTCGGCGGGCGAAGTGGAGGTGGGCTGGCATTTCCATCCCGACGCGTGGGGGCGTGGGCTGGCGACCGAGGCCGCGCGCGGGGCGATCGGGCACGGCTTCAAGGCGGGTCTCGGTGAGATCCATGCGGTGGTCCGGCCGGACAACGCACCGTCACTCGCGGTCTGCCGCCGGCTCGGGATGCGGCCGCTCGGGCTGACCGGCCGCTGGTACGGCGCGGAACTGGAGGCGTTTGTGATTTAGGTCGAGCGCACTGCGCCGCGTAGTCTTGCTGCCCGTGGCACTCTCCATCGGAATCGTCGGGCTCCCCAATGCGGGCAAGTCCACGCTCTTCAACGCGCTGACCAAGAACAACGTGCTCGCGGCGAACTACCCGTTCGCCACGATCGAGCCCAACGTCGGAGTGGTCGGCGTACCGGACCCTCGGCTGGGCAAGCTCGCCGAGCTGTTCGGATCGGCCAAGCAGCTGCCGGCCACCGTGCAGTTCGTCGACATCGCCGGCATCGTCCGGGGCGCGTCGGAGGGCGAGGGGCTGGGCAACAAGTTCCTCAGCCACATCCGCGAGGGTGACGCGATCTGCCAGGTGACGCGGGTCTTCCGCGACGACGACGTCACCCACGTCGACGGCAAGGTGGATCCGGCGAGCGACATCTCGACGATCCAGACCGAGCTGATCCTGGCCGACCTGCAGACCGTCGAGAAGGCGATCCCGCGGCTGGAGAAGGAATCCAGGCTGAAGAAGGAGAGCGTCGCCGTACTCGAGGCGGTCCGCGAGGCGCAGAAGCACCTCGAGGCCGGTACGCCGATCAGCGCCACCGACGTCGACCGCGACGCGATCCGTGAACTGATGCTGATGACGGCCAAGCCGTACATCTTCGTTTTCAACTGCGACGCCGACGAGCTCGCCGACGAGGCGCTGAAGCAGCAGATGCGCGACCTGGTCGCCCCCGCCGAGGCGATCTTCCTGGACGCCAAGTTCGAGGCCGAGCTGGTCGAGCTCGGCGACGAGGACGAGGCCCGCGAGATGCTCGCCGAGATGGGCGTCGAGGAGCCGGGCCTGGACGTGCTGGCCCGGGTCGGCTTCCAGACCCTCGGCCTGCAGACCTACCTGACCGCCGGCCCCAAGGAGTCCCGGGCCTGGACGATCAAGAAGGGCGCCACCGCCCCCGAGGCCGCCGGAGTCATCCACACCGACTTCCAGCGCGGCTTCATCAAGGCCGAGATCGTCTCCTTCACCGACCTGATGGAGGCCGGCTCGATGGCCGCCGCGAAGTCCGCCGGCAAGGTCCGGATCGAGGGCAAGGACTACATCATGGCCGACGGCGACGTGGTGGAGTTCCGCTTCAACGTCTAGGTGACCTAGCCGGGATGTTTGTTCATGACAGTTGGGCGTTACCTTGGAACAAGCTGACGCGTGCGGCGGATGACTGATGCATGTCACTCAGAGTTGCGTTTCGCCATCCCCCGGAGGTATGGTTTTCTTACTAAGACCGGTTCCGCCTACTTCGGTAGGTCCAGGGCCGGTCCTCGTCTTTGGGTGGCCTACTTGCACGGAGCAGTCAAGAAGTACCAGACCTACGATCAGCAGGTCGACATGCTTGTCGCGCGTGGAATGGATGTCGGAGATCGCAACGCCGCCGTCGCGACGCTGCGCCGAGTTAACTACTACCGCCTGAGCGGTTACTGGTATCCGTTCCGGAAGCTCGTTGCGCAGGGGCAGCAGGAGCGGCAGGACGATTTCTTCCCCGGCGCCCGGCTGAGCGATGTCGTCGCTCTCTACGACTTCGACGCCAGGCTTCGTGCGGTCACTTTCGCGGCGCTTGCCCCGGTTGAGCTGTCCATCCGTGCCTTGCTCGGTCACGAACTGGGGCGTGTCGATCCGTGCGCGCATCTTGAGCCCAGCAAGCTCGGACCGACGGCACGGAGCGGCGACAGATACACGCGTTGGCTCGAGGGGTACAAGATCGAGGTGGGTCGGTCGCGCGAGGACTTCGTAGCGCATCATCATCAGAAGTACGAGGGCCGTTTACCGGTCTGGGCTGCGGTCGAGCTGCTGGACTGGGGCGGCCTGACGTACTTGTACGGCTTCGCTCCGCGTGACGTTCAGGACAGGGTCGCCAACGTGTGCGGGCTGAACGGGCCGCAGCTGACAAGTTGGCTCAAGGCTCTGAACCTCATCCGCAACACATGCGCGCATCACGGCCGTCTGTTCAATCGTGTTCACACGATCTCGCCAAAGCTGCCGCGCTACGGGCGACATTCGGACCTCGACGCGGCGGCGACTGAGTGGAGCCGGACGTTCGGTCAGCTGACGCTCCTCCAGTTCCTCGCTGATCGGCTCCAGGTTGGCCGAAAGTCGCTTCTTCCTGCTGTGCTCAAGAGCTTCCCCTCCATCCAGGCGATTCCGATCATCCATATAGGTGCTCCGAGCGACTGGCAGAGCAAGAGTTCGCTGTGGAGTGCCTGAGTCGGACACCTGTGCACTCCGCCGACTTCGGATCAACGTCGAACTTGCATGCCGACGCAGCTTGGGGACCTTTCTGGGCCCCGAACGCCGTCGCCAACCTGCCGGCGACCCCGAGATGTTGATCCGGCCCACAACGTGGTGGAGTTCCGCTTCAACGTTTAGGCAATGATCCGGGGACGGGGGATCTTTCTTTGATCTCCCGTCCGTCAGGAGACCTTGCGGCCCTGTGCGGCTGAGGTGACCAGGTTGCCCTTGCTCAACGCCTCGCCGGACTGCAGTGCGGCCGTCCAGGTGCTGGTGTCGGTGACGGCTGCCCAGTTGGAGTGAAGCAGCGTCATCAGTGTGTCGTGGACCTGCCGGGCCGGCGCGCTGCCCGCGTCGTTCGCGAGGTCGATCGCGCCGGTCGCGTCCGAGAGGACCTCCACGGTGAAGCCGAGCGGCTCGGCGGCGGCCGCGGAGGCGATCACGCAGTTGTTCGTCATGTAGCCGACGAGGGTGATCGTGTCGACGCTCTGGTCGCGCAGCCAGCTCTCGAGGTCGGTGTCCGCGAAGACGCTCGAGAACTGCTTGCTGATGCGCTTGGCCACTCGCTCCTCGTGATAGGCGACCTCGGGGTGGTTGCGCCAGGTCGCCGACCCCGAGGCGAAGACGGGGGCCTCGGCCGGGAGTTCGTGCTGGACGAGCACGACCGGGGTGCCGGCCTGCTCCGCGGCGTCGATCGCGGCCCGGATGTGGACGACCGACTCGTTGCGGTCGGGGTACTGGATCGGGAGGAGCCCGTCAAAGTACTCCTGCTGGGCGTCGATGACGATCAGGGCTCGGCGTGGTGCGGTCATGGTGTTCTCCGTTTCATCAGGCGAGGTGGCGCGCGAACTTCGCGATCTCATGGATAAATCTCAGCTTTGACGTGATGCGACCATAGCAGATGTCTCACGGATACGGGCGCCTGATACCGTGAGAACATGACGGAGACCGCTCAGCTGGCCGTGCCCGGCGTCGAGGAGCACCCGAGCCTCGCCCTGGTGAACAGCGTGACTGAATCGGCCAGGGGCCACCGCCGCGACGAGTTGGAGACCCCCGAGAGTGTGCGGGCCTGGCTGCTCACCCGCGACCTGATCGACCCAGACGCTGTGCTGTACGAGTACTGCCGAGGCCGGATCGTGGCGCTGCGCGAGAGTCTGCGAGACCTCTTCACTGCGCACACCGGCGGAGACGTCCCCCCGCCCGAAGCAGTGCAAGCCCTCAACAGCGCGCTGACCAGCGTCCCCGGAGCGCTGCTCCTGCGCTTCGATGCGACGACAGGGTTCACCCGCGGCGCCGATCACCCGGTGACGCAGGTCGTCGAGCACGTCATGGCCCTCATCGCCGAGGATGCCGCCACGCTGCTCACCGATGACGAGGCGTCGATGCTCTCCTCCTGCGAAGCAGACGGCTGTCAGTGGTTCTTCCTGCGCACGCACGCACGACGGCAATGGTGCTCGATCCGCTGTGGCGACAGAATGCGTGCAGCCCGCGCCTACGCACGCAAGCGCGGGCAACGCGGCATCTCCTAGACTTCAACTGTTTCTCCGTGCCGGAACTTTGTGGAGTTCCGCTTCGACGTCCAGGCCAGGGAGCAGAAAGTTGCCGTCGGCGGAGGCTGGAACTCGGCGCACGCGGTTGAGGATCAAGCCGGAGGACTTCTAGGTGGTTCCGCTTCGATATCTAGCAAAGGACGCAGATGGCTCGCGCTTACAGCCCTGGACCGAAAGAGTTCGTGTTCGGTGGGGGTGATGGCGACGATCAACGGGTGGTCGTTGCTGATGCTCAGGAAGCCTATGTGGCGTTCTCGGAGTTCTTCCGGGGGCGGGAGGCTGACGCGTTCACCGTCGAGGATGAGCCGGTGGGGCAGCGGGTGGTGTTGATGCCTGGGCGAGGGGTGGTTGCCCGGGGCAAGGGGGCTGAGGTCGAGTACGTCAAGGTCGACAGGGCCAATCGCTATCTGCCGGCCGCGATGCTGTTCTTCGAGAACGGGTACGCCGGTCTCGATCACTTCGGGCAGTGGTTTCCGGACCTTGCCGATCTCGACGCGTCGCCGGAGACTCGCGGTGCCCTGCGTGCCGCGACGTTCACGACCCAGGCCGCGGCGATCGGGGAGGTCGGCCGGATCTGGGCGGATTCGGGCATCGTGGATCCGGGCAACGAGTGGTACGTCTTCTTCGATTCGCACGGTGCCGACGACGATCGAGCTGAACGAGCCGAGCTGCTGGTGCTGATCGAGTTCCTTGGTCTCGAGCGAGGCGAGGCGCCGGCTGGGGCTGCCGACGGTGAGGTGTGGGTGCGTACTGATCCGCGTCTCGACGCCGAGTCAGAGCGGTGGGCATGAGCGGCCGGCCGGCGGAGGAGGTCGTGTTCGCCCGCGCGAACGGGTGGTTCCCGAAGGTGGTTCGGAAGGACGGCGTACTGCGGATCGTGCTTGCGGCCGGCGCCGACGCCAATCATGATCCCCGGCTTTTCACGTTCCCGATCGAAGAAGCCCATCACGCTGTGATCCGGGCGGAACTGACGCGGCATCTGCTGCTGTGGAGTGCGGTCCTGCCGCTGTGCGACGCTGCCGGGACTCGGGGCGAGCTGGACGAGAGTGCTGCCGTCGCGCTCCTCGACCCGATCCTCCTTGGTGCTCCTGCTGACGTCGAGGCACTGTTCCGGCGCATTCGGTGGAGCAAGAACCAGCTCATCTCGCATGGAGCCGACCTCGAGCTGCTCGAGCGTGGCCACGTCTACCAAGCGATGAGCTCGGCGACCGAGGCGTCCGACTGGCCGCGAGTTCAGGAGTACGAAGCAAAGCGTCGACGTATCGAGCGCGGTGTGACTCTTGCTCCGCTCGACGCCGCGATCCTCAAGTTCACCGGGCAGTACCTGCATGGCTCGACGATCCCGAGACGGCTTCCCGACGCGGTCGATCCGGCGCTGCTACCTGAAGTTCTGCGGGTGATCGCCACCGCGGAGCGAGCGTGCGCCGGGATGCGGATCCGCCGCGATCCGCGCAAGGGAGGAACCGCGACGGACAAGCGTGACTGGGACCGGATGTCGACGGCGGTCGATGCGGCCGTGCGCGGCGCACATCCGGACCTCGTTGAGGACGCGGTGAGGACCGTGAGCTTCCTGATGTGCTCGGAGGCGGCGAAACGGGCGAGGAGCGGGCCGATCGAGGACGACGCGGAGCAGGCCGGCAGTGTGCAGACCGCGCGGAAGACGAAGCTGACCTTCACCGACGACAAAGAGGTCGAGGAGACGTGGCACCCGGACAGCGCCCGTACCGCCAGTGCTGAGTTCTGGGAGTTCGTCAACAGCCGCTCTGCCTCGGACAACGAGGTGTTCACCATCGAGGACGAGGTGCTCGGTGAGGGGATCCAGGTCCACTTCTACGCCGACTCGATCGCGCGGATCACGACGGTGAGGAAGGGCGAGAACGGGTCGGACCCGGAGTACCGGGTGGAGTACGGCCTGGTCGACGGGCTCGACGGGTATCGGACCCTGGTACGCGCCTTCGTCGATGGCGGCTGCTCCGCGCTGGACGGGCACGGTCCGTGGACGACGGATGTCGACGACTTCGAGCGCGCTCGCAAGCAGCGCGGCGCGGCGAAGTCCTAGCCAGAAGGGTTCGGCTTCGACGTCTGGTCAGGCGGTTCGGCGGCGAACCATCTCGGTGATCCAGATCGGCGCGTACGGCGAAGTGCAGCCTGGGGGCGTGGGGTAGTCCTTGAGAACCGCCAGGCGTTCGCCGATCGCGATGGCCCGGGGCCGGTGGTCGGGGTGCTCTATTCCGATCTGGGCCAGGCAGTGGTTCATGGCCCATTGCAGGCGCTCGGGGGCGTCTTTCAGCTCGGCCTCGATGGTGTCGAGCAGGGCGGGGAGTTCCAGGCCGGCGGGCAGCTTGGCGACACGTTCGGCGGTGAGGGCCCAGCCGGCGCTGGCGACGACGGGGTCGGGGTCGGCGTACCAGGTGCGGCGGAGCTCTTCGGCGTACGGGCTCTTCTTCACCACGTAGTTCACCAGCCAGTCGTGGACCTTGGGTTTGCGGGCTTCGCGCAGCATGACGTCCAGCTCGTCCCGCGTGAAGGCCTTGGGCCGGAAGATGAGGAGCGCCAGCAGCCTTGCGGCGGTGTCGCCGGTTGCCCAGAGGTCGCGGGCCAGCTGCTCCTGCTTCTTCAGCCGCTTCGCCACCGCGCGGAGCTTGGTGAGGTTCACGCCGTGGTCGTCCCCGTGCTTCTCGTTCACCGCCCGCGCCTTCGGGTCCTCCAGCGCCGCCAGTTCGGCCATCACCTCGGCCACCGTCGTCCCAGTCACCGTCTCAGCCACACCGATCTCCTCAGCCATAGGGAAGCGCAAGCCTAGCGAGGCGTGATCGGCCGTCCGTAAAACGAGTGGGATCAGTGGTCCGCGCGGATCTAGGGTCCGGATATGCCTGATGCCTTGTTCGCACATCCTCGGTTGGCCGCGCTCTACGATCCGTTGGAGGACGAGCGGCCCGATCTCGAGGTCTATGCGGCGATGGTGGGGGAGTTCGGGGCGGCGCGGGTGCTGGATGTGGGGTGTGGGACGGGAGTCTTCGCGCTCTTGCTGGCGGGACGTGGGGTGGAGGTCGTCGGGGTGGATCCGGCGTTGGCTTCGCTGGAGGTGGCTCGGGGGAAGCCAGGTGCGGAGCGGGTGCGATGGGTGCAGGGGGATGCCGGCGCGTTGCCGCCGTTGCAGGTGGACTTGGCGGTGATGACCGGGAACGTCGCGCAGGTTTTCGTGCAGGACGAGGACTGGGTCGAGACGTTGGGCGCCGTACGGCGTGCGCTGGGCCCGGGTGGGCGATTCGTCTTCGAGACAAGGGATCCGGAGCGGCAGGCGTGGTCGGGGTGGAATCGCGAGGACACCTACAGGCGGGTCGAGCTGCCGGGGGTCGGGGTGGTGGAGAGCTGGACCGAGTTGCTGGAGGTCCGGTTGCCGCTGGTGACGTTTCGGGCGACTTATCTGTTCGCTGCGGACGGGGCGCGGCTGGAGTCGGAGTCGACGTTGAGGTTCAGGACCCGGGCGGAGATCGAGGAGTCGCTGACGCGAGCGGGGTTCGTGGTCGACGAAGTACGGGATGCGCCGGATCGGCCGGGGCTGGAGTTCGTGTTCGTCGCGCGGCCGCGCGACCAGGTGGAGCGGCCAGGGTGCCGGGCAGGGGATGGGGGGGCACCGGCACCCTGACCTGTCAGGGGACCACTTGTGTGGTGGGGGCCGGGGAGCGTTGTGCCGGGTGGACTGCCTCGCGTGGTGGGGCTGTCGACTGGTTCCGGTGGTCCGGGGCCTCTGGTGACCAATCTATGCCGGGGCACAAGGGGCAGAGGCTGGGTGGACGCTCGAAGCAGTCGCAAATCGCTTGAGAACAAGGGAAATGCCACGAAATGCGGCAGAGGGTAAGGGCCGCGTCACGGAGTGGCGACGGGCGCCGTACGGTCTGTGGCGAGCTTCACGGCGAAGACG
Source organism: Kribbella sp. CA-293567 (assembly GCF_027627575.1). Classification (NCBI taxonomy): domain Bacteria; kingdom Bacillati; phylum Actinomycetota; class Actinomycetes; order Propionibacteriales; family Kribbellaceae; genus Kribbella; species Kribbella sp. CA-293567. Next base: position 1,873,987 of record NZ_CP114065.1, read on the forward strand.
GCCAGCGCGGTGCCGGTGAGGTAGCGGTGAATGCGGGACCAGAGGGGTCTGCGGACGAAGAAGATCGCCACCGAGCCGGCCGTGACGACGAAGATCGCGTTGACGGCCACGCCGACGATCAGCTGGGTGAGGCCGAGGATCAGGCTCTGGGCGCCGACGTGCCCGCGCGACGGGTCGAGGAACTGGGGCAGCAGCGAGATGTAGAGGATCGCGATCTTCGGGTTGAGCAAGCAGGTCAGCAGACCCATGCCGAAGAGTTTGCGGTGGCTGTCGGGGGTGAGGTCGCTCGGGGTGAAGCCGGAGCTTCCGCTGGGGCGGAGGGCGTTCCAGGCGAGCCACAGCAGGTACGCCGCGCCGGCGAGTTTCAGGGTCAGGTAGATCTCTGGGACCAGCGCGAAGAGAGTCGCCAGGCCGGCGGAGGCGGCGAGCAGGTAGAAGAGGAAACCGACGCCGACGCCTGCCAGCGAGACGAGTCCGGCTCGGCGGCCCTGCGTGATCGAGCGCGAGACGAGGTAGATCATGTTCGGACCGGGGATGACCACCAGGCCGAGCTCGATCAGCGCGATCCCGATCAGTGCTTCCGTGCTGACCACCATCAGGAGTTCCTCCGACGTCGTTGCTGCCCCGGCGAAACTAGCAGGCGGCGTACCGGTGCCGCGGACCGTTTTCGGACGCTGAGACGGGCCCCGCCGATAATCAGTGGCGCGGCAACCGTCACACTTGGTTGGCTAGAGCCTGAACGCCTGACGGTTTGTAAGGAGACGGTATGAGCGACAAGCCCAGCGAGCCGGCCAAGGACGATCTGCAGAAGAAGTTCCGTGAGGCACTCGCCAAGAAGAACCAGACACACGAGTCGCACCCCGGTAGCGGGCCGCGGCACGAGGGTGTCGGCGAAGCGCACAACGACAAGCAGAAGCGCCAGTTCCGGCGCAAGTCCGGCAGCTGATTCCGCCGCCCAACCATCCACCTCGAGCCCCGGGTCACCGCCCGGGGCTCTAGCTTTGCTCAGGCCGTGGTGACCAGAGCGTCCAGGCGATCGAGCTCCAGTTCCCAGCCTTCCAGGTGACCGCCGGCGTCCTGGGGGTCGGTGAACCCGGTGTGGCTGAGCAGCAGCCGGGTGCCGTCCGCAACCTCCGACAGTTCGACGCGGACCTGTGTCGGGCCGCCTTCGTGATCCCACTGCCAGGTGAACTCGAGCAGCTTCGGCGGCTCGACCTCGGTGTAGACGCCGCGGGCGACGTACGGGCCCATCGTGACGACGTAGGCGCCGCCGACCCGTACGTCGGCCTCGACCTCGAGGTCCAGGGCGGGGTTGGGGCAGTACCACCGGGACAGCAGCGTGGGCTGGGTCCAGGCGGCGTACACGCGGTCGATCGTCGCCTTCAGTACGCGGTCGATGCGGACGTCAGAGCTCATCGTCGTTCTCCAGGAGGTCTTCGAGGCGGTCGACCGCGCCGTTCCAGTACGCCGTCAGGTCAGCAAGCCAGGTCTGTACTTCGGTCAGCGCGGCGGGGTGCAGCGTGCAGACGACGGAACGGCCGTGTCGCCGGCGAGTCACCAGGCCGGCGTCGACCAGCACCCCGACGTGTTTGGTCATCGCGGGCGGGGTGATTTCGTGCGGGGTGCCGAGCTGGCTCATCGTCGCCTCGCCCCGGCTCAGTTGCCGGACGATCGCGAGCCTGGTCGGATCGGCAAGCGCGGCGAAGGTGGTGGCCAGGGGCATGGCAATACTTCACCAATCGGTGAAGTGTTTGTCAAGGGTCAGAGGAGTTCGTCGAGGAGGCCGGCGGCGCGGGCAGCCCCGCCGGTGGGGACCGGGAGGTAGTCGACGGACTGCATCAGCTGTACGGCGATGGCTTCGGCCAGCAACTGCGGGTCGCACGCCTCGGCGTAGCGGAGGTGATGGCCGGCCTGGTGACGGGTCAGGCGGGCGCGAACGTGGAAGTTCTGCTCGAAGTGGTGCTCGAGCGGAATGTAGATGAACGGGACGCGGAGAGCGGTCAGCTCCATACAGGTGGTGAGACCGCCTTGGGTGATGGTCAGGTCCGCTACTGCCAGGTGCTGTTCCAGGTCCGGCAGATAGCCGTGCACGGTAACGCCTTGGCTGGTCGGTAGCTCGGTGGGATGGATACGAGGGCCGGTGACGAAGACGAACTCGAGCCCTGGGACCAGCCGGCGAGCGAGCGGGACGGCCTCCAGTACCCGGTGGAGAAGATGGGAGCCGACCGCTGAGCCGCCGACGGTCACCATGCACAGGAGTTGATCGCCGCGGTAGCCGAGGCGCTCACGCGACCGAGTGGCCGGCTGCGAGCCGGTGACGTAGCCGGTGAAGGTGTAGTTGGCGACGGTCCAGTCGCGGATCGACGGCAGCCCGGGGCCGAATTCGGTGGTGGTGACGTCGGCCGGGTCGCCGACGAAGAGGGAATGGTCGCGCAGTCGTGGATAGCGGGCCCGGTGTTCGAGCATCTCGGCGTTGTAGTCGGCGGTCAGCCGCGCCTCGGCCGTGCCGCCGTCGGGCATCGGGAGCCAGCCGACGAAGTCGGTGAGCCAGGCATAGCCGAAGCGTTTGAGCTCGGGGTTCTCGTGCAGGAAGTAGTCGACCTCCCAGGCCTCGTCGGCGATCACCAGGTCGTAGTGCCGGCCGGCCACGACATCGGCGAAGGTGAGGAAGTTCGCGACCAGGATCTCGTCCATCCGGCGGATCGCCTGGAACGCGTGCAGGTCGTGTTCCTCGGCCTCGAACTCCACGTGCGCCGACTCGCTCACCAGCCAGTCCGAGGCCGGATGGACCTTCTCCCCGGCGTCCTCGAGCACTCGCGTGACCGGGTGCTGCGCGAGCCAGTCGAGCTGCAGGTCCGGGCGGCGCAGGCGAAGTTCCCGGGCGATCGCGAGGTCACGCTTGGCGTGGCCGAGGCCGATGGGTGACGACAGGTAGAGCGCCCGGCGCGGCCGGTTCAGCGCCCGGACCCACGTACGCCGTACCGGCTGTGGCGCGACCTGGTCGACGAACGACTTCAGCAGCCGGTTGAACATGACCGGATCGCGGGCGTGAGGCGCATGGCCGCCGCCCTCGATGGTGATCAGCGAACCGCCGTACAGCTCCGCCAGCCGCTGCCCCTCGGCCAGTGGACGTACGGCGTCGTCCGAACCGTGCACGACCAGCACGGGACACTCCACCGGCGGCAGACGAGGGCTCTGAGCCTGGCGAGCGGCCTCGGTGTCCACCAAGCGCTCCGGGCTGATCTGCAAGCCCCAGTTGATCGCATCCTCGATCTGTTTGGTCGAGTGCGGCTCTGTGAACAGCTGCCCGAAGAAGAAGTGCAGGAAGTCCTCGTAGCCACCTTCCCGCCAGTAGTAGCGGTTGAACTTCGCCCAACCCTGGTTGGACGGTTGCCTATCGCTCCACAGGCCTCTCGGATCCGGCACCAGCCCCGGGGCGCTACCGACACAAACAACTCCCAGTACTCGAGTGGGCTGCTCCGCTGCGAGCTGCAGCGCCCATGGGCAGCCACGCGAGAATCCGACGACCACGCATCGCTCAACCCCCACTGCGTCCAGTACTGCGGCGGTGTCGGCGACGTACTCGCTCTCCGCGTACGCAGCGGCCCCCACCGGCTTGCTGGACGCGCCAGAGCCCCTGTCATCGAAGGTGATCACCCGGAAGTGCCTTGCCAGGTAGGGCACCTGCGCCTTCCACACTCGCGAGTGCACGATCGACCAGGTCGGCAGCAGGACCACAGTTGGCCCGACCTGAGCAGCAGGCCCGTCCCACACCTGGTAGGCGATCGTCACGCCGTCCCGCTCGACCGATCCGACCTGATCGGCCGGTCGAGCAGGACGCTCCCCGATGAGTCCTTCCCTCATGTCCGGCACTGTCTCAGGGCCGAACCTCGAAGACCAGGTTGAACGGCGTCTCCGCGGCGGTCCGGAAGCGGGTGAAGCCGGCGGCGGTCGTGACGTACTTGATGCGGGCCGGTCCGGCTTGGGTTCCCAGCGCCAGACCGACGTCCTGCGAGAGCGAGGCCGGCGTACAGAGCAGGGTGGAGAAGCCGTAGTACGCGCGGCCGACCGGGTTGAGGTTGTCCTCGACACGGTCTCCGGCCATCGGCTCCACGACCATCCACGTGCCGTCGGGCGCCAGCGACTCCCGCACTCGCCTGGCGGCGCCGACCGGGTCGCCCATGTCGTGCAGTGCGTCGAACGTCGTGACCAGGTCGTACCCACTGCCGCCGTACTGCGTCGCCGACGCCACCTCGAACGTCACGCGGTCCGCGACGCCGGCCTCGGCAGCGCGTTGCCGGGCGATCGCGATCGACTCCGCGTGGTAGTCGGCGCCGACGAAGGTGGAGTTCGGGAAGGCTGCCGCCATCAGGATGGTCGAGGCGCCGTGGCCGCAGCCGATGTCGGCGACCTTCGCGCCGGATCCGAGCTTCTCGACGACGTCGTCGAGGGCCGGGAGCCAGCCGGACACCAGGTTCGCGTTGTAGCCGGGGCGGAAGAAGCGCTCGCAGCCCAGGTGTACGTCGGAGTTGTGTTCGTGCCAGCCGATGCCCGCGCCGCTGCGGGCCGCCTCGATGGTCTGGGTGGTGTGCTGCACGGTGCCGAGAGCGATCTGGAAAAAGCCCGGCAGGAACGCGGGGCTGCTCTCGTCGGTGAGCGCCACGGCCTGTTCCGGCGGCAGCAGGTACTGCGCGGTCGTGGTGTCGTACTCCACGAAGCCACCGGCGGCCTGGGCGTTGAGCCACTCACGGGTGTAGTGCTCGCTGGTGCTGGTGCGTTCTGCCAGCTCGGCCGGCGTGACCGGCCCGCCGTCGGCCAACGCGCGGTAGTAGCCGAGCCGGTCGCCCATCACCACCAGCGCGGCGTTCAGGGTGGCCCCCACCTCGCCGACGGCCTGGCCGACGAACGCCATCAGCTTGTCCATGTCGATCGCAACTGTTGTCATCTCAGTTCCCTCCCTGGATCTGTACGCCGAACCTAGGAGCGCGGGGGCGCTGCTCGCATCAGGTGACCCACCTAGCCGATCGGTGGTGTACTGCCAGACATGCTGATCGGGCGGGAAACCGAACGGCGGGTGATCGAACGGCTGGTCGCGGGAGCACGGGTGGGGGCCAGCGGGGTGCTGCTGATCACCGGGGAACCGGGGATCGGGAAGACGGCGCTCGTGGCCGAGGCCGCGACACTCGCCGCGGGTCTGCACGTCCTGCGGGCTCGCGGGACGGAGGCCGAGCGGGACCTTCCGTTCGGCGCGCTGCACCAGTTGCTCCGGCCGGCGCTGGGGGAGTTGCCCCGGATTCCCGCACCCCAACGAGAGGCATTGGCTGCCGCGCTGGCTCTCGATCAGAGTGAGGCGCCCGGGACCGGCCGAGTGGTGGGCAATGGTCCTGGGGTCAGCCCGGAGGAGCGGTTCGCAGTAGGGGCGGCGACTCTGAGCCTGGTCTGCCGGTACGCGGAGCGGGTGCCAGTGGCGTTGCTGGTGGACGACGCGCAACTGCTGGACCTGCCGTCGGCCGAGGCGATCGCGTTTGCGGCGCGGCGGCTGCTGGCTGACCCGATCATGTTGGTGGTCGCGGCACGGGCCGACGAGGCGCATCCGTTGGCTCAGGCGGAGCTACCGGAGCTGCGGCTGAGCGGGGTCGGGCTGGGGGCGGCGCAGGAGCTCATGGCGGGGATGCCGGTGGACCTGGTGGCGAGTCTGCATCGCACGGTGGCGGGCAACCCGTTGGCTTTGATCGAGCTGGCCCGGGATCCCGAGCAGCTGCAGCGGATTCCGCCCGGCGTACCGGTGCCTGTGCCTGCCCTGCTCGCAGACGCCTTCGCAGCAAGGGCAAATAGGCTCAGTGGGCAAGCGCAGACGGCACTGCTCGTTGCCTCGGTCGACGACGGTGAGCTGGGAGTAGTAGCGCGCGCCTGTGTCGAGCTGGGCGTCGACATCGCAGTACTGGCTGAAGGTGAGCGCGCGTCGCTGGTGAAGCTCAGGGATGGCCGCGTCGAATTCAGACACCCCCTGGTTCGCTCGGCCATCTATACCGGCGCGGAGCCTGTACTGCGGAGAGCCGTGCATCTAGCGGTCGCCAACGCAGTACAGGACGACGACCGTCGGGCTTGGCATCTCTCCGAGACAGTGCTCGGTACAGACGACGCCGTAGCGGCCGCACTGGAGCTGGCTGGCGACCACGCCGTCGCTAGAGGCGCACATGCGGTCGCTGCCACCGCCTTCGAGCGCTCCGCCCGCCTCACCGGTACGCCGAACGCTCGCGCGCTGCGGCTGGTCGCGGCCGGGCAGGCGGCGTGGTTCGCCGGTTTGCCCGAGCGAGCCGACAGCTTGCTCAACGAGGCACTCACCTTTGACCCGCCCGCACAGGTCCGTACTCACGCCGACGAACTCAGGGGCGACATAGCGGTGAAGTGCGGCTCACCTGCCCGAGCCAGGGACATCCTCGTCGCCGCAGCGGCCAGCACTGCTGAGCCCGAGGCGGCTGTCGGTCTGCTCTCCGACGTGATCAACGCGTGCTTCCGGCTGGGCGACGCGGCAGGGGCGCTGGGCGCCGCGGAGCAGTTGACCGAGTTGCTCCGCCGGGTCGACCGGCCGAGCACCCGCGTCATCGGTCTGCTGGCCAGCGGTGTCGCCAAGGTGCTGGCCGGCCGTGGCGGCACCGACGAGATCCGTCAGGCTGTCGCGCTGGCACCGTCGGTCGCGCTGGACCGTGACCGGCGGCGGCAGATCTGGATGATGCTCGCCCCGATGTTCCTCCGTGAGACGGGCACCGGTCGCGCGCTGATCGAGGAGACGATGCGCGAACGGCGGGACCAGGTCGCCGTCGGCGTACTGCCCGCGGTGCTGTTCCTGCTCGCCCGCGACGACGCGACCACCGATCGCTGGGCGGATGCGGCCACGGCGTACGACGAAGGGGTGCGGCTGAGTCGCGAGACCGGGCAGACGACGGAGTTCGCGATCAACCTGGCCGGTCTTGCCTGGTTGTCGGCTCATCAAGGGCGCGAGCAGGAGTGCCGGGCCGGCGCGGCGGAGGCGATGGCGATCTGTGCTGAACGGCAGATCCACCTGGGCACGCTCTGGTCGCTGTTCGCGCTGGGAGACCTCGAACTGGGCAAGGGCGATCCGCAGGCCGCGCTGCCGCACTACGAGCGGCTGGCCGAGGTACTGACCTCGCTCGGGGTGCTGGACCCGGACCTGTCGCCGGCGCCTGAGCTGGTTGAGGTCTATCTGCGGTTGGGGCGGGCCGGTGACGCTGCAGCGGCCGCGCGAGCGTTCGCAGTACGGGCTGAAGAGAAGGGACAGCCGTGGGCGCAGGCGAGGGCGGCTAGAGCTATCGGACTGGTGGAGGAGGACGAGAGCGAGTTCCAGCGGGCCCTGGAGTGGCATGCGCGGACACTGGATGTCTTCGAGGCGGCACGGACCCGGCTGGTCTACGGAGCCTGGCTGCGGCGAACAAGGCGACGAGTGGACGCGCGTAAGCAGCTACGCGAGGCAGTGGCCGCCTTCGACAAGCTGGGAGCGCCAGGCTGGGCCGACCAAGCCGCTGCTGAGCTGAAGGCGACAGGGGAGACCGCACGCCGCCGACAGCCGAGTACTGCGGATGACCTGACCCCGCAGGAGCGGCAGATCGCCCTGCTTCTCGCCGACGGGCAGAGCATCCGCAGCGTCGCCGCCCGCCTCTTCCTGAGCCCCAAGACGGTTGAGTACCACCTCCGCAAGGTCTACACGAAGCTCGGCATCCACTCCCGCCCCGAGTTGGCTGACATCCTGGAGAAGCTCTGAATGGACTGGACGACTGAAGAATGGCTCAGCGGCGCGCGGGACTGGCTGGATGAGCAGTTGGGCGCCGCTGGTCTACGGCGGGTGGGTGAGGTCACCCAGCCGAGGGTTCGGGCGTGGGGGACCGTACTGCGCGCTGAGACGACCGGCGGCCCGGTTTGGTTGAAGGCGCCTGGGCCGGAGACGGCGTTCGAGGTGCCGCTCTATCGGTTGCTCGCGACGCTTGTTCCTCGGTGGGTGCTGGAGCCGATCGCGGTCGATGTGGAGCGTGGCTGGGTGCTGCTTCCGGACGGTGGACCGACTCTGCGGGAGGGGCTGGGGAACGGTGACTTGTCCGAGGTGATGACTCGGGTGCTTCCGCAGTACGGGCAACTGCAGGTTGACCTGATGGGGCACGCCGACGACCTGCTCGCGGCAGGTGTCACAGACATGCGGCCTGCGGTGATGCCGCAGCGGCTGGAGGAGGCGCTGGAGGTGACTGGGCGCTTCGCCGCTCGAGACGCGGAGGCGGGGGAGTGGCACACCTGGGTCTCGAGTCAGCGCCGAGCATTCGCGGCTCGCTGCGCCGAGCTGCCCGATCGGGCAAGTCTCGATCACAACGACATGCACACCGAGAACATTCTTGGCCGGCCGGGCGGCTCAGTGCGCTTCTACGACTGGGGTGACAGCGTGCTCGCGCATCCGTTCAGCAGCATGCTGGTCGCGCTCTCGTTCCTGTCCCAGCAGCTCGGGGTGAGCCCCGACGACCCGCTGGTACGCCGTCCGCGCGACGCCTATCTGGAGGCGTTCGGCAACCCCGCCGAGCTGGTCGCCGAGCTCGAGCTGGCTTGCTGGATCGGCAAGGTGGCGCGGGCGCTGGTTTGGCAACGGGCGCTGCACGACGAGCCTGGCGAGTTCGCTCGGGCGCCGGTGGAAACTCTGTGGTCCTTGCGGATGAATTCCTGGTTGACCACTGCCTGAGGGTGGCCGGGTGAATTCGGTCGCGGTTGACATCGGGTGGCATGCTGGCTTGCGATGACTGACTTGATGGAAGCCGCCCGGCAGTTCCTCGAGCTCGCCATGGCTTCGCAGTGGCTGATCCTGGTGCTTTTCCTGGCCGCCACCATCGACGCGGTCTTTCCGGTCATCCCGAGTGAGGGACTGGTCGTCACGGCGGGGATGGCGGCCGCGGCCGGTCATCAGAACCTGTTGCTGGTGATCGTCGCCGCGATGGTCGGCTCGATCATCGGCGAGTCCGTCTGCTATCTGCTCGGCCGTGGTTCCGGGCCGGCGCTGCATCGCTGGCTGAAGCGGCAGGAACGGCGGCAGCGGATCTTCGAGAAGGTGTCCAAGGCGCTGCACACGCGGGGTGGGCTGATCCTGATGACAGTGCGGTACGTTCCGGGCGCTCGGATGGTCGCGACGCTGACGGCGGGCGCGACGGCGTACTCGTTCCGGAAGTTCATCCTGTTCACCGCCGCCGGGGTCACGGTGGCGTACACGTATGTCGCGCTGCTCGGTTATCTGGGCGGCGACGCGTTCGCGCACGACTCGCTCAAGGCGCTGGCGTTCAGTCTGAGCCTGGCTTTCACCATCGGTCTCGTGATCGAGACGTCCCGCCGGATCGCCCTCCGGCGGCGAGCAGCCAAGCTCACAGCCGGGTAACGATCACCCGTTCGCTTTCCGCGCGAACGCGTGTCCCGGATCGGCCGGGACCGGCCACCATGCGTCAGTGGAGGCGTGGTGAGGCCTGCGCTGCCCCGATTGCTGACCTGCTCCGTCGTACTGGCGGCGCTGGCCGGTGGCTGTGCTGATGTGCCGCTCGACGGGGCGGCAGGTCAGGGACCGGCTGCAACGCCCGACGGTACGCCGAGCCGGACACCGAACGCCCCGCCCAGCACGACGCCCAGTGCCTCGCCTACCGCCCCGGACCCGTCGGCCACGCTGACACCCGGCGTGAAGCCGCCCGCAGCAGCGCCGGTGACGCGCAGCTTCCCGGCCAAGCTGAAGAACGGCAAGCCGCCGCTGTTCGTCGTCATCTCGTTCGACGGCGCCGGTGACCTGCCTCTGTGGGCGCAGTGGCGTGCGCTGGCCAAGCAGGTCGACGCCCGGATGACCTTCTTCCTGTCCGGCCCGTACGTGTACCCGCAGGCGCGCAGGACCGACTACCAGCCGCCGTACAAGAAGGCCGGCGCCTCCGACATCGGCTGGGGTGATCCCGACAAGGTGCTGCGCCGGGCCGCCGTACTGCGGCAGGCGATCGCCGAGGGCCACGAGATCGGTACCCACGCCAACGGGCACTTCTGCGGCAAGGACGGGATCAACCGCTGGACCGGAGCCCAGTGGACCGGCGAGTTGGACGCCTTCGAGTCGATGGTGCGCACCGGGCCGGCCCTGGCGGCAGGCAAGACGCTGGCGGCGCCGTTCGACCCCAGCACGGTCAAAGGGATGCGGACGCCATGTCTGGAGGGCAACCGTCCGGCGTACCGGGCGGTGATGAAGCAGCGCGGCATGCTGTACGACGCGTCCGAGCCTGGCTATATCGCGTGGCCGAAAAAGACGGACGGGCTCTGGAACTTCCCGCTGCAGTCGGTGCAGCTGGCGGGGACGCACAAGAACACCCTGACGATGGACTACAACCTCTGGTACAGCCAGACGGAGGCGCACGAGGCTCCACTCGCGCATGCTCCCGCACTGAAGGCGCAGGTGCTCGCGACGTACCGGATGGCGCTGGCACGCTCCCGCGACGGCGGCAACCCACCCTTGTTCCTCGGCAACCACTTCAACCGCTGGAACAACAGCGTGTACTCCGATGCGCTGACCAGCTTCGTCAAGGAGACCTGTACGCAGCCCGACGTTCGCTGCGTCTCCAACGTCGAGCTGATTGGGTGGCTGACGAAGTACGGCGTACCGGCTACAGCTTGAGGTAGCCGGTCGCGCTCTGCCAGGTGCCGCCGGCCTTGATCCGCTCGACGATCAGGCGTTGCAGCCGGGTGTCCCGAGGGAACTCGTCCAGCCGGCTCAGGTCGTGGCTGCGGAAGGTGAAGAAGATCGCGCTGTCCTGGGAGTCGCGCGGTTCGCCGTACGGCGTGAAGCGGCGGCCGAACCGGACCATGTTGGAGTCCTGCGGCAGGTTGTCCAGCAGATAGGAGTCCAGCAGCCAGGAGTCGAGCGTGGCGGTGCGCACCGGGTACTCCGGGAAGACGCGCGGGAAGAACTCGCGGGCCTGGTCGAAACTCTCGTCGATCGCCCCCGGAGTCAGCGGGCCGGACTCCGGGATATGGACGCCGATCACCCACTCGCCGGGCTCGGTGCCGGGCGCCGGGTTGACGGCCGGCACCTGGTGGAGCAGGTACTGCAGGCGGCCGAGCGTGTAGATGAGGCCGACCCAGTGGTTGGTCAGCCACCAGTGCGTTGCCAGCCCGTATTCACCGAAGGTCCGGCGGTGCACGTCGAGTTGCAGCCCGAGGTCGGCCAGGGTCGCCCAGCTGATCTCGTCGGTGATCCCACGCCGGCGATGCCACGCACGGATGTCGGGGACCGTTCGCAGGAACGCCGCCACCGAGATCCGCGGATCCTCCGGCAACTCCAGGCCGTCACCCTCGGCGCGGAAGGTGCCGATCGTGGCCCGCAGTTGCCCGGCCAGCTTCTCGACCGCGGCCGGGTCGGCCTCGAACTTTTCGGCCGCCGCCCGGTCGGCGTCGGTGAAACCCAGCAGGCGGTATTCCTCAGCGGTGATCACGACGCCAACCGTAGTCGTTGGATAGTTACCGGTCTTCCGGATTGACCGAAACCGCGCTGCGTCCTGGGCGGGGTCAGCCCGCGGCGGTGTCGATGTGGCTGGCCAGCACCAGGTCGTCGTCGGTCAGGCCGCCGGCCTCGTGGTTGGTGACCCGGAAGGTGATCGTGGTGTAACGGATGTCGATGTCGGGGTGGTGGTTCATCGACTCGGCCAGCTGGGCAACGGTCGCGACCAGCCGGATGCCGTCCAGGAAGGAGTCCTTCTGGACGCTGCGCACCAGCGAGTTCTCCACGACCTTCCACTGCGGCAGGTGATCGCGCAACGCGGCGTCGATCTGGTCATCGGTCAGCAGCTCAGCCATGGCGACACTCTAGTGCTATCCCGCTAGCCGAGTGACCGCCAGAACGCCAGCCGGTGTTCCTGTTCGTAGTCGACCGGGGCGATCTTGCCCGGGGCGAGCGACTGGACGCTGCCCGGAGTACTGAAACGCTGCCACTCCGGTACGCCGTCCCCGTTCGGGTCGCCTCGATGGGCGAAGTTCGTCCAGTAGCCGATCATCGTGTCGGACAACGCGACCTGGTCCGGGCGCATCGCCTTGGTGCTGGTGGCGTCCGGGAAGAGGTAGCTCACGTCACCGGCATGCCAGGCGCCCGGGTCGAAACCTTTCGGGAACGGGATGTCGATCGGCGCGTCCCGGTCCGCGAACTCGTAGAACCACAGCGGGTTCTTTGCCGAGAGCAACTGGTTCTGCCGGAGCTGGGCCTGGGCCCACATCCGGTCGGTGACCACCGCGGCCCAGGCCCGGGCCGGGGTCGGGTAGTCCTTCAACGGGTACTCCGCCGCGATCCGTCCGGCCTTGTTTCCGAAGGCGGTTCGGAGCAACTCGGGATAGTTGGCTGCGGTCACCGGCTGGCCGGCCAGTTCGCGGAAAAAGGCGACGAACGTCGTGTGCTCGTCCCGGGTCGTCCCCGACAACACCGGCACCTCGGCGAAGTCGCCCGCGGTCAGCGCCCGGAGAGGGTCGGCCGGTAGCTGTTCGTTGCCCAAGGCATAGGGCTGGAAGATGTTCATCACCTGCGGCAGGGCGAGCAGCTTGGCCACCGGGACCTTGCGAAGACACGCGAGGTCCTTGCAGCCAAGCTGTTTCGCCACCACCTGGCCTTGTGTCTCGGCGTCCTTGGTGGTCGTCCAGCCGTACCAGGGCAGCGCGGGGATGCCGGGGTAGGTGACGCCGGCCGGCATGTCCATCAGGGTGAAGCCGCTCTGCATGGCGACCTTGTGGAACAGGCCGTGCGACTCCTTCGACATCAGATGCGCGCTGGTCGCGGTCGCGCCGTACGAGACGCCGAAGAGCGTGACGTTGCCCGGGTCGCCACCGAACGCGGCGGCGTTGCGCTGGACCCAGCGCAGTACGGCGCGCTGGTCCTGCAGACCGATCGTGCCGGAGTCCTTCAGGCCGGGCAGTGCGAAACCGCCGAAGACGCCGAGGCGGAAGTTGAAGGTGACCACCACGACGTCACCCTTGACCGCGAGCCGGGTGGGATCGAACTGCGCCCCCGCGCCGATCGCGCCGTCGCCGTGGATCCAGACCATCACCGGCTTCCGGTGCTCGGGTGACGCGGAGTTCGGCGTGGTGACGTTGAGGAAGAGACAGTCTTCGTTGCTGCTGGCAAGGTCTGCGATCGCGTTCTTGTTCTGCGGGCAGGCGCTGCCGGGGCGGGTCGCGGCGCGTTCGCCGGTCCAGGGCTCGGCAGGCTCGGGCGGTGCCCAGCGGAGAGTGCCGACGGGCGGAGCGGCGTACGGGATGCCGTTGAAGATGCGGCGGTCGCTGTGCACGATGCCCCGGACGTCACCCGTGTCCGTGCGTACGACGGGTCCGGGCGGTGCTGTCGGCTGGGCTCCGGGGTCGGTCTTCTCGCTGCAGCCCGCGAGGACGAGGGCGGCGAGAGTCAGTCCGAGTAGGCGTCGCATGTCAGGTCCTCCTGGTGGCAAGGTCGACGAGCGTCGTGAACTCACGGGTCGCGGCGTCGAGGTCGAGCTCCGGGTCGAGGTCGAGCTGGCGGATCAGGCCGTCGCGGATCGAGAGGACGAAGACGGCCATCAGGTGCGGATCGAAGGCGCGCAGTACGCCGGAGTTCTGGCCCTGGCGCAGTACTGCGGCAAGCGCGGCCTGGTCGGAGCGGGCCAGGTCGACCGTGGCGAGGTCGTTCTTGATCCGGACCAGGGTGGAGGCGTGGTTGCGATGAGTGCGGAGGAAGTCGACGTTCGCCGCGATGAAGCCGCGCAGTACCGCGGTCGGCTCCTCCACGCCGTCGGTGCGGTCCAGGACGAACTCGGTGAAACGGGCCAGGATCTCGCGGCCGACCTCGTCGATCAGGTCCTGCTTGCCGGCGAAGTGGTAGGAGATCAGGCCGGTGCTGCTCAGCCCGGCCTGCTCGGCGATCACCTTGAAGGAGGCCTGGGCGACCCCGTCCCGGGCGATCACCTCGATCGCCGCGGCCACGATCTGCGCGCGCCTGACCTGTTCGGTCGGCGTCTTGTTTGCTCGCATGAGCAAATATTAGCTCAGGCAAGCAAGCCCGTTCGGTCAGTCGCGGGAGCGGCTGTCGGGGAGGCGGAAGATCAGCACCAGGACACGCAGTACGAGGACGGCGCAGATCACCAGCAGGTTGTAGGCGAAGAGCTGGTAGAGGCTGACGCTGCCGGTGACCTGGGGGCCGCCCGGCGTACCGAGCAGGAGGACCGCCATCAGCCCAGCGGTGGCGCCGAGGATCGCGAGCAGCGCCTGGTGGAGGAGACCGGTGATGTGGCGGCGGTCGCGTTCGTCGGCGAGCAGGCGGACGTTGATGCCGAGGCGTCCACTCTCCGCGGCGGCCGCGATCCGGTCGATCCGGCGCGGCAGTCTGCGGAGCATCGGCAACAGGGTGGCCAGTTCCTCGGTCGCCGTACGGCGGAGCGCGTCGGGGGCGAGCCGGTCGGTGACGTGGGCGGAGGCGAACTGGCGGGAGGCGGCGACCAGGTCGAAGGCGGGGAAGATGCGCGAGATCGTGCCCTCGACGGTGGCCAGCGCACGGAAGACCGCGGCCACCTCGGGCGGGACGCCGAGTTCGTGCGAGGTGATGATCCTGAACAGGTCGTTGAACATGGCGGGCCCGAGCTGGGCGCCGGCGCCGAGGTGGCGGGCCATGAACTGACCGACCGCGCGTTCCAGGCTCTGCTCGTCGATCACGTCCGGGCGGTGCACGATCTCCAGCAACGCGTCGGTCGCGGCGACCGGGTCACCGTGGTCGACGGCGAGCAGGAAGCGTTGCAGGGCCTCGCGGGTGGACGGGGCGAGCCGGCCGACCGAGCCGAGGTCGAGCATGCCGATCCTGCCGTCGGTCAGCAGCAGGAAGTTGCCCGGGTGCGGGTCGGCATGGAACACGCCGTCGATCGCGACCTGACCCAGCAGACACTCGAACAGCACCTTCGCCAGCCGGGCGGCGTCCAGACCGCGGTCCGCGATGGACTTGGCGGCGTTGCCCAGACCGATGCCGTCGAGGCGCTGCATGGTCAGCACGCGGCTGGTGGAGAGCTCCGGATACAGCGCCGGTACGACGACGTCGCGGTTGCCCAGCACGGACCGGCCGGCCGCGACGCTGGCCATGTTGCCGGCCTCGACGGTGAAGTCGAGCTCCTCGCGCATCGCGTCGGTGAACCCTTCGGCGAGGGACCGCACGCCCATCGACCGGCCCCAGTCGGTGTTCCGCTCGAGCAGGCGCGCGAGTCGCCGGACGATGTCGAGATCCCGGTCGACGACCGAGGCGATGCCGGGACGCTGCACCTTGACGACGACCGGTACGCCGTCGTGGGTGGCGGCGTACACCTGGGCGACGGAGGCGGCGGCGAGCGGTTCGGTGACGAAGTTCGTGAAGACCTGGTGCGGCGGAGCGCCGAGCTCTTCGGTGAGCACTGCTTCGACCTGCGGCCAGGGCGCGGGGGAGACCTGGTCCTGTAGGCGGCTGAGCTCCAGCGCGACGGCAGCCGGGATCACGTCGCTGCGGGTGGAGAGGACCTGGCCGAGCTTGACGAAGGTGACGCCGGCCTCGTCCAGCGCGAGCCGGAGAGAACGAGCGAGATCGGCCTGGCCGGCGGCGTTCTCGTGGCCGGGGCGGCGGCGACCGCGCAGGTACGGTCCGAGGCCGTGCTTGATGGCGATGCGGAGGATCTGCAGGTAGCGCCGGGTGCGCGCGACGCGGCCGCTGAGGTCGCGGCGCAGATCACGGGCCCTGGGCAACGATCCGGTGGGGACGAGAGCCTCGGCGAGGACGAGGAAGATCAAGCCGGTCAGGGTCGAACACAAGGTCGCCAGGCCGAGCAGCGCGATCGCGGCGCCGTTCGAACCGGTCCACGGCAACGGCCCGGCGAGCGCGGTCATCAACGGCGTGAACATGGCCAGCGTCAGCGCGGCACCCACCGCCATCCGCCCCAGCCCGAACCGCACCCCGAGCAACCGCTGCGAGATCGGCACGAACAACACCATGAACACACCGATATTGATCAGCCCGACCACCACGACGTCCATCCCGGCACCCTAGGCGCCGAGCCGGTTCGCCCGCCTCACCCACGCGGGGGATCCACCTCCCCCGCCGGAGCAAAGAGCAACAGACAGTGTGGGCAAGGGAAAAGCCGCCTCCGCTGGTTGGCGGAGGCGGCTTTCGGAGTACTGAGCGTCAGTTCGGGCGGCGGCGGATCTTGTTGCCGAGCCAGACGATCGGGTCGTACTTGCGGTCCGCGACGCGTTCCTTCATCGGGATGAGGGCGTTGTCGGTGATCTTGATGTGTTCGGGGCAGACCTCGGTGCAGCACTTGGTGATGTTGCAGAAGCCGAGGCCGTGGTCGTCCTGGGCCTGGTGCTGGCGGTCGGCCGCGTCCAGCGGGTGCATGTCCAGCTCGGCGATCCGCATCAGGAAACGCGGGCCCGAGAAGGACTCCTTGTTCTCCTCGTGGTCGCGGATCACGTGGCAGGTGTTCTGGCACAGGAAGCACTCGATGCACTTGCGGAACTCCTGCGAGCGCTCCACGTCGACCTGCTGCATCCGGTACTCACCGGGCTTCAGGTCGGCCGGCGGCGTGAACGCCTTGACCTCGCGGGCCTTGGTGTAGTTGTACGACACGTCGCAGACCAGGTCGCGGATCACCGGGAAGGTGCGCATCGGCGTGACCGTGACGACCTCGTCCTCTTCGAACGTGTTCATCCGGCACATGCACATCAGCTTCGGCTGACCGTTGATCTCGGCGCTGCAGGAGCCGCACTTGCCGGCCTTGCAGTTCCAGCGGACGGCCAGGTCGGGCGCCTGGGTGCCCTGCAGGCGGTGGATGACGTCGAGGACGACCTCGCCCTCGTTCACGTCGACCTCGTAGTCCTGGAGGTCACCGCCCTCGGCATCCCCGCGCCAGACCCGGAACTTGCCCTTGTAGGTCATACCGGCAGTTCCTCCTCGGTCAGGTACTTCGTCAGCTCGTCCCGTTCGAACAGCTCCAGCAGGTCCTCGCGCATCGGCACCTGGTCCTTGCGGACCACCAGCACGGTGCCGTCGCCGCCCTGCTCCTGCGAGCAGACCAGGAGCACCTTGCGCCAGTCGGCGTCCATCCCCGGGAAGTCGTCGCGAGTGTGTCCGCCGCGCGACTCCTGCCGCTCCAGCGCCGCCTTCGCGACGCACTCCGAGACGGTCAGCATGTTGCGCAGGTCGAGCGCGAGGTGCCAGCCGGGGTTGAACTGCCGGTGCCCCTCGACCGTCATCTTCGCGATCCGGCCACGGAACTCGGCCAGCTTCGACAGCGCCTGCTCCATCTCCTCGGCCTTGCGGATGATGCCGACCAGGTCGTTCATCGACTGCTGCAGTTCCTGGTGGATCGTGTACGGGTTCTCCCCGCCCTCGAGCTCGAACGGCGCCAGCGCGTCGGCGGCCGCCGCGGTGACGTCCTCCTCGGCGATCTTCGGCCGGTTCTCGCCGAGCGACTCGACGTACATCGCCGCGCCGCTGCCGGCCCGGCGCCCGAAGACCAGCAGGTCGGACAGCGAGTTGCCGCCCAGCCGGTTCGAGCCGTGCATGCCACCGGCCACCTCACCGGCCGCGAACAGACCCGGTACGACCGACGACGCGGTGTCGGGATCGACCTCGACGCCACCCATCACGTAGTGACAGGTCGGCCCGACCTCCATCGGCTCGGCCGTGATGTCGACGTCGGCCAGCTCCTTGAACTGGTGGTGCATCGACGGCAGCCGGCGCTTGATCTCCTCGGCCGGCAGCCGGGAGGAGACGTCCAGGAAGACGCCACCGTGCGGCGTACCGCGGCCGGCCTTGACCTCGGAGTTGATCGCCCGGGCGACCTCGTCGCGGGGGAGCAGTTCCGGGGGACGCCGGTTGTTGTCGGCGTCCTTGTACCAGCGGTCGGCCTCTTCCTCGGTCTCCGCGTACTGCGCCCGGAACACGTCCGGCACGTACTCGAACATGAACCGCTTGCCCTCGGAGTTCTTCAGCACCCCACCGTCACCACGGACCGACTCGGTGACCAGGATGCCCTTCACCGACGGCGGCCAGACCATGCCGGTCGGGTGGAACTGGATGAACTCCATGTTGATCAGCGTCGCGCCGGCCCGCATCGCGAGGGCGTGACCGTCACCGGTGTACTCCCACGAGTTCGAGGTGACCTTGAACGACTTGCCCACACCGCCGGTGGCCAGCACCACGGCCGGGGCGTCGAACAGGATGAACCGGCCGGACTCACGCCAGTACCCGAAGGCGCCGGAGATCGCGTCGCCGTCCTTGAACAGCTCGGTGACCGTGCACTCGGCGTAGACCTTGAGGTTCGCCTCGTAGTCGCCGGTGGCCGCGAAGTCCTCCTGCTGCAGCGAGACGATCTTCTGCTGCAGGGTGCGGATCAGCTCCAGCCCGGTGCGGTCGCCGACGTGCGCGAGCCGCGGGTAGGTGTGCCCGCCGAAGTTGCGCTGGCTGATCTTGCCGTCCGCAGTCCGGTCGAACAGCGCGCCGTACGTCTCCAGTTCCCAGACGCGGTCGGGGGCTTCCTGCGCGTGCAGTTCGGCCATCCGCCAGTTGTTCAGGAACTTCCCGCCGCGCATCGTGTCGCGGTAGTGGGTCTGCCAGTTGTCGTTGGAGTTCGCGTTGCCCATCGCCGCGGCGCAGCCGCCCTCGGCCATCACGGTGTGCGCCTTGCCGAACAACGACTTGCACACGATCGCGGTGCGCTTGCCTTGTTCACGGGCCTCGATCGCCGCCCGCAGGCCGGCGCCGCCGGCGCCGATCACGATGACGTCGTATTGGTGTCGTTCCAGCTCAGTCATAAGTCGTCAGACGTCCGTATCAGTTGAAACTGCATCAGTTGAAGAACCGCAGATCGGAGAACCAGCCGGCCGACAGCGACATGATGTACGCGTCGGTCAGGATCACGGTGAACAGCGAGATCATCGCGAAGGTGCCGTGCTTGGGGTTCAGCTTGGACACGAAGGTCCAGTACCGGTAGCGCAGCGGGTGCTTGGAGAAGTTCTTCAGCCGGCCGCCGACGATGTGCCGGCAGGCGTGACACGACAGCGTGTAGAGCCACAGGAAGACCAGGTTGATCCAGATGATCACGGTCCCCAGGCCGATCCCGAAGCCGCCGTCCTTGCCATGGAAGGCCAGTACCCCGTCGTAGACGTTGAGAACGCCGAAGACCAGCGCGCCGTAGAAGAAGTAGCGGTGCAGGTTCAGCGCGACCAGCGGGAACTTCCGCTCACCGGTGTACTTCTTGTGCGGCTCCGGCACGGCGCAGGCCGACGGCGCGAAGAACAGCGACCGGTACCCCGCCTTGCGGTAGTAGTAGCAGGTGCCGCGGAAGCCGGCCAGCACGGCGAAGGTGATGATGCTGAACGGGATCACCCGGGGGAAGTCACCGAACCAGGTGCCGAGGTGACTCGACCCCTCCACGCACGACGACGTGACGCACGGCGAGTACAGCGGGGTCAGGTAGTGGAAGTCGTCGACCCAGTACCACTGGTTCATGAAGATCCGGACCGTCGCGTAGACGACGAAGAAGCCCAGGATCACCCCGATCCGCAATGGCGCGAGCCACCAGCGATCGGTACGGAGAGTCTTCTGTTTGATCTGTGCGCGACCGGGTGCGCTCGTTCCGGACGCCATCAGGGAGCGCGCCGGTCGGGTGCGCCGAAGCCTTCGTGCTCCGCGCCGGTCCACATGGACGCGTCGTATTCCACGTCGGGGATCTCCTCGAGTTCCTCCGGAACAGGTCCGGGTCTGTGATGCGGGTCGGGCGGGCCGAGCTCGGCCAGATCGTCGCTCAGCCGGGCCACGTCCGACACCAGCCGGCGTACGCCGAGGGTGTCACCGTACTCCTGGCTGAGCTTTCCGACGCTGCCATGAAGCGCTTCGAGAGCGCGTTGCACCGCTGCCACGGTGCTGTTGCCGTCACCCATGCCGACTCCAGTGATGGATTTGTCGCTGTAAGTATGGGCACACTTTGCCCTCGCTCGGCGCACAACGGAAGACCTCTCGGTACGGCGTGTTTCTACTTAGGTTCACCTCAGTTGCCGATGGCGGTCGGGTGGAGTAAAGGGGCGAAACCGGCCTTCAGCACAAGGAGATTCGCCGGCGGTGTCAGCACTTCGACCTCGCGTACGCCGGCCGGTCGCACCGGTGTGGCGTATCCCTCCCACGTCCAGCCGAGCACCTTCCCGGCCAGCACGAGCGCCGGCCGGCCGGCGTGACGGATCATCGCGCCGTCCGGAAGCTCGGCCGGATCCGCCCTCGTCGTGCGCTGCCGGCGAGTCCTCGGCTCGACCCGTTCGAGATGGAGCTGGGCGTCCATCTCGTTCGCTCGAGGCCGCTCGGGCAGACCGCGTGCGGCGGCCCACGCACCGGCGTACCGGAGGAAGTCGTGACGGCGGCAGTAGGCGCACGGGCGGTGTCCGGCGGCCAGTGCCACCGCCTCGTCGTAGAAGAACAGTGCGGTCCAGCGTCCAAGTGGCATCGGTTCCCTCTGGGCGCCCTTCCAATCAAGAACGCAACAGATCCAGGCCTTCGATCGCCAGCGCGTGGTGCCGAGCGTGCGGTCCGGCCGGTGCAGGCTGCCGCGATTGCCCATCAGCAGGCCGCGGCCGGCCTCGGCCACGATCTCCTGCGTCGGCAGCACTCTGTTCTGTAGCGGCACGTCACCATCCTGACGGCGGCCACCGACACTTCCGGAGTCCGGGCACTTCTAGAGTTCAGCTCCATGAGCAACCAGCAGATCGTCGTCGGGGTCGCCGTGATCCGCGCGGGCCGGGTGCTGGCGGCGCTGCGCCCCGGACCGGACGGCGGCTGGGAGTTTCCCGGTGGCAAGGTCGAGGCGGGGGAGACCGACGAGCAGGCCGCCGTACGCGAGTTGCGGGAGGAGCTGGGACTCGAGATCGAGCCCGGCCGCTCCCTCGGCCTCGACCAGCCGATCAACGACAAATACGTACTGCGTGTTTACACCGCGTCACTCCTCACCGGTGAGCCGGTACTGCGGGAGCACGGCGCGATCCGCTGGGTGGGAGCCGGTGAGCTGGCAGAACTCGACTGGCTGCCGGCCGACCGGCCCTTCCTGCCCTTATTACGTGAGGTTTTCAGTGCGTAAATCGATCCGTCACGATTCCGTGACATCGGTGCCAGCCCAGTGGCGTCCACACTGCGAGATCCGTAGGGTTCCCGGCAACTCGACCGTCGGAGCCCGACGGTGCGACAAGGGGAAGGGTAGGCAACAGCGATGACGCTGGGGGTTTCCGAAGACCTGTCTCCAGAAGGCGGTCTTCCGGCAGATGGTTTGGCCGAGACGTCCGAGGCCAAACAGATCGAGGGCCGGTCCCTGGGGCAGATCGCCTGGGCCCGGCTGAAGAAGGACAAGATCGCGGTCATCAGCGCGATCGTGATCCTGCTGATCATCGTGGTGGCGGTCTTCGCGCCGCTGATCGTCAAGCTGAACGGCTTCCCGCCGGACCAGTTCAACAAGCTCAACGAGGACGGCGGGCCGCTGCTGAACACGCGTGACGGCGGCATCCCGATCGGTGGCCTGTGGGGCAGTGGCACCAGCGCCGAGCACTGGCTCGGCGTCGAGCCGCAGAACGGCCGCGACGTGTTCTCCCGGCTGATCTACGGCACCCGGGTCTCGCTGCTGGTCGCCCTCGGTGGCACCCTGATCGCGATCGTCATCGGCACCGTGGTCGGCATGGTCGCCGGTTACTTCGGTGGCTGGGTCGACACCCTGCTCAGCCGGCTGATGGACATCATGCTGAGCTTCCCGTCGCTGCTGTTCATCATGGCCCTGACGCCGGTGGTCGCCGACCGCGGTCAGGATCTGCTGGGCATCCCCGACGACAACAGACTCCGGCTCGGCGTGCTGATGTTCGTGCTCGGCTTCTTCGGCTGGGCGTACCTGGCCCGGATCGTTCGCGGCCAGACGCTGTCCCTGCGGGAGCGGGAGTTCGTCGAAGCGGCCAGGTCGCTCGGCGCCGGACCGGCGTACGTGATCTTCAAGCAGATCCTGCCGAACCTGATCCCGACGCTGCTCGTCTACACGACGCTGCTGATCCCGGGCAACATCACCGCGGAGGCCGCGCTGTCCTTCCTCGGTGTCGGCATCAAGGAGCCGACCGCCTCCTGGGGCCGGATGATCTCCGACGCGTCGAACTGGATCGAGAGCAACCCGCTCTACCTGTTCTTCCCGGGCCTCGCGCTGTTCATCACCGTTCTGGCGTTCAACCTGCTCGGTGACTCCGTGCGTGACGCCCTCGACCCCCGTGCCGGGAGGAGCTGACCCATGGGCCGCTATCTGATCCGCCGGCTGCTGCAGACCCTCGTCATCCTCTGGGTGATCAGCGCCATCACGTTCTTCCTGTTCTGGATCACGCCGGCCAACCCCGCGCTGCTGATCTGTGGCAAGAACTGCAACACCGAGACGATCGCGACGGTGAACGCGACGTACGGGTTCGACGACCCGCTGGTCGTCCAGTACGGCACGTACATGAAGGGGCTGATCAGCCCCTCCGGCCGGGAGATCGGCTCCGAGGGCAACGAGCGCAACTGCGACTGGCCGTGCTTCGGTGAGTCCTACCAGAACGGCATCCCGGTCTGGGACTCGATCTCCGACGCCTTCCCGGCGACCTTCTGGCTGGCCGCCGGCGCCGCGATCATCTGGCTGATCTTCGGCGTGATGCTCGGTCTGCTGGCGGCACTGCGCAAGGGCAAGGCCCTGGACAAGTTGAGTGTCGGGTTGGCGTTGTTCGGGGTCTCGTTCCCGACCATCGTGTTCGGCTACCTGCTCTTGTTCCTGTTCATCGTCAAGCTGCAGTGGATCCCGTTCCCGGACACGGCCAACGCGGCCCTGTTCACCGTCGGCCCACTGAAGTGGCTGCAGTTCTACATCCTGCCGTGGATCACGCTGGCGCTGGTCTACGCGGCGCTCTACACCCGGATCACCCGGGCCAACATGATCGACACGATGAACGAGGACTACATCCGGACCGCGCGGGCCAAGGGGCTGGGTGAGGGCACGGTGATCTTCAAGCACGGACTGCGCTCCGCGCTGACCCCGATCGTGACGATCTTCGGTCTCGACCTCGGCAGCCTGCTCGGCGGCGCGGTGATCACCGAACAGATCTTCAGCATCACCGGTCTGGGCAAGTTCTCGATCGACTCGGTACTGGGCAACGACCTGCCCGCCATCATGGGCGTCGTCCTGTTCGCCGCGATCTTCGTCGTCGTGGCCAACGTGATCGTCGACATCCTGTATGCCGTCATCGACCCGCGCGTGCGGTTGTCCTGACCCGACGAGGAGACAAGTGACCGAGTCTGTGACAACCACAGCAAGTGCGGACCGTGGTACCGGTAAGCCGTTCCTGGAACTGAAGGACCTGCAGGTGCACTTCCCGACCGACGACGGTCTGGTGAAGGCCGTGAACGGTCTGAGTTTCAGCCTGGAACGGGGCAAGACCCTCGGCATCGTGGGCGAGTCGGGCTCCGGCAAGAGTGTGTCGAGCCTGGCGATCATGGGCCTGCACAAGGGCAGCCGGGCCCAGGTGAGCGGTGAGATCTGGCTGGACGGCGCCGAACTGGTGTCGATGTCCGTGCCGGAGATGCGCCGGCTGCGCGGCCAGCAGGTGGCGATGATCTTCCAGGACCCGCTGTCGGCGATGCACCCGTTCTACCGGGTCGGCGACCAGCTGGTCGAGGCGTACCGGGTGCACAACCAGGTGACCAAGGCGGTGGCGAAGAAGCGCGCGATCGACCTGCTCGACCGGGTCGGCATCCCGTCGCCGGACAAGCGGTTCTTCGACTACCCGCACCAGTTCTCCGGCGGAATGCGGCAGCGCGCGATGATCGCGATGGCGTTGATGTGCGACCCGCAGCTGCTGATCGCCGACGAGCCGACCACCGCCCTGGACGTCACCGTCCAGGCGCAGATCCTCGACCTGATGCAGGACCTGCAGAAGGAGTTCAACTCCGCGATCGTGATCATCACCCACGACCTCGGCGTGGTGGCCCAGATGGCGCAGGACGTGGTGGTCATGTACGGCGGCCGGGTGGTCGAGTCCGGCCCGGTCCGCGACATCTTCTACCGGCCCGAGATGCCCTACACCTGGGGTCTGCTCGGTTCGATCCCGCGGGTGAACCGCGGCGGCGACCACCGGCTGAAGTCGATCCGGGGAACTCCGCCGTCGCTGATCAACCTGCCGAAGGGGTGCCCGTTCCAGCCGCGCTGCGACTACCAGCAGTACGTCGAGGGTCACTCCTGCACCGGCGAGGTACCCGAGCTGCTGCAGGTCGGGGTGGAGGAGCACCGGGTGCGCTGCCACATCGAGAGTGCCAAGCGGCGCGAGATCTTCACCGAGCAGATCAAGCCGGCCCTGTGATGCGGAACCGCAAGAACGAGGAGCGATCGTGAGTACGTCGACGTCGGCCGAGCAGGTCGTCAGCGCCGGGCAGGGGGAGCCGCTGCTCGAGGTCAAGGGACTGCAGCGCTACTTCCCGGTGACCCGGGGAATCGTGTTCCAGAAGCAGACCGGCGCGGTCAAGGCGGTCGACGGGATCGACCTGACCATCCACTCCGGCGAGACTCTCGGCGTGGTCGGCGAGTCGGGCTGTGGCAAGACCACCACGGGCCGGCTGGTGACCAGGCTGGACGAGCCGACCGGTGGCACCATCCGGTTCGAGGGCAACGACATCAGTCATCTCAGCCGGCAGCGGATGCGTCCGTACCGGCGGGAGATCCAGATGATCTTCCAGGACCCGTTCTCGTCGCTGAACCCGCGGCAGACGATCGGCACCATCATCGCGGCGCCGTTCGAGATCCAGAAGGTGGACAGCGACGGCGGTACGAAGAAGGCCGTCCAGGCGCTGATGGAGCGGGTCGGGCTGAACCCCGAGCACTACAACCGGTACCCGCACGAGTTCTCGGGTGGTCAGCGGCAGCGGATCGGCGTCGCCCGGGCGCTCGCGCTGCGGCCGAAGCTGATCGTCTGCGACGAGCCGGTCTCGGCCCTCGACGTCTCGATCCAGGCCCAGATCGTGAACCTGCTGGAGGACCTGCAGGACGAGTTCAACCTCGCCTACATGTTTATCGCCCACGACCTGTCGGTGATCCGGCACATCTCCGACCGGGTCGCGGTGATGTACCTCGGCAAGGTGGTCGAGATCGCAGACCGTGACGAGTTGTACAACCATGCCCGGCACCCCTACACGCACGCGCTGTTGTCGGCGGTCCCCGAAGCGGACCCGGACGCGCTGGCGCACCGTGAGCGGATCCGGCTCACCGGTGACGTGCCGAGCCCCCTGAATCCACCGTCGGGTTGCCGATTCCGGACCCGGTGCTGGAAAGCGGAAGACATCTGCGCCGAGCAGGAGCCACCGTTGGTGCAGATCGGAGCCCCGGGCCACCAGGCGGCCTGCCACTTCCCGGAGGAGCGCGACGTGATCTGAAAACTACACAGAGTAGCTGAAAGATCTATCGATGGCATTGAACCAATCACGATCTGGTCACCGAGCGGAATGCTCGTTGCGCCACCTGTGAATCCGTGAGTTGATGACCGCGAATTGACGTCAAGTGACCTACCGGCCGCCGCGACCCGGCGTGGAACGTCATGACAAGGAAGGAACTACTGGCTATGAAGTACGCCAAACGAGTAGGACAGGTAGTTGCCGTGGGAGTCTCCGTGACTCTGCTGGCAACGGCTTGCGGGGGCGGCAGCGATGATGCCGGCACGCAGACTACCGAAGGCACGGCCGGGGCCACGGGGGGCACCGTCACCGTTTACCACGTCAACGATGTAGAGCACCTCGACCCGGGACGTAACTTCGTCACCGACTCCGGCGCGATCGGCAAGCTGATCACCCGGACGCTGACCGACTACCGCTACGACGCCAAGGCGAAGAAGACCGTCCTGGAGAACGACCTGGCGGCCAGCTACGAGAACTCGCCCGACTTCAAGACCTGGACCTTCAAGCTGAAGGACGGGATCAAGTACGAGGACGGCACGCCGATCGTCGCCGCCGACATCAAGTACGGCGCCGAGCGTTCGTTCGCCGCGGACATGGCCGAGGGTGCGCCGTACGCGAAGAACTACCTGGACTGCCCGGGCTACAAGGGCCCGTACGTCGGTGGCAACAACGGCGGCAAGGGCTGCACCGCGATCGAGGTGCCGGACGAGAAGACCATCGTCTTCAAGCTGAACCAGCCGGTCACCACCTTCGAGGGTGCGGCCAGCATGAAGATCTGGTCGCCGGTGCCGAAGGCCAAGGACACCAAGACCGCGTACGACAACCGTCCGTTCGCCTCGGGCCCGTACAAGATCGAGAGCTACACCCGCAAGAAGCAGCTCGTGCTGGTCCGCAACGACCAGTGGGACGCGAAGACGGACCCGCTGCGGACCGCCAAGCCGGACAAGTTCATCTTCAAGTTCGGTGACGCCGAGGCGACCGTCGACCAGCGTCTGTTCGCCGACGGTGCCGCCGACAAGAGCTCGGTCAGCTTCGCCGGTGTGCAGCCGGAGAACATCGCCAAGACCAACCAGGCGAACGTCAAGGACCGCGTCGTCGAGTCCACCGACGTCTGCCGTCGCTACATCGCCTTCAACCAGCAGAAGCCGCTGCTGAAGAACCAGAAGCTGCGCGAGGCGCTGTACTACGGTCTCGACCGGACCAGCTACCGCGACGCGCGTGGTGGCGAGCGACTGGCCGCGGTGATCGACTCGATCATTCCGCAGGACCTGGACGGCTACAAGCCGGAGGAGCACTTCAAGGCTCCGCCGGAGGGCGACCCCGCCAAGGCGAAGGCCGCGCTGGCCGAGTCCGGCTACAAGGGCGAGAAGCTCGTCCTGGGTTCGGCCGACTCGGGTCTGGCCGTCAAGGCGGCCGAGGCCGCTCAGGCGTCCTGGAAGGCTGTCGGCATCAACGTCGACATCCGCAAGATCCCGGGCGACAACTACTACTCGACCCAGCAGCAGGACGCCTCGGCGACCGACCTGATCACCGCGGGCTGGTGCCAGGACTGGGCGTCGCTGGCCACCATCGTGCCGCCGGTGCTCGGCCCGGACACCACCGCGCCGAACAAGGCCGCGCAGAACAACTACGGCCGCAGCCAGGACGGCTGGGACAAGATGGCCGAGCTGAACAAGGAGACCGACAAGGCCAAGCTCGTCACCGGCCTGTCCGACCTCTACACCGAGGTCATGAAGACGGCGCCGTTGGTGCCGGTCGTTCAGGACCTCAACGTGTACGTCGTCGGCTCGAACATCGACAACGCGGTGGCCGACCCGAACGCGGGTGGTCTGCCGGACCTCACCCAGATCGCGCTGAAGAAGGCGAACTGAGCCAGGTAGCACTTTCACCGTAGTCAGGTGACAGGAGGGGCGGTTTCCTTCGGGAAACCGCCCCTTCGCAGGTCAGGTAGACCGTAGAAGCTGTTCCAGGGCAGCCGCGCCGTGGGCGTTGTGCTGCTGGTGGATCGACAGGGCGATCCGCCACTCGCGCCGGGCTTCCGGTAGGTGCCCCTGGGCCCGGTGGACCTCGCCCAGGCTCTTGCGGATGTCGGCCTCGACCAGCCAGTCGCCGTGCTGGCCCGCGATCGCAAGGCCCTCGCTCTGGGCGGCGATGGCCTCGGCGTACCGGCCCTCGGCCATCCGGAGGCGGCCCAGCTCGTTCAGTACTTCGGCCTGCGGGATCGACGCCCCGGCAGTGCGGTACAGCGCCAGACTCTCGTGCAGCGCCTCGCCGGCCACCTCGAACTGGCCGACCTCCCGGTAGGCGACTCCCACGTTCTGAGCGATCATCCCGCGGTACTTCTCCAGGCCGGGCTCCACCAGGATCTCCATCGCTTCGGCGAACAGCCGCTGGGCGGACTGGGGCATCCCGGTCTTCAGGTAGAGCATGCCGAGCGCCAGGCAGGCCCAGGCGGCCCGGGGTGGGATGCCCAGACGGAGGCCGATCTCGCGGGCGCGTTCGGCGTACGGGATGCCGTCGGTGGTGCGACCCGTGCGCTCCAGCACGTGGCTGAGGCTGCTCAAGCAGAGCGCCTGTAGGTTGCCGTCGCCAGAGGCTTCAGCGACGTCCACTGCTCGACGCAGCGGGTCTACTGCCAGCTCGTACTGCCCAAGCTCGGCGTGCGCCGCGCCGAGGTCGTGCAGGACGAGTCCTTCGGCGATGCGGTCGGGGCCGCCACTCACCAGACGGAGAATGGCCTCGTTGGCTTGCAGCCACTCCAGCCACGCCCGGCGAAGGGTGTAGTAGGCGTTGAGTCCGATGGCCAGCTGTACTGCGAGGCTCGGCTGGTCCACGGCGGCCTGCTGCACGGCACCGACCAGGGTGGTCCGCTCGGTGTCCAGCCAGGCGAGGACGTCTTCCTGGCTGGTGAGGTCGTCCGCTCCGTCGAGCCATTCCTTGTCGAGCCAGCCTTCGCGAGTCACCCCATGGCCGGCGTACTCGCTGGCCTTCCAGACGACAGCTGTCACTCGCTTGATCCAGCGGGTGGTGGCCGCGGCCTTGTCCTCGGCCGTCAGCATCTGCTCTGCCAGCTCCCGCGCCGCCACCCGTACGAGGTCGTGCAGCCTGTACAGCCCAGGGCTGGGCGTCGCCAGCAAGTGAACGTCGACCAGCCGCTCCAATACGACGACCGCCTCTGGCTCGGGACTGTTCGACAGTGCCGCGGCCAGTGCCGAGCTGAGATCCACAGAGTCGGACAGCCCGAGCAGCGCGAACATCGTGACGGCCTGTACGTCGACAGGGTCGTCGCTGCCGGCCAACTGCTCGATCGACAGCACCAAGGTCGCCCGTACGCCGGAGTCGTCCAGCTGTAGTTCGTCCAGCCTGCGACGACCATCAGCCAACCGCTCGGCCAGGTGAGCCACTGGCCAGGTCGGGCGTGAAGCCAGCCGAGCACCTGCCATCCGGATGGCCAGCGGAAGGCCACCGCACTGCCGCACTACCTCCGCGCACTCGTCTTCCGGGGCGTCCGGGCGCTCGGAGATGCGGCGGAGCATCTCGATCGACTCCTCCAGTGGCGGCTCGCCCAGCGGGAACTGTCGCCCAGCCAGCCCGGCCATGGTCCGCCGGCTCGTCACGACGACAGCGCAGTTGCCGGAGCCTGGCAGGAGCGGCCGGATCTGGTCCTTGTCGGAGGCGTTGTCGAGCAGCAGCACCAGACGTCGCCCGGCGAGCGCCGTACGGAACCTGGCGGTGGCTGAGGTGAGGTCTGCGGGAGGAGTCTCGCCCAGGTCTTCCAGCAGGTACGTCAGGGCGTCCAGTGGCTCCAGTGGGGGGCCGATACCGAAGCCGCGCAGATCCAGGTAGAGCTGGCCGTCCGGGAAGTGCTCCGCGACCTGGTGGGCAGTGTGGATGGCCAAGGTGGTCTTGCCGATGCCGCCCATGCCGGTAATCACCGTCACGCTGACACCTTTGGCGGTGGTCAGGTGCTGGGTCAGCAGGTCCATCTCCTTGACCCGGCCGGTGAAGTCGCCACTGGCGAACGGCAGTTGGCGTGGGGACGCCGGCAGCGCGGGCTTGGTCTTGGCCTTGTCGGTCCGGCCTCGGCGAGACGCCGCTGCGGCCAGTGCGGCCGTCTGGTCGGCGTCCAGGTGGAGCGCCTCGGCCAGGGCTTCGACCGTGCTGAGCTGCGGGTAGCGCCGAGTGCCTCGCTCCAGCGTGCTGATCGCCTGCACGCTCACCCCGGACCCTGCCGACAGTTCGTCCTGGGTCAGGCCGGCGGCGGTCCGATGGCGGCGGAGCAGTGCCGCGAACTGCGATTCCATCGCCAACACCTCCCCGAACGCCACTTTTGTATGGGTGAACTGTATGGGTTGTACCTGGTGACCCGGTCTGGACCAGTCGAGAATTGGACCTGCACGACGACTGGGGAGGAGATGTGCATGTCGGTTTACCAGGCTGTTCCTGCGGTGCGACGCGAGGACTTCGCACCGGAGGTCGTCTGTGAGGTCTACGAGCTGGGATCGCGGCGCGAGACGCCGGTCGCGGCCAAGGAGCTCACCAGCCGTCAGGTCACCATCGGCCGGCTGATGGCCACCGGGGCGAAGGACGCCGCCATCGCGCGGCAGCTCGGACTGTCGCTGCGGACCGTCCGGGCCGAGATCAGCGCGCTGATCGCCGGGCTCGGCGCCCGGTCGCGGTTCCAGGCCGGCTGCCTGCTGGTCCGCCGGTTCGGCTGAGGCCCGGCGGACGCTGCACCGGGGGGCTCCCGGCGCCGGAAAAGGCGCCGGGAATCTGTCGGGGGTGCCACGTAGGGTTGACTCCATGACCGAGCTTCCCGACCGCCGCTTGCTGCTGGTCCACGCGCACCCCGACGACGAAACGATCAACAACGGCGCGACGATGGCGCGCTATGTCGCCGAGGGGGCCCAGGTCACCCTGGTCACCTGCACCCTCGGCGAGGAGGGCGAGGTGCTGGTCTCGGAGCTGGAGCACCTGGCCAGCGACCGGACCGACGAGCTCGGCAAGCACCGGATCGGTGAGCTGGCCGCCGCGATGGACGAACTGGGCGTCACCGACCACCGGTTCCTCGGCGGTCCGGGCAAGTACCGCGACACCGGGATGGTCTACAACGAGGAAGGCAACGCCGCCGTCCCGCCGCAGACCCGGCCGGACAGCTTCTGGGACGCCGACCTGCTGGCCGCGGCCAACGACCTGATCCCGGTGATCCGGGAGATCCGTCCGCAGGTCCTGGTCACCTACGACGAGTTCGGCAACTACGGTCACCCCGACCACATCAAGGCCCACCGCGTCGCCACCTACGCCGCCGCCCTGGCCGCGGCGCCGTCGTACCGGCCGGAGCTGGGTGCGGCCTGGGAGATCGCGAAGGTCTACTGGCCGGCGATCGCGGAGTCGATGATGCGGGAGAGCCTGCGCCGGCTCCGCGAGTCCGGTGACACCACCACCTTCGAGGGGATGGACCCCGACGGCCCGATGCCGCCGATGATCACCCCGGACGCCCAGATCGACTGCGTCATCTCGGCCGAGGGCTACCTCGACCGCAAGATGAACGCGATGAAGGCCCACGCCACCCAGATCACCGTCGACGGCCCGTTCTTCGCCCTGTCGAACAACAACGGCCTGGAGATCTGGGGCAGCGAGGCCTACCGCCTGGTCAAGGGCACCGCCGCCCCCGGTCCCGACGGCCTGGAGTCCGACCTGTTCGCCGGCCTGTAACCCGAGCGGCGTCCCGATGCGGCGACCGTCCGCCCGGCGCAGGCCGGCCGGTGTTCGATGACCGGCCCCGGGCTGGGCGGTCTGCTGCGCGCGCATCGACTGGCGGCGAGACTGACCCAGGAGAAGCTGGCTGCCCTGGCCGACCTGAGCGTCGAGGCAGTGCGCGCGCTCGAGGCCGGGCGTCGCAGACATCCGCGGCGCAGCACGCTCGAGCAGTTGGCGGCTGCGCTGGGGATCTCCGCGGCAGAGCGGTCGCGACTCGAGCAAGCGGCCGCTCGACCGCCCGCAGCCGGCCCGCTGCAGCAGTTCCCGCCCGACATCGCGGACTTCACCGGGCGGAGTGACCAGTTGGCCGAGCTGGCTGGTCTGCTGACGGCGGCGGCACGTGCCGACGGCATCAGTGTCGTCGTCTCGGCCATCGCCGGGATGGGCGGAGTCGGCAAGACGGCTCTTGCTGTCCGAGCCGGCTACAAGTGCGCCGAGGCATTCCCGGACGGCGTCCTCTACCTGAACCTCCACGGAAGCGGAGCCGGTACGCCGCTGCCGCCGCTGGAGGCGCTGCACCGGTTGCTACGTGGTCTGGGGGCGCCGGGAGACGAGGTGCCGGACGACGTGGCGATAGCTGCCGCTCGCTACCGCTCGGTCCTGGCCGGCCGCCGAGTCCTGATCCTGTTCGACGACGCCGCCGACGTGGACCAGGTGAAGGATCTCCTGCCCGGTACTGCGGGCTCGACGGCCGTCGTGACGAGTCGGCACGGGCTCTACGGGCTGCCCGGCGTCCGGCATCTCGAACTGGCCGTGCTCCCTGACCAGGATGCGCTGGAGTTGCTGGCAGCGGTGGTCGGCTCAGAACGTGTGCAGGCTGAGCGTGAGTCAGCACTGGAGATCGTTCACCGGTGCGGAGGTCTTCCGCTGGCGCTACGGATCGCGGGGACCTATCTGTCCGGCCATCCGGACTGCACGCTGGCTCAGCTCAGCGGACTGCTGGCCGACGAGTCCGCCCGGCTGGACGTGCTCGGCGGCTCCGACGTCGGCGTACGGGCGACGCTGTCGCTGTCCGTCGCGGCGCTGGCGGCAGCTGAGCGACCGGTCGATCGTGCCGCCGCTGCTACCTTCCCGGCGCTGGCGATGCTGGGCAGCGACGACTTCTCCCTGCGAGTCGCCGCGAAGGCGCTGCAACTCGGCATCGACGAAGCCGAGTCGCTGCTCGAACGACTCGTCGACGTGCACCTGCTCGAGACCCCGCTCCCCGGCCGGTACCGGATGCACGATCTCATCTGCGCTGTCGGGCAAGCCGACGCCAAGGCGCAGCTGTCCCCGGACGAGCTGGCAGCGATCGAGCAGCGCGTACTGGAGTGCTACCTGGCGATGCTGGCCAGGGTCGCCGACCTGACCCGGCCACGCGCCTTCATCGCAGGCTGGGTCGACCCGGCCTGGTCGGTGGACGCTCAGGACCAGACCGACGCCGAGGCGCTGCTCGACTGGCTCGACGCCGAGCGGCCCGCCCTGCTCAACGCCGTACGCCGGGCCGCGCGCGGGTCGGCGTACGAGCGACTGCTGGCGGTTCGGGTCGCGATCACCGCCAACAGGTTCGTTCTTCCCCGGCAGCGCTGGGGCGAGTGGCGTGACCTCAACCTGGCCGTGGTCGACATCGTCGGTGAGCTGGCCGATCCGCGAGCCGAGGGGATGGTCCGGGTCGACCTGGCCAACGCACTGTCGGAGCTGGACGACTACGCCCGCGCGGTGCCGCACCATCGACGGGCCCTGGAGCTGACTTCGCTGATCGGAGATCCGGAGTTCGAGTCGATCTGCCTGATCAACCTCAGTCATGCGCTGGAGCGGTCGGGGCAGCTGACCGAGGGTGCCGCCGTGGGCCGGCGCGCGCTCGAGCTGGCCCGGCGCAACGGCGACACCGAACGGGTCTCGACGGCATACCTGATGATCGGGAAGGTGGCCGGCCGGCAGGGCGACCGGGAGGGGCAACGAGAGGCCTTTGCTCAGGCAACCGAGCTGCTGCGGGGGATCGACGAGCCGCGGATGCTGGAGATCCGGCTGGTCATGGTCGGTCAGTCACTGGCCGAGAGCGGCCAGTTCGAGCAGGCGCTCGGACCCTTGCGGGAGAGTCTGGCGCTGTCCAGGGCCAGCTCCGACGAGATGGCGGTCGCCGACGCACTGGAGTCGCTAAGCGTCGCCTGGCACGGCCTCGGTCAGTACGACGAGGCGCTGGCCTGCCAGGCGGAGGCGCTGGAGATCTCGCTGGCCCAGCAGCTCTGGTACCGCGAGGCCAGCGTCCGCACCCGGCGAGGGCAGACGCTGGCGGAGCTGGGCCGGGCCGCCGAAGCCCGGGAAGAGTGGCGGCAGGCGCTCGGTGTCTACGAGCGGCACGGCGCCGCGGCAGCCGATCAGGTTCGGGTGTTGCTGGAGCGTTCGTGAGCGGGACCACACGCAGGGTTGAGGCGTCAACCTTCGTAGGGTCTTAGGCTGCTGGAGTGACGGAACCCGGCGGCAGCATCGACTCCGGCCAGTTCCGTACGGCGTTGAGGCGGTTCGCGTCGGGGATCACGATCGTCAGCACCCTGCAGGGTGGGATCGCGCACGCGATGACCGCGAACGCGTTCACCTCGGTCTCGCTGGATCCGCCGCTGGTGCTGGTGTGCGTGGATCACAAGGTGCGGATGCACGACGCCGTACTGGACTGCGGGTTCTGGGCCGTCTCGGTGCTGGCGGACGGTCATCGGGAGCTCGCCGAGCGGTTCGCCAGGTCGGGGCGGGACCTGTACGGGCAGTTCGACGGGGTGGTCACCCAGGCCGGTCCGAAGACGGGCTGTCCGGTGATCGGGGGAGCGCTGTCGTGGCTGGAGTGCCGCACCTGGGCCACCTATCCGGGCGGGGACCACACGATCGTCGTCGGCGAGGTGTTGAGCCTGGGTACCGGCGAGCCGGATGACCCCGCCGCGCTGATCTACTACTCAGGCCAGTACCGGGCACTCGGGGGCAGCGGACCCGGCCCGGTCCTGTAGTCTGTGCCGTTGCTGTTACAAGGTTACGAGCAGGAGGACTCTGTCCGGTGGGGAGAAAACGGCTCGCGGGGATCATTGCCGCGGCGGGGTTCGGGGTGCTCGTGATCGTCTACGGTCTGGCGTTCGCGCTGACCGGCGACAAGGTCCCCGGGGACACGACGGTGCTGGGCATCCCGCTCGGCGGTCTGTCCGAGGACGAGGCGAAAGCCAAGGTTCAGGCCGGGCTGAAGGATCGCCTGGTGCTGCCGATCAAGGTCAAGGCCGGCCCGACGACGTACCAGGTGAAGCCCGCTGAGGCGGGGCTGACCCTCGACGTCGACGCGACGGTCGCCGAGGCGGGCGCGGGGCGCAGCCTCAACCCGGCCCGGATCCTGCGGGCGATGACCGGCGGCGACGCGATCGAGCCGGTGATCGCCAAGGACGAGGCCAAGCTCAAGGCGGCGATCGACAAGCTCGCCACCCAGGTGAACCGGCCGGCCACCGAGGGCACCATCACCTTCGTCAAGGCCAAGGCGGTCAAGCAGCCGTCGGCCGACGGCCTGCAACTGGACAACGCCAAGGCCACCGAAACGGTGGTCTCCGGGTTCCCGTCGGACGGCAACCCGAAGGACCTCCAGGTCAGCGTGACCAAGCCGAAGGCCGGGTCCGAGGCCATCGACAAGGCCATGACCGAGTACGCCGAGCCCGCCATGTCCGGCCCGATCCGGTTGACCGTCGGCGACAAGAGCGCGGACCTGCAGCCCGAGGAGCTCGCTCCGGCGCTGACCCTGGTCGCGAAGGACGGCGGGATCACGCCGTCGCTGAACGCCAAGCTGCTCGAGCCGTTGTTCGCCGAGCGGTTCAAGAAGCTCGAGACGCTGCCGAAGGACGCCACCGTCCAGATCGTGGCCGGCAAGCCGAAGGTGATCCCGGCCGTCGACGGCATGGTCGTCGCCCGCGACAAGGTGGTGCCGGCCATCCTCGCGCTGCTGCCGAAGCCGTCGGGTCAGCGGACCGCCGCGGTCGGCCTGGCGCACACCAAGGCCGCCGTCACCACCGAGGCGGCCGCGGCGCTGGGGATCAAAGAGGTGATGGGACAGTCCACCACCAAGTTCCCGCACGCCACCTACCGCAACGTGAACATCGGCACCGCCGCGCGCAAGATCAACGGCACGCTGCTGAAGCCGAACGAGGTGTTCAGCCTGAACAAGATCGTCGGCGAGCGGACCAAGGCCAACGGGTTCACCGAGGGCAACATCATCAACGGCGGCAAGTTCGTGCTGGATCTCGGCGGCGGTGTCTCGCAGTCGGCCACCACCACCTTCAACGCGGCCTTCTTCGCCGGTCTGAAGGACGTCGAGCACAAGGCCCACAGCGTCTACATCGACCGCTACCCGGTCGGTCGCGAGGCGACCGTGGCCTGGCCGTCGGTCGACCTGAAGTTCCTCAACGACTCCGGCAACGGAGTGCTGGTGGAGACCATCTTCGTCGCCTCGAAGCCGGGCAGTTCGGGCAGCCTGACGGTGAAGATCTGGGGCACCAAGGTCTGGGACATCACCGCCGGCCAGTCGGCGAAGACGAACTTCCGCACTCCCGGTCTGGTCTACAACACCGAGCCGGGCTGCCGCCCGCAGGCGCCGACCACCGGCTTCGACATCAAGATCTACCGGTACTTCGCGAAGAACGGCACCCGGGTCAAGACCGAGTCGTTCACCACGAACTACAACGCGGCCGACACCATCCGCTGTGGCCCCAAGCCGGGCACCACGCCGCCGCCGTCGGCGGAGACTCCGCCGCCGCCCGGCGCGACGAAGCCGACGACAGCGGTCGCCAGCACCCCGCCGCCGAACTGAAGCACTGATCGAGGGCCGGCCCCGTCACCGGGGGCGGCCCTTTGTCATGCCCGGTGCAGGGCGTGCAGGCTGGCCGCTACCTGGCCGAAGATCTGCTCGCCGATCACAGCGCCTTCCCTGCGGACGGCGGCCGGGTCGATCCGCAGTACGCGATCTACCCGGACCTCGCTGTTGCGGCCGTCCCTGTCCCACGGGCCGTTGCCGATGTCGAGCCAGACCCGGCCCCAGCGGGCTTCGTCGGCCGCGTCCCGGTCGTGGTCCTTGCTGGTCAGGATGAGAGCCAGCAGTGACGGCCCATCCGAGCCGACGACCAGCACCGGCCGGTCCTTGCCGCGGGAGTGGTCCTCCTCGAACGGCACCCAAGTCCAGACGACCTCGCCCGGATCGGCGACCCCGTCGTCAGGATGCGGCGTGTACTCGACCTGCACCGTGCCCTTGTAGTCGCCGATGTACGGCGGTCGCTCCAGCTCAGTCATGCTCCGACCCTACCGACTGCCCACGGTGAGATAGCGGTAACGATAGGCAAGGGCGTAGCCGAGGTTCTCGTACGCCGTCAGAGCCGCCACATTGGACGAGACGACCTCCAGATAGGTCCGGCGGCCTCCCAACTGCCCAGACCAGCGTGCAAGGCCCTGCACGAGTGCTGTGGCGAGCCCACGCCTCCGGTACGCCGGGTCGACCCTGACCGCGTCCACACCCAGCCAGTGACCGGTCATGACGCCGCGGGCGACCGCAACGACCTTGCCGTCCAGCTCCACCGCGGCGAAAGCCGTCTTGGGGGCGCCCTCCATCACAGCGGGAGCCGCAGGCGGCGGCGTGCCCTCGAAAGCTGTCTCGTACCAAGCGGCGTCCGGCTTGTCGCTCAAGCTCACGTCGTACGCCGGTGCGGCGTTCACCAGGTCGAGTGTCGTGTGGAGAACGAACGTGTCGGCCTCCTCCGGCCGGGCGTCCACCCAACCGAGCTGCTCGAACTCCTGGGCCACCGGACTCTCCAGCCGGACCAATGCGAGCGGGGGGAGACCTCGCTCGGTGTAGAACGTCTCTGCGAGCTTCAGCGCCTCTGAAACGGGCATCTCGGGGTCACCGGCGGGCAGCAGGGAGTTGGCCCGTCCTGTCCAGCCACCAGAGGCCCGCAGCAGCCACTGGCCGGCATACACGGTCTCTGCGGCCGGGCGGCCCAGGGCGGTGGTCAGGAAGAGTTGCTCGACGTCCACTGGCCGCAGCGGCATCGGTGGGATCCGTTTGGCTGCTGAGACGTCCCCCAGACGGACCTCGTACGGCGTACTGTCGGAGTGCCGGACCACCAGCGAGTTCTCGTCGTACGACTGCAACACCCCGATCACATCGGTCAGTTGGCCGCCCGGAAGCCGGTGGCGGACCACGACACGGTGGCCGATATCACGGGCACTGAGGCCTGACACGATGCGGACTCCTGGCAGAGTGGGGCGGGTACTACCGTGATACTAGGTAGCCGGACCACCATATGAGCATCTGGAACACCGCACCGCAGCACCCAGTCCGCTGCGCCTGCTGGCTATAGGAGGAGTACCAGTGACCTACGTCATCGCGCAGCCGTGTGTTGACCTCAAGGATCTTGCCTGCGTCGAGGAATGCCCCGTCGACTGCATCTACGAGGGCAACCGGATGCTTTACATCCACCCCGACGAGTGTGTCGACTGCGGAGCCTGCGAGCCGGTCTGTCCGGTGGAAGCCATCTACTACGAGGACGACACCCCGGAGCAGTGGAAGGACTACTACACCGCGAACGTCGACTTCTTCAACGACCTCGGCTCGCCTGGCGGCGCGTCCAAGATGGGCAAGATCGACAAGGATCACCCGTTCATCGCCGCGCTGCCTCCGCAGGAGCACGACGAGTAGGTCTTCCCGAAGACAACGGGACACCGCAGCGAGCCGCTTCCGGCGCGCTGCGGTGTTCTGCTTCCGTGCCGGCTACTGGTCGATCACGTCGACGTGCACGTGGTCCAGGTGCCGGAGGGTGTCCTTGTTGCCGGGACGGTCCGGGGCCGTGTAGTCGCGCCAGCCGTTGTCCGACCGGCCGCCGGCGGTCCAGATCTTGTCGCTGAAGATCACGGTCCGGATGCCGAGGTGTTCGGCGCGGGCCACCAGGTACTGCGCGACGGCCCAGCCCTTGATCGTGGTGGGTGCCGAGATGGGCTTGACGAAGATGTCCACCGCGCGGCCCTCGTAGTGGGCCGAGCCCTCCATATGGCCGGTCTTGACGCCGCCCGCCTGGAAGCCGCCGGTCGAGAGCTTGCCGAAGGTCTCGGCGAGGTCCTTGCGGACCGCCTCGGCGCGGGGAGTCAGCCCGGTCCGGCCCATCGTCTCGGCGGGCAGCGAATCGGTGTTGACGGTGCAACTGAAGGCTGCCGCGGTCTGGCCGGTCAGTGCGGAGGCGAGGATGCGGGCATCCGCCTCGTGATCGGCGTACGCATTGGGGAAGGCGCTGCGCTGCACCTTGTCGGCAGCGACGGTCACTGCGAGCGTCTGGTAGTTCTTCACCTTCACCAGCGCGTCGTAGAACTTCCCGGCCGCGTAGTGCGGGTCCTGCACCTGCGCGGCCGTGCCCCAGCCCTGCGACGGCCGCTGCTGGAACAACCCGAGCGAGTCACGGTCGCCGTGGGTCACGTTGCGCAGCCCCGACTCCTGGTACGCCGTCGCCAGCGCGATCGTCGCCGCCCGCGCCGGCAGGCCACGCCGTACCGCGATGCCGACGATGATCGCCGCCGACTCGGCCTGCTCGTGACTCACCACCACGGACCCGCCACTGACTGTCGCCTGGCACTGCTCGCGCGGGGGCAGCAGCGGCCCGAACTCCTTGCCGCTGATCCAGGAGATCCCGGCCCCGACGGCAAGGGCGAGCGCGCCCACTGCACCTATTGCGACCACAGCGCCACGGTTCATCGGCATACCGAACCCAACGTGCGGGCCCGGCGTACTGGTTCCTGAACAGAGGTCACGTTCTGTACGACGTGCGGAACCGTCACTTGGTTGGCGTGGTTCGTCACGCGTTGGCGTGCAGTGCCTCGTTGAGCGTGATGCCCTGGCCCTGGCGTGGGCGAGCCTCGACCGCGCCGGTGACCGAGTTGCGCAGGTAGAGCAGGCCGGGCTGGCCGGACAGCTCCCGCGCCTTCACCACCGAGCCGTCGGGCAGCGTGACCTTGGTGCCGGCGGTCACGTACAGCCCCGCCTCGACCACGCAGTCGTCACCGAGCGAGATGCCGATCCCGCCGTTCGCGCCGAGCAAGCAGCGCTGGCCGATCGAGACGACGGCCTTGCCGCCGCCCGACAGGGTGCCCATGATCGACGCGCCGGCGCCGATGTCGCTGCCGTCGCCGACGACCACCCCGGCCACGATCCGGCCCTCGACCATCGAGGTGCCGAGCGTTCCGGCGTTGAAGTTCACGAAGCCCTCGTGCATCACGGTGGTGCCCTCGGCCAGGTGCGCGCCGAGACGGACCCGGTCCGCGTCGCCGATCCGGACCCCGGAGGGGACGACGTAGTCGGTCATCCGCGGGAACTTGTCGACGCTCGTCACGGCCAGGTGCAGGCCGGCGGCGCGGGCACGCAGCCGGACGCTCTCGATCTCGTCGACCGGGACCGGGCCGTGCGAGGTCCAGGCGTTGTTCGGCAGGGCGGCGAAGATGCCGTCCAGGTTGAGGCCGTGCGGACGGACCAGGCGGTGCGAGAGCAGGTGCAGCCGCAGGTAGGCGTCGGCGGTGTCCGCCGGTGCCTGGTCGAGCGTGATCGCGGCCTGCACGACCGTACGGCGTACCTGGCGGAGGTCGTCGTTGCCCTCGGCAGCGATCAGCTCGGCCGGCGCCTTCGCGTCAGCAGGCGCCTCACCCAGTTCGGGGGCTGGGTACCAGACGTCGAGCACGGTGCCCGAAGCGGTGACGGTGGCGAGGCCGAAGCCCCAGGCGCGAGTGGCGTTCTCAGTCATGCCCAAAGCCTGCCAGACGCCCGAAACCTGGCGGCGGGGGGTCGCCGGGGCATGCTGTACCGGTCGGCTGCCCCCGTCCGGAAGGATCTTTTCATGCTTCCCCACTGGCTCGATCCGATCGCCGGGCCCGTCCTCTCCGCCACCCAGGCGCCATCCGTCGCCGAGCTCAAGGGCGAGGTGCTGCGGGAGTGGGGATCCTCGGAGGTCTGGCGGCTCTCGTACGGGCTGCGCAGCGTAATCGTGAAGCGGGGCAGCGATACGCAGGCGAGCGAGGGAACGGCGTACGAGCGGTTCGTAATGCCGTTGCGGTTGCCGGCACCTCGGCTCGTGCATGCGGTCGAGACCGAGGGTGCGGTGCTGCTCGTCCTGGCCGATGTCGGGCTGGTGAATCTGGAGCAGGAGCCGACGGTGGAAGGCTTCCTGGCCGGCGCCGAACTGCTGGCCGAGGTGCGATCGAAGCCGGTGGATGCGGCCAGCGAGTTCACCTCGACGCACCTGCTCGACCTGGTACGGCGCAGTCCGGCCGATGCCGAGCTGACCGCGCGACTCGAGTCTCTGGCGGAGCTGGTCGACCAACTGCACGAAGACGCGCCTGCACGAGTCGTGCACGGCGACTACGTGCCGAAGAACCTGGTCACCGACGGCACGCGCTGGACCATCGTCGACTGGCCGCTCGCCTACGTCGCCCCACACCTCAGCGACCTCTACACCCTGGTCCGCGATGCCGTTGCCTTCGGCCACCAACCGGACCCGATCGTGGCCCGCTACCGCGACGCCGCGGGCACCGACCCCGCCCTGGTCCGACGCCAGCTGACGATCGGCGGAGTCGCCTTCACCCTGCGAGCACTGACCTGGATCGTCGAGGAAGGCCGCCGAACCGTGCCGTCCTCCAACGAGTGGATCGGCTCCCTGCTGACCGAACTCGCCACCATCACCAACGACCTGCGATGAACCTTTTCGTCCCCGCGGAAGCCGGGTCAGGGGTGTTTTGGGGCTGAGGTGGCTCGGATGTGGAGTTCGGTGCGGAGGGTGACTGTGGACGGGGGCCGGTCGGGGGAGGTGATGCGGTCCTTGAGGAGCAGGCCCGCGGTGCGGCCGAGTTCGTAGGTGGGCTGGGCGACGGTGGTGAGGGAGGGGACCATCAGGCCGGCCCAGGGGAGGTCGTCGAAGCCGACCACGGCGAGGTCGTCGGGGGCGCGGAGGCCTCGTTTGGCGAGGCATTCGAGGGCGCCGACGGTCATCAGGTTGTTGGCGACGAAGAAGGCGTCGGGGCGTTCGGGGCCGTCGAGCAGGCTCTCCATCGCGGCGTAACCGCCGGCCTCGCGGAAGTCGGCGTGCCGGACCAGGTTCTTGTCGAAGCGCAG
This sequence comes from Kribbella sp. CA-293567, assembly GCF_027627575.1. Lineage (NCBI taxonomy): Bacteria > Bacillati > Actinomycetota > Actinomycetes > Propionibacteriales > Kribbellaceae > Kribbella > Kribbella sp. CA-293567. The sequence goes on from NZ_CP114065.1 coordinate 1,915,386, forward strand.
GCCGGCACCGCGGAGAGCGGCGCGATAGCCGGCCAGCCGGTCCATCGCCGTACTGACGCGACGGGGGCCGGTGATGCAGGCGATCCGGGTGTAGCCGCCGTCGATCAGGTGTTTCACGCCCTCGGCCGCGCCGTGCTCGTTGTCGACCAGGACGGTGTCGGCCTCGACGCCCTCCACCCGGCGGTCGATCAGCACCATCGGGGTCTTCGCCTGGTCGAGCAGCTGAACCCCCTCGGCGGTCGACGTCGGCGAGATCACCACGCCGGCCATCTGGTCGGTCAGCACCGCCGACGCGTACGCCGCCTCCTTGGCCGGGTCCTCGTCGGAGTTGCACAGCACGACGTGGTACCCCTCGGTCTGCGCGACGTCCTCCAGCCCGCGGACCAGGGAGGTGAAGAACGGGTTCTCGATGTCGGAGATGACGACGGCCCATAGGTTGGTGCTCGCGCGCCGCAGGTTGCGGGCCACGCCGTTCGGGCGGTAGCCGAGCTCCGCGACGGCGGCGCGGACCTTCTCGGACAGTTCGGGATCCACGTTGCGGCGGCCGCTGAGGACCCGCGAGACGGTGGCCGGCGAGACGCCGGATCTACGCGCGACGTCGTAGATCGTCGTCATGCTCGCTCCCCTGTTCACAACCCATCGGCCGCCCGGACGGCTCCAGGATCTCACGTGGGTGCTGCTCGGCCGGGCCGGCCGGAGCCTGCTGCTCAGGTCGCGCAGTCGATGCAGGTGCGCGCGCTCGGCCGGGCCACCAGGCGGCCGGCCGCGATCGCGTTGCCGCAGGTCTCGCACCGGCCGTAGTCGCCGGCGTCCAGCCGGGCCAGCGCGCCGTCGAGGTCCCCTAGGCGTTTGCGCGCGTCGTCCAGGAACTTGCTGGTCTGGGACCGCTCGAAGGCGATCGTCGACCCTTCCGGATCGTGCTCGTCGTCGGTCGCGACCAGCCGCGAGGCCTCCATGATGGCCTCCAGGTCGGCGCTCAGCGCGATGATCCGCTCCGCCGTACCGGCCCGGTCGGCGGTGAGTGCTGCCCGAAGCTCGGGATCGACTGCTGTCATGGCAATGATTGTGACCCGGATTCAGGGCCAGCGGCCGAGCTCCGGTATGTCGCCCGCGATCGGGCCCACCGCCGTGCGGCCCACTAGCCTTGGAACATGAGTCTTGGGCGCTTCAAGGATCTGTGTATCGATGTCGGTTCGCCGAGCGTGATGACCTCGTTCTGGGGCCAGGTGCTCGGGCTGACGACGCCGGCCGACAACCCCGAGGTGCTGCTCGGGAACCGGCCGGAGCAGACGGTCTGGATCAACCGGGTGCTCGAGGCGCGGACCTTGAAGCAGCGGGTCCACCTGGACGTCAACACCACCTCGGTCGAGGCGCTCGAGCGGCTCGGGGCCAGGCTGCTGAGCCCGGTCAGCGAGGAGCAGCCGTGGGCGGTGCTGGCCGATCCCGAGGGTGGCGAGTTCTGCGGGTTCGTGCGCGACAAGGTGCCGGAGTACCGGTTGATGGAGCTGGTGGTCGACTCGGCCGATCCCGCCGCGCAGGCTGCCTGGTGGGCCGGGATCGTCGGCGGTGACGTCGGGCAGGAGCCGGGCAAGCCGTACTGCTGGCTCGAGAACGTGCCGGGCCTGCCGTTCAAGTACTGGGTGTTCGTCCCGGTGCCGGAGCCGAAGGCGGTCAAGAACCGGATCCACTGGGACATCACGGCCGACGACCTGGACGCCGTGCTCGCCGCGGGTGCGACACTGCTCCGGCCCAAGGACGACACCATCGGCTGGCACGTCTGCGCCGATCCCGAGGGCAACGAGTTCTGCGTTTTCCTGCCCGACCAGACCCAGTCACCCGCAGCTGAGGATTCCGATGGCGAAGCTTGATCTGTCCCTGTCCGGCCCCGACCTGTGTACGGCGCTGGTCGACGTCTCGTCGGTCAGCGGGACCGAGCAGGAACTGGCCGACGCGGTCGAGGCGGCGCTCTCGGCGTACCCGCACCTGAGCGTCAGCCGGCACGGCAACACCGTCGTCGCCCGGACCGAGCTGGGCCGCGCCGAGCGGATCGTGATCGCCGGGCACCTCGACACCGTCCCGCTGAACGGCAACCTGCCGGCCCGGCGCGCGGACGGGCTGATCCACGGGCTCGGTGCCTGCGACATGAAAGGCGGCGTCGCCGTCGGCCTGCGGCTCGCGGCGACCCTGACCGAGCCGAACCGCGACGTCACCTACGTGTTCTACGACTGCGAAGAGATCGAAGCCGAGCGAAACGGTCTGTTCAAGCTCACCCAGACGCATCCCGACCTGCTGCAGGGCGTGTTCGCCGTGGTGATGGAGCCGTCGAACGCGGTGGTCGAGGCAGGCTGCCAGGGCACGATGCGGGTCGACGTGACCACGCGCGGCGAGCGGGCACACTCGGCGCGGTCGTGGATGGGCGAGAACGCGATCCACGCCGCCGGCGAGATCCTCGACCGGCTGGCGGCGTACGAGCCGCGGCGGGTGCCGATCGACGGGCTGGAGTACCGCGAGGGCCTGAACGCGGTCGGGATCAGCGGTGGGGTCGCCGGCAACGTCGTACCGGATCTGTGCGTGGTGTCGGTGAACTACCGGTTCGCGCCCAGCCGGTCGGAGGCGGAGGCCGAGGCGCATGTCCGGGAGGTGTTCGCCGGGTACGACGTGGTGGTCACCGACACCTCCCCGGGTGGTCTGCCGGGGCTCGACCGGCCGGCCGCGGCCGCGTTCCTGCAGGTGGTCGGCGGCGAGCCGAAGCCGAAGTTCGGCTGGACCGACGTGGCGCGGTTCACGCTGCTCGGCGTACCGGCGGTGAACTACGGGCCGGGGGATCCGCTGCTCGCCCACAAGCAGGAGGAATTCGTGCCCGACGCGGAGATCGAGCAGTGTGAACAGCGGTTGAGGAGTTGGTTGACGGCGTGAGGCGCGCCCCGTTCCAGCAGGTCCGTACTGGTTCGCCGCACTAACCTGGGGGCATGGCAGAACCATCGATCCACCCCGACCGTCCGCAGGGCTCGCAGCAGCGAGGGCCTGTCGTGATGCGCCGCAACCAGGTGCAGCAGTCGACCTCCGAGCAGCGGCTGCTGGACAGCCGCGGCCCGTCGGACTGGGTGCACACCGACCCGTGGCGGGTGCTGCGGATCCAGTCGGAGTTCATCGAGGGCTTCGGGATGCTGGCCGAGCTCGGGCCGGCGATCAGCGTCTTCGGGTCGGCGCGGACCAAGCCGGACGACCCGATGTACGCCGCCGCCGAGCAGTTCGGGCGGAAGCTGGTCGCGGCCGGGTACGCCGTGATCACGGGTGGCGGGCCGGGGGTGATGGAGGCGGCGAACAAGGGCGCCTCCGAGGCGGACGGGGTGTCGGTCGGGCTGGGCATCGAGCTGCCCTTCGAGAACGGCCTGAACGAGTGGGTCGACGTCGGGATGAACTTCCGCTACTTCTTCACCCGCAAGACGATGTTCGTGAAGTACGCGCAGGGGTTCGTGGTGATGCCGGGCGGGTTCGGCACCCTGGACGAGCTGTTCGAGGCGCTCACCCTGGCGCAGACCCGCAAGGTGACGTCGTTCCCGGTGGTGCTGTTCGGTACGTCGTACTGGAGCGGGCTGGCCGACTGGCTGCGCGAGACGATGCTTGCCGACGGCAAGATCTCGCCGGCCGACCTGGACATGTTCACGATCACCGACGACGTGGACGAGGCGATCAGCTACATCGTCAAGTCCGGTGAGCTGGCCGACGCGGCGGCCGAGGAAGCCGCGTCGTCGGCGGCGCGGGACGTCGCCGAGGCCGACAGCCCGGAGGCCCGGGAGCGGCGTGAGGTGCGGCGGCTCGGCTCCGACGGGAGCTGAGACTGCCTCTTGACAACCGGCGACCGGCCCGTGGTTGTGCGGGGTTGTCCGTCGGCATGGCACGATCGGTCCCGTGATGTGGTTCTTCGGGTTGATTGTGGTGCTCCTGATCGGGGCTGTTGCCGTCGTTGCGTCGGGACGATGGGGTGCGATGGGCCCCGCGTACGACGACCGGCCGGATCTGACGGTGCCCGCGCGGCAAGCGCTCACCGCCGCGGACCTGGAGACGGCCCGGTTCGGCGTCGGCCTGCGCGGCTACCGGATGGACGAGGTCGACACGCTGCTCGAGCGGGTCGCCCGCGAGGTGGCCGAACGCGACCGCCGGATCGCCGACCTGGAGCGAGCCGTCAGCCCGATCGTCCACGGTCCCGAAGGTGCCGGCTTCACCGCCCGCGCCGACTACCAGTACGCCGACTTCGACGACACCGGCTACAGCAAGCCGATCCTCGTCGGCGGTGACTTCCCACCGCAGCCGGAAGCCGCGAACACCCCGGAGCCGGCCGAAGCACCCCCCGCAGCCGAAGCCGCCGCCGAAGTGCCTGCCGCACAGGAAGCCCCGGCCCAGCCCGAGACCGACCTCCCCGGTGACGCGCCTGCTCAGCCGCCCGCAGTTGGCAGCACCGAGGATGACGCAACCTCGCCGGCCCCTGCGGCAGTCGAAGCTCAGCCGGACATCGCCCTTCCCGGCGGTGTGCCCGTTCAGCAGCCGGCCGCCAGCAGCACCGAGCCGGAGTCCGCTCCGGCTGACCAGCCCGCTGTCGCCCGCGCAGAAGCACCGGCGGATCTGCGCGACGAGCATGCTGTGACCCGTGCAGACGCATCCGCGGCATCGGCGGATCTGCACGACGAACACGCTGTGACTCGCGCAGACGCATCCCCGGCATCGGCGGATTTGCGCGACGAGCACGCTGTGACCGGCGCAGACGCATCCGCGACATCGGCGGATCTGCACGAGGACCATGCTGTGACCGGCGCAGACGCATCCCCGGCATCGGCGGAGCTGCGCGACGAGCACGCTGTATCCGGCTCAGACGCACCGCCTGCGCGGACGCACGACGACGTACCGGCTGATGACTGGTTCACGAACGACGAGCCGCCGGTCTCGGCTCTCGACGAGCAGCCGAAGGCGCCCGTCCCGCTTCCGCCGCTGCTCCAGGAGCTTGTGCACACCCAGGACGACTCGGAGGCAACTCCGTGGTTCGAGGCCAAGGAGCCGCCGCCGGACCACACCGGCACCTTCCAGGCCGTCACCCCGGACGTGGACGCCACGGACCAGGCAGCTGAGGAAGACGCCGATGGCCTCGACGCCGACGGCCGGCCACGCGGCCGCCACAGCGCCGCGCCCGATGTGAGCTCCGTCCAGCGCCCCACCTGATGATCACCGCATGACCGCGCCCAGTCCCGACGGCGCGCTCCGCTGCAGCTGGGCGACCTCGGCCCCGGAGTACATCGCGTACCACGACGACGAGTGGGGCCGGGAGATCCGCGACGACCAGGCGCTGTACGAGCGGCTGACGCTGGAGGGGTTCCAGTCCGGGCTGTCCTGGATCACGATCCTGCGCAAGCGGGAGAACTTCCGGCGGGCGTTCGACCAGTTCGACCCCGAGCGAGTCGCGGCGTACGGCCCGGGCGACTTCGACCGGCTGATGGCCGACGCCGGCATCGTCCGCAACCGGCTCAAGATCAACGCCACCATCACCAACGCCCGGGCCCTGCTCGAGCTGGCGCCCGGCGAGCTGACCGAGCTGCTCTGGTCCTTCCGGCCCGCCAACCACCCGGCGCCGAAGACGATGGCCGACGTCCCGGCCACCACCCCGGAGTCCGTCGCGATGTCGAAAGCCCTGAAGAAGAAGGGCTTCGTCTTCATCGGCCCCACCACCAGCTACGCGCTGATGCAGGCGACCGGCATCGTCAACGACCACCTCGCCGACTGCATCGCCCGCTGACCGGACCGGGGCTGTGAGCGGTCTCAAACGACGGGTTACCCGGCCGGTTCCGGTCCGTACCGAGCGTGCGTGCAGGAATACCCTCGGTTATTTCCCGGCCTGGTGCGGAAAATGCGGGCTCTTGGTATCACTTTCGGGTCAGTTGCTTTCGGTAGTCCACCGATCGCTGTCCGCCCCAAGATCTGAATGAGGCCCGCCCATGCCACGCAAGATCATGTCCTCCCTGGCCGTCCTGGCCACCGCCGCCCTCGGCGCCACCGCCTTCGCCGCCGTCCCCGCCGCGGCGGCGCCCGCTCCCGAGCGGGCGGAGGCCACCGTCGTCTCGTCGTACGCCGGTTCGCCGGAGGAAGCCGCCAACAACAAGGCGTTCTACGACGCGGTGATGAAGTCCGCCAAGGCCCAGCAGGCCAAGAGCGGCAACAAGCTCGCCGCGGTCACCGTCCGGTACCGCGTCAACGCTCCCACCTTCGCCAGCCAGATCGCGCGCTCGACGCAGATCTGGAACTCGTCGGTGAGCAACGTCCGGCTGGTGCAGACCACCGGGACGTACGACTTCTACTACCGTGAGGGCAACGACTCCCGCGGTTCGTACGCCTCCACCAACGGTCACGGCCGCGGCTTCATCTTCATCGACTACCGCCAGGCCCAGCAGTACAACTCGACCCGGATCACGGCCCACGAGACCGGCCACGTGCTCGGTCTGCCGGACCGCTACTCCGGTCCGTGCAGCGAGCTGATGTCCGGTGGCGGCCCCGGCCCGTCCTGCACCAACGCGACCCCGAACGCCAACGAGCGCAGCCGGGTCAACCAGCTGTGGGCCAACGGCAAGACCGATCTGAACACCTTCCGGACCGTTCGCTGAGCGGCCTGCCGATCCACTGAACGCGCTGCGGCCCGGAACCGGTCAGGGTTCCGGGCCGCGGTGCGTCAGCAGGCCTACTTGCCGTGGAAGACCGGCTTCTCCTTGGCGACGAAGGAGGCGACCGCGTTGTGGTGGTCCTCGGTCGCGCCGGTCAGCCGCATCTTGCCGGCCTCGAACTCCAGTGCCTCGGCCAGGGTGTGCGTCGCGGAGTACGCGACCGACTGGCGGATCGAGCCGTAGGCGACCGTCGGGCCGTTCGCCAGTTTGGTGGCCAGCTCGGCAGTCGCGGCCGTCAGTTCCTCCGCCGGTACGACGGAGCTGGCCAGGCCGAGCGTCAACGCTTCGGCCGCGGGCACCGTGCGCGGGAAGTAGAGCAACTCGGTGGCACGAGCCTGGCCGACCAGCCGGGGGAGGGTCCAGGAGATGCCGGTGTCGCAGGACAGCGCGATGCCGGCGAAGGCGAGATTGAATCCCGCCGTCTCGGCGACGATCCGGAAGTCGCAGGCGAAGGCCATCGACGCGCCGGCCCCGGCGGCGACCCCGTTCACCGCGGCGATCACCGGCTTCGGCATCTCGGCCAGGGCCAGCGCGATCGGGGCGAAGTGGTCGGGGACCGTGCTCCACAACGCGTCCAGGTCGTTGGCCTGGAGCAGCCCGATGTGCTCCTTCAGATCCTGGCCGACGCAGAACGCGCGCCCGGTGCCGGTCAGCACGACACACCGGACGGCGTCGTCCGTGGCGGCCGCCTGGACCGCGTCCCGCAGCGCGACCTTGGTCGGCGTGTCGAGCGAGTTCATCGCGTCCGGCCGGTTCAGCGTGATCGTGGCGACGCCCGCGGTCACGTCGTACGCGACAGAGTCACTCATCGTGGCAAGCTCCTAGCACTCGGTGAAAACAGTCAGTGAACGGTCAGGCAGTTGTCCACGAAACGCCCGGCCGCGTGGCTCAGGCGGGTGGCGTGGAAGTCGAAGAAGGCGGCCGCCCGGGTGCCGGCCCAGTCGGCCGGCAGCAGTTCGGCCGGCAGGCCCGGGTCGACGAACAGGAACTTGCGCCATTCGTGCACGAGCTCCGACCGTACGGCGAACGCCTGCTCGTCGGTGACCTCGTCGCCCGCGCTGCTGGCCAGCGGCTTGGCCTCGGTCAGCCACACGTCGTACGACGCGCCGAGCGCGTCCAGCTTCCAGACCCGGCGGGCGAACTCCGCCGCGTCGTCCTCGACCGGCGCCCGGAACCGGTCCGCGGCGATGCCTTCCTGGCCGAGGATCTGGTCCACCTCGGCGTCGTTGCGCAGCCCGACCCAGGCCGCGTCGGACAGCGGAGCCCAACCCAGGAAGGCGAGTTGACCGGCCAGTTGCTCGCGGCGGCGCGCGTTCGGCACCTCCTGCAGGATGACCAGATGCCAGTGCCCGTCCCAGCTCGGGTCGCCCTTCCGGCCGGCGCCAGGGCCGCTGTCAGGGCCGCCGGCGGAGTCGTTGCCGTCGGCCTCGGAAGCGGTCCGGTAGATCCGGGCGGCGGCGTCGTCGAGGCGGCGACGCGCCCGGGAGGTCAGGCCGTAACCAGGTTGTCCGTCGATCCGGACCGGCTCCAGCCAGCCCTGCCGGACCATCCGCGACACGGCGGTCCGGACAGCCGGAGGATGCACGCCCAGCGGGGCAAGCAGCCGTACCAGAGCGGCCACCGGTGCGCGCGCGCCGCGGGCGCGCAGGTGGTCGCCGTACAGGTCGAAGAGCGCTGATCGGGCGTGCACGAGACCTGAGTCTGCCGTATGGTGCACGGCTCTGGCCCGGGATCGGGGATAATGGGTCGAGATACACACTTTGCGATGCGCGCCGACGGCGCATCACCGCGTGGGCGCCGGCGACGGACAGCCCCTGCGGTGTCGTCGCTCAACACCGAAGAGGGCAGTATCCAATGAGGGAAGGGGTGCGCGCATGGCGGCGATGAAGCCGCGGACGGGCGATGGTCCGCTCGAGGTCACCAAGGAGGGCCGGGGCATCGTGATGCGGGTTCCGCTCGAGGGCGGCGGTCGGCTCGTGGTCGAGCTGAACGCCGATGAGGCGACCGAGCTGGGGAACGCGCTCAAAGCCGTTGTCGGCTGATCCAGTCCCCGAAACACTCCACGACCCCGGTGGGTGCCGTTTCCGGCACCGGCCGGGGTCGTTACGGTTGCATCCACACCCTTTGACCAGAAGTGAGGACGTCAGGTGGCTCGCCGCAGCAGCGCCCGCAACATCTTCCCGACCCTGCCCGCCGTCAGCTGGCAGCCCGGGCTCCCCGTCCACGGGGCGCGGACCTGGGTGATCCTGGTCGGTGAGGCAGGTCTGCCGGCCGCCGCGAAAGAGGCCGGTGAGCGGCTCGGCGTGGACCTGGACCGGCTGCTCGAGGTGCAGCGCGAGACCGGCTTCAGCCACGCCGCGGGCACGACCGCGGCGTACCCGCTGCTGACCGGCGCGGTCACCGAGGTGCTGCTGGTGGGTGCCGGCGACGGTACGCCGCTGGAACTGCGACACGCCGGAGCGGCGATCGCGAGGTTCGGCCGGGGCAAGGACGAGCTGACCACGGTGGTTGCCGAGGGCATCGGCGACGAGGGGCTGCAGGCGTTCGCCGAGGGCGCCGCGCTGGGATCGTTCACGTTCACCCGGAAGACCGTGGACGTGGGCAAGCCGGTGGTCGAGCGGATCGTGCTCACCGACGGCACCGACCAGGACCGGGCGGCTCCGCTGGCGCGCGGCCTGGTGATCGGCCGGACCGGCTGGCTGGCGCGGGAGCTTGCGACCACCCCGTCGAACGAGAAGGATCCGGCCTGGCTCGCCGCCCGCGCGACGGAGCTGGCGGGCAGGACGGGACTCGACGTCAAGGTCTGGGACGAGGGCCAACTCGCTGCCGGAGGTTTCGGCGGCATCCTCGCGGTCGGTCAGGGCTCCACCCGGCCGCCGCGGCTGATCCGCCTCGACTACACGCCTGACGGCGCCACCAAGGACACGCCGTACGTCGTACTGGTCGGCAAGGGCATCACCTACGACACCGGCGGCCTGTCGCTGAAGCCGCGCGAGAGCATGGTGTCGATGAAGCGCGACATGACCGGCGGCGGTTCGGTGATCGCGACCATGGCGGCGCTACGGGAGCTGGGCGCGCAGGTCAAGGTGACCGGGCTGATCTGCGCTGCGGAGAACATGCCGTCGGGCACCGCGTTCCGGCCGGACGACGTGATCCGGCACTACGGCGGACGCACGACCGAGGTCAAGAACACCGACGCCGAGGGCCGGCTGGTCCTGGCCGACGGACTCGCCTACGCGGTGAACGAGCTGAAGCCCGACGCGATCGTCGACATCGCCACACTGACCGGCGCGATCAAGGTCTCGCTCGGATCGATGCTGTACGGCGGTCTGTTCGCCACCGATGACCGCCTCGCCGAGCAGCTGACCGGCGCGGGTGAGGTCTCCGGCGAGCGGCTGTGGCGGATGCCGTTGCCGGACGTCTACACCGATCTGATCTCGACGCCGATCGCCGACTCGGTGAACAGCTCGAAGGGACCGGGCTCGATCACCGCCGCCCTGTTCCTGAAGCCGTTCGCCGGCGGCCTGCCGTGGGCGCACCTCGATCTGTCGAGCATCGCCGAGTCACCCCGCGACGAGTTCGAGTACTCCCTCGGCGCGACCGGCGCCGGCGCCCGCCTGCTCACCACCTGGCTGACAGGCGAGTCGCCGACCGCGGGCATCGGCTGAGCGACCGGAGCTCCACCACAGACCAACCACGCTGAGCCCAGCCGGCGCACGCTCAGCGTGGGCTCGGCAGGGTGGCTTCGAGCGGGTTGGTCTGTGGTGGAGCTCCGGGCCTCCTGCTCAGCCCCGCCGATCTTCTGGAAAGTGTGGGTGCCGTCGAAGAGGCTTTCGATGCTGCTTCCACGAGGTGACCAGGACTTCTCGCCGGAGGGCGACAGGCTGTTTGCCGCCAGCAACAGATCGGCGGAGCGACTGCCGCGAGGGCGGTCGGCCCCCACGCCGGTGGAGTTTCCCTTACCTAAAGCAGCGACTGGTAGAGCTCGACGGTGCGGTCGGCGACCGCGTCCCAGCCGAACTCCGAGATGGCCCTGGCCCGGCCGGCCTTGCCCATGGCCTCGGCCTGAGCGGGATTGGCCACCAGGGCGTTGATGCCTTCGGCCAGTTGGCGTTCGAAGGTGGCGGGGTCGTTCTCGTCGTAGGGAACCAGGGTGCCGGTGACGCCGTCGACGACGACGTCCGGGATGCCACCGACGGCGCTGGCGACGACGGCGGTCTCGCAGGCCATCGCCTCCAGGTTGACGATGCCGAGCGGCTCGTAGACCGACGGGCAGCAGAACGCGAGCGCGTGCGTGAGGACCTGGCGGACCTCCTCGCGCGGCAGCATCTCGGAAACGATGAAGACGCCGTCGCGGGTCGCCTTCAGCTCGTCGACGAGGGCATCGGTCTCGGCCTTCAGCTCAGGGGTGTCGGCGGCACCGGCCAGCAGCACGAGCTGCACCGACGGGTCGAGTTGCAGCCCGGCGCGGAGCAGATGTGGGACGCCCTTCTGGCGGGTGATCCGGCCGACGAACGTCACGTACGGACGAGTGAGGTCGACCCCGAGCCGCTCCAGTACGCCGGTCGCCGGGTCCGGGTGGTAGAAGTCCGCGTCGATGCCGTTGGTGATGATGTGCACCCTGGCCGGATCGATCGCCGGGTAGCTGGCGAGGATGTCGTCGCGGGTCGCGTTGCTGACCGCGATCACCGCGTCGGCAGCCTCGTACGCCGTCCGCTCGGCCCAGCTCGACAACCTGTACCCGCCACCGAGCTGCTCCGCCTTCCACGGCCGCAGCGGCTCCAGCGAGTGCGCGGTCACCACGTGCGGTACGCCGTACAGCAGCTTGGCCCAGTGGCCGGCCATGTTCGCGTACCAGGTGTGGGAGTGCACCAGTTGCGCGCTGCCCACGGCCGCCGTCATGGTCAGGTCGGTGGAGAGGATCCGCAGCGCCGCGTTCGCGTGCTCGATCCGCGCGTCGTCCTCGGAGTGCGCGATCGCGCCGGCCCGCGGCTCACCCATGCAGTGCACCTCGACCGCGACCTCACCCCGCTGATGCAGTTTGCGCAGCTCCCGGACCAGGAAGTCCACATGCACCCCAGCCCCGCCGTACACGTCGGGCGGGAACTCACGCGTCAAGATCGCGATCTCCATGCTCCGACACTAAGCCATCACCGCACCTGGGTGGCGACCCAGAAACGCAGTTTGCCGTGCCGCTCGTCCTCCTGTTCGCCACCGGCCGCCAGGATGACTTTGCGGGACGCCTCGTTGCCGGTGTCGCAGGTGAGCAGGGCGGGGTCGATGCCGAGCCGGGCGGCGATCGGCAAAGACTGGGCCAGCATCCGGGTGGCGTGACCCCGGCCGCGGGCCGACGGGCGGACGAAGTACCCGATGTGGCCGCCGAGCTCCTCCAGCGCCGGAGTCAGGGCATGCCGGATCGACAACCGGCCGAGCCACTCGGTGCCGTCGTCGACGAACCAGAGCGTGGTCTCGTGCACCAGGTCCGGCGGTGGCGGGACGCTCTCGTCGGCGTCCGCGCGGATCGCCTCGACCATCCGGGCGAACTCGCCAGGATCCTCCAGTTGCTCCCTGGCCCACTCCTGCCGGAACCCGCGCGCCCCCATCCACCGCACGTCGTCGGCAGCCAACTCGTCCCACGCCTGGAGGAACGATCGGTGCACGACGACGGTGGGTTCGACGAGGATAGGCATGCACCCAGTGTCACGACACTCGCAACCGGCTTATGCAACGGGGCATCGGAAGCTAAGGTGCGGACATGGCGAAGGCACCGAGGGTCCTGGGAATCGTGCTGGCCGGTGGCGAGGGGAAGCGGCTGATGCCGCTCACGGCGGACCGGGCCAAACCGGCCGTGCCGTTCGGGGGCAGTTACCGGCTGATCGACTTCGTACTGTCCAACCTGGTCAACGCGGGCTACCGCAACCTGTGCGTACTGACGCAGTACAAGTCGCACTCGCTGGACCGGCACGTCACGATGACGTGGCGGATGTCGACCTTCCTCGGCAACTTCGTCACCTGCGTGCCGGCCCAGCAGCGGCTCGGCCCGCAGTGGTACCAGGGCAGCGCCGACGCGATCTACCAGTCGATGAACCTGATCAGGGACCACAAGCCCGACATCATCATCGTGTTCGGCGCCGACCACGTGTACCGGATGGACGCCTCGCAGATGGTCGCCGACCACATCGCGCGCGGCAACGGCGTCACGGTGGCCGGCATCCGGGTACCTCGGGCCGAGGCGTCGGAGTTCGGCGTGATCAAGACCGCCGACGACGGGCACACGATCGCCGAGTTCCTGGAGAAGCCGGCCGACCCGCCGGGCCTGCCGGACTCCCCGGACGAGACGTTCGCCTCGATGGGCAACTACGTGTTCAGCGCCGACGTCCTGGTGGAGGCGCTGCGCAAGGACGCGGCGAACCCGGCCAGCCGGCACGACATGGGCGGCGACATCGTCCCGATGCTGGTTGCCGAGGGCAAGGCCGGGGTCTACGACTTCAAGGACAACGACGTACCGGGCGCGCTCGACCGGGACCGTTCGTACTGGCGCGACGTCGGTTCGCTCGACTCGTACCACGAGGCGCACATGGACCTGGTCTCGATCCAGCCGGTCTTCAACCTCTACAACTCCGACTGGCCGATCTTCACCTCGCATCCGCAACTGCCGGGCGCCAAGTTCACCGACAACGCCACCGTCGGTGAGTCGATCGTCTGCGCCGGCTCGATCATCTCCGGCGCGACCGTGGACCACTCGGTGCTCGGTGCCAACGTGATCGTCAGCGCCGGCGCGAAGATCGAGAACTCCGTCATCATGGACAACTGCAAGATCGGCGCCGATGCGGTGCTGAAGAACGTCATCCTGGACAAGAACGTGATCGTGCCGGACGGCGCCAAGATCGGCATCGACCTGGATCACGACCGTGAACGCGGCTACACCGTCAGCAAAGGTGGCGTGACCGCGATCGGGAAAGACACGGTCATCGAACCGTGAGTCAGGGCAGGATGCGGCCGGACCGGGCCATGGACCCGGTCGAGGCCGCCGCGGTCGCCCTCGACGAGGCGGATCCCGGGTGGCGCGAGCTGTTCGACGTCCCGCCGGTGGAGGCCGGTCCCTATCCGGAGGTGGCCTACTTCGCCGGGAACTCGCTGGGGTTGCGGCCGAAGGCGACCAGGGTCGAGCTGCTCGAGGATCTCGACTCCTGGGGACGGTGGGGAGTCGAGGGGCATCTCGACGCGAAACGGCCGTGGCTGCCGTACCACGCCTCGCTGACCGCGGCGGCTGCCCGGCTGGTGGGGGCGTTGCCGAGCGAGACCGTGGTGATGAACTCGCTGACGATCAACCTGCACCTGCTGATGGTGTCGTTCTACCGGCCGACCGCCGAGCGCTTCAAGATCGTGATCGAGGACTCTGCCTTCCCGTCGGACAGTTACGCCGTCCGGTCGCAGGTCTCGTTCCACGGCTATTCCCCGGACGCCGCGGTGGTGCGGCTCCGGCCGCGAACCGGTGAAGAAGTACTGCGCACCGAGGACGTCGTCGCGGCTCTCGGCCCCGACGTGGCCCTGGTACTGCTCGGCGGCGTCAACTATCTGACCGGCGAGCTGATGGACCTCCCGGCGATCACGGCAGCAGGTCAGGCGGCCGGTGCCGTGGTCGGCTGGGATCTGGCGCACGCGGCCGGCAACGTGCCGCTGGCGCTGCACGACTGGGACGTCGACTTCGCGGCCTGGTGCTCCTACAAGTACCTGAACTCCGGTCCGGGCGCACTGGCCGGGGTGTTCGTGCACGAGCGGCATCTGTCAGCCGGGTTGCCGCGCTTCGAGGGGTGGTGGAGCACCGAGGAGGCGTCGCGGTTCGAGATGGCCCCCGAGTCGCGTCCGCCGGCCTCCGCGGAGGCGTGGCAGGTGTCGAATCCGCCGATCTTCTCGATGAGCCCGGTGCGGACCTCGCTGGAGATCTTCGACCAGGTCGGCATCGCCGTACTGCGGGAGCGCAGCCTGCGGCTGACGGCGTACCTGGAGAAGCTGCTGGCGGAGATCACTCCGACCCGGCCGCTGCGGGTGATCACTCCGGCCGACCCCGCACGGCGAGGCGCGCAACTCTCGCTGCGGATCGGCGGTGGACTCCGCGCCGGTGAGCTGGCCAGGACGCTGCGCTTCGAGCACGGCGTGATCGCCGACGCGCGGGAGCCCGACGTACTGCGGCTGGCTCCCGTCCCGCTCTATTCGCTGTACCACGACTGCTGGCGCGCAGTACGAGCGCTGGCCGAGGCTGTTCCGGAGAACGCATGAGTGAGCGTGTTGCCATCGTCGGTGCCGGTCTGGCCGGGAGCCTGCTCGGGTGCTACCTGGCGCGACGCGGGCTGTCGGTCACCCTGTACGAGCGTCGTGCCGACCCCCGGGTGGGGCAGCCGGAGCGGGGACGGTCGATCAACCTGGCCATCTCCGAGCGCGGGCTGGACGCGTTGCGTCGGATCGGCCTGGTCGACCAGGTGATGGCCGACGCGTTGCCGATGAAGGGCCGGATGATCCATCCGGTCGACGGGCCGCTGGACTTCCAGCAGTACAGCGCGTCGGGGGACCGGGCGATCAACTCGATCAGCCGCGGAACGCTGAACAACGCGCTGCTCGACGCGGCCGCGGCGGCGCCCGGGGTCGAGGTGCTGTTCGAGCACCGGCTGCTCGAGCTGGACTCCGCTTCCGGGGCGATGGTGTTCGAGACGCCTGCGGGCAAGGTGGAGGCGACGGCGGACGTCGTACTGGGTGCTGATGGTGCCGGGTCCGCGGTGCGAGAGCGGTTGGTGGCCGAGGGAGCCGTGCGGGACGAGGTCGACTTCCTCGACTACGGCTACAAGGAGCTGAGCATCCCGGCGGTGGACGGCGAGTTCGCGCTCGATCCCGGCGCGCTGCACATCTGGCCCCGCGGTACGTCGATGATGATCGCGCTGCCGAACCCGGACCGCTCCTTCACCTGCACGTTGTTCTGGCCGGCCGGCAATTTCGATGCCCTCAGCAACCGTGAGTCGATCGAACGGTACTTCGCCGAGCAGTACCCCGATCTGTTGCCGTTGGCCCCTTCTCTGGTCGGCGACTACCAGCACAATCCGGTCGGCGTGCTGGGCACCGTGCACACCCGGCCCTGGCAGGCGAACGGCCGCACCGCCCTGATCGGCGACGCCGCCCACGCGATCGTCCCGTTCTACGGCCAGGGCGCCAACTGCGCCTTCGAGGACGTGGTGGAGCTGGACCGCTGCCTCTCCGACACCGGCGGCTCCTGGGCCCGCGCGTTGCCGCTGTTCGAGCATCGTCGCCGGGTCAACGCCGAAGCGATCGCCGAGATGGCCCTCGGCAACTTCATCGAGATGCGCGACAAGGTCGCTTCGCCGGTCTTCCGGCTGACCAAGCGGATCGAGCACGCCCTCGAGCGGGCCTTCCCCGGTCGCTACGTCTCCCGCTACGAGCTGGTCTCCTTCTCCACCACCCCGTACGCCGAGGTCCAGGGCCGGGTCCGCCGGCAGCACCAGTACCTCGCCGCAGCCGGGCTTCTGGGTGCGGCAGTCCTGACCGCGGCGGCCCGAGCAGCACGAGCGGCCGGGAGGCGCCGATGAGCGGCACCTTGTGGCAGCCCGGGTTGCTCACCGGGCAGCCGGAGAGCGTCGGGCTGTTGCGAAACTTCGTCGGCGGCTCCTTCGTCGACGGCGGTTCGACGTTCGCGAAGGTCAGCCCGGTGACCGGCGAGCAACTCTTCGACGTCTGTGAAGCAGATGCCGGCACGGTCGACGCCGCCGTCACCGCCGCGCGGGCTGCTCTCAGCGGGCCGTGGGGACAGCTGGGGGAGCAGGGACGGGCCGTGGTTCTCCGGCGCGTGGCCGACGAGCTGGAGCGGCGCTTCGACGATCTGGTGGCCGCCGAGGTCGGTGACACCGGCAAGTCGATCAGTCAGGCGCGGACCCTGGACATCCCGCGCGGCGCGGCGAACTTCCGTTCGTTCGCCGACTTCGCGACCACCGCGTCCACGGAGTCGTTCACCACCGTGCTGGCCGACGGCCGCCGAGCGCTCAACTACGCGGTACGCAAGCCGGTCGGCGTAGTGGCGATCGTGGTGCCCTGGAACCTTCCGCTCCTGCTCCTCACCTGGAAGGTGGCACCGGCGCTTGCCTGCGGCAACGCTGTCGTCGTCAAGCCTTCGGAGGAGACTCCGGCTTCGGCGACGGTACTGGCCGAGGTGATGGCGGCGGCCGGCGTACCGGACGGCGTGTTCAACCTCGTGCACGGCTTCGGTCCCTCGTCGGCGGGCGAGTTCCTGACCCGGCACCCGGGCGTGGACGCGATCACCTTCACCGGCGAATCCTCCACCGGTACGGCGATCGCCAAGGTCGCCGCCGACGGCGTCAAGGCGGTGTCGTTCGAGCTGGGCGGCAAGAACGCAGGCCTGGTCTTCGCCGACGCCGACCTCGACGCGGCGGTCGAAGGTTCTGTCCGGTCGGTGTTCACCAACGGCGGCCAGGTCTGCCTCTGCACCGAGCGCCTGTACGTCGAACGCCCCGTCTTCGACGAGTTCTGCACCCGGCTGGCCGCTCGCGCCGCCGAGCTCACCTTCGGCTGGCCGGCCGACGAGGCAACGGTCAACATGCCGCTGATCTCCAAGACCCACCGGGACAAGGTCCTCTCGTACTACGACCTGGCGCGCGCCGAGGGCGCCGAAGTCCTCGCCGGCGGCGGCGTGCCGTCCTTCGGCGATGCCCGCGACAACGGTTGCTACGTGCAACCGACGGTGGTGACCGGCCTGCCGGCGAACGCCCGGACGAACACCGAGGAGATCTTCGGCCCGATCTGTCATGTCGCGCCGTTCGACACCGAGGACGAAGCCTTTGCCTTGGCCAACGACAGCCAGTACGGGCTCGCGGCCACCGTCTGGACGCGGGACGTCGGCCGCGCCCACCGGGCCGGCGCGGCGCTCGACGTGGGGATCGTCTGGGTGAACACCTGGTTCCTCCGCGATCTGCGGACCCCGTTCGGTGGGACCAAGCTCTCCGGCATCGGCCGCGAGGGCGGCAACCACTCCCTGCACTTCTACTCCGAACTCACCAACGTCTGTGTGGAGCTGTCGTGAGCGATGCCAAGGTGGTGGCCGGCAAGGCGACGCCGCGGGGACGGTTCCCGCACGTGAAGGTCGCGGGTGGGTTCGCGTACGTCTCGGGGACGTCGAGCCGCCTGCCCGACAACACGATCGCGGGCGCGTCGGCCGACGAGTTCGGGACCACGACGCTGGACATCCGGGAGCAGACGCGGGCGGTGCTGGAGAACATCCGCGACATCCTGGCCGCCGTCGGGGCCGGTCTCGACGACCTGGTCAGCGTCACGACGTACCTGGTGTCGATGAACGACTTCGGCGGCTACAACGAGGTGTACGGCGAGTTCTTCGACGAGAGCGGACCGGCCCGGACCACCGTGGCGGTGCACCAGCTACCCCATCCCCAGCTCCTGATCGAGATCCAAGCAGTCGCAGCCGTACCGGAGAGGTGAAGACGATGGTGAACCTGGAATCGACCGACTTCCCGGAGTGGATCGAGCAGAACAAGCACCTGCTGAAACCCCCGGTGGGCAACAAGCAGATGTTCCCGACCGGCGACGACTTCATCACCATGGTGGTCGGCGGCCCGAACCAGCGCACCGACTTCCACGTCGACCCGTACGAGGAGTTCTTCTACCAGATCTCCGGCGAGCTCCGGGTGAACGTGATGACCGACGACGGCCCGGCGACCGTCGAAGTGAACGCAGGCGAGATGTGGGTGCTGCCCCGCAACCTGCCGCACTCCCCGCAGCGCGGTCCGGACTCGATCGGCCTGGTGATCGAACGAGTCCGCGAGCCCGGCGTGCTGGAGAAGTTCCGCTGGTACTGCGCCAACTGCAACGGCATCGTGCACGAGGTCGAGCTCCAGGTCACCGACATCGTCGAGGACCTCCCGCCGGTCTTCCAGGCCTTCTACGCCAGCGAAGAAGCCCGCACCTGCCCGCACTGCGACACCTTGCATCCCGGCAGAGCCTGATGCCCCGAGCGGTCGACGTCCACACCCATCTCGTTCCCAAGGGCTGGCCGGAGCTGACGGCTGCTTGCGGCGGAGCGGACTGGCCGTGGTTGCGGATCGACTCCGAGCGCGACGCGATGATCATGATCGGGGAGACCGAGTTCCGGCCGGTCGGCGCGCAGGCCTGGGACCCCGCGACCCGGCGCGCCGATATGGATGCCGACGGCATCGATCTTCAGGTGGTGTCGCCGACCCCGGTGTTCTTCGCCTACGAGCGGCCGGCCGATCAGGCCGTCAAGGTGGCCAGGATCTTCAACGACCTGACCCTGGAGACACTTGCCGGGGACAACAGACTGGTGCCGTTCTGCCAGGTCCCGTTGCAGGATCCCGACGCCGCCTGCGCAGAGCTCGACCGCTGTCTGGCGGCCGGGCACGTCGGGGTCGAGATCGGCAACCACGTCGGCGACAAGGACCTCGACGACGCGGGCATCGTTGCCTTCCTCAAGCACTGTGCGGAGGTCGGCGCGCCGGTGCTGGTGCATCCGTGGGACATGCCCGGCGGTCCGCGGCTCGACCGGTGGATGGCACGCTGGCTGACCGGGATGCCGGCCGAGACGCACCTTTCGCTGCTCGCGATGATCCTTGGCGGTGCCTTCGACGAGTTGCCCGAGTCGCTGCGGATCTGTTTCGCCCATGGTGGTGGCAGTTTCGCCTTCTGGCTGGGCCGGGTGGAGAACGCCTGGGAGCGCCGCGGCGACGTCGTACGGGGGAAGTCGCAGTATCCGCCCAGCCACTACGTCGGGCGGTTCTCCGTCGACACCGTCGTCTTCGAGCAACCCGCGCTGCGGCTGCTGGTCGACACCCTCGGCGAGGACCAGGTGATGGTCGGCAGTGACTACCCGTACCCGCTGGGTGAGCGCCCGGTGGGCGAGGTTGTTCGGCGGGCCGACTGGCTCTCGGCCGCCCAGCAGGCCAAGCTGCTGTCTGACAACGCGCTACGTTTCCTGGGACCGAACTTGGAGGCCTGAATGTCTGAGGACCGCTCCGTGCTCAGCCGCGAGGCCGGTGATCCGGACGAAGAGCTTCAGTACGGCAGGTATCCGGAGCAGATGGTCGACGTCTGGCATGCCGAGAGCGACCGGCCGGCGATCGTCTTCCTGCACGGCGGCTTCTGGCGCCCGGAGTACGACCGGATGCACGCCCGG
Organism: Kribbella sp. CA-293567; assembly: GCF_027627575.1. Lineage (NCBI taxonomy): Bacteria > Bacillati > Actinomycetota > Actinomycetes > Propionibacteriales > Kribbellaceae > Kribbella > Kribbella sp. CA-293567. The sequence continues at coordinate 1,935,312 of NZ_CP114065.1, forward strand.
CCGCTCGGCGAGGCGCTGGCCGGCGAGGGCTGGCCGGTGGCTTCGATCGACTACCGGCGCGAGCCAGGGCAGCCTGATTCGACCACCGGCGACGTACGCGACGCACTCGACAAGCTGCCCGACCTGATGGACCTCGGCGCCGGCTTCGTGCTCGTCGGCCACTCCGCCGGCGGCCAGCTCGCGCTGTGGGCGGCATCGACCTTCAACCCTCTCCGGCTGCGCGGCGTGGTCGCCCTGGCCCCGGTCGCCGACCTGCTGATGGCCGACCAGCTCGGCCTGGACCAGACCGCCGTACAGGACTTCATCGGCGGCGGCGTACGCAACGACCTCGACCCGACCCACCTGCCGGCCCCGATCATGCCGGTCTCCATCGTGCACGGCACCGCCGACGCCCGGGTCCCGCTCGCCGTCTCCGAGTCCTACGCCGCCGCCCACCCGACCGCCCGACTCGTCCCGGTCGAGGGCGCCGGCCACTTCGAACTCATCGACCCACTCACCGACGCCTGGACCCACGTCACCACAGAGATCGCCAGATACGCCGGCTGGGCCCAGCAGTAGCCCGAACCGCGGCAGAGCCCGATCGAACCGTCAGGGGCGTTTGACGGCGGCGAGGAGGCCGTTGCTGATCGGGAGGAGGGCCGAGGTCAGGTCGTCGTTGTCGCGGATGGCGCGGATCAGGTCGCGGACGGCCGTCGTCTCGGGGTCGCGGTGGGACGGGTCGGCGACGCGGCCGCGGTGCAGGGCGTTGTCGAAGGCGACGACGCCACCGGGGCGGAGCAGGCGCAGGGCCTCGTGCAGGTACGCCGTGTACTCGCGCTTGTCGGCGTCGCAGAAGACCAGGTCGTAGTGGCCGTCGGTGAGCCGGGTGACGACGTCCAGCGCGGAGCCCGCGATCAGGCGGAAGCGGTTGGACGGTACACCGGCGTCCAGGAAGGTCTTGCGGGCCAGGCGCTGGTTCTCCGCGTCCAGGTCGACCGTGGTCAGCGTGCCGTCGGTGCGCATGCCCCGCAGCAGCGCCAGGCCGGAGACGCCCGTGCCGGTACCGATCTCGACGACCGCCTTGGCGCCCACCGCGGCGGCCAGCAGGCTCAGCGCGGAGGCCGCGCCGGGGCCGATCGCTGTGATGCCACTGTCCTCGGCGCTCGCCCGTGCACCGGTGACGACCTCGTCCTCACCGGTGTAGTCCTCGGCGTAGGCCCAGGACGTGGGGTCGATGCCCGTGGCGATGATGCCCTCCCTGATCGATGCCGCTGCGGTACTCATCTGGCCGAAGCCTAGCGTCCCGCAGCGTCCGGGCCATGCCTCACGCGCTGACGTTGCGCACTCTTGCTCGTAACTTCTAGACCTGAGCAGATATGATCGTGTTGACTAGGCAGCAATCACCCGTCGAAGGAGGTGCGGACAGATGTCAGGCCAGTGCTCAGGAGCGGATGACGTCGATTCCGGCTTCCTTGAAGATCGCCAGCTGCGACTCGTCGGCCTGCGCGTCGGTGACGAGCGTGTCGATCTCGCTGAGCTCGCAGATCCGGGCGAAGGCGCGCTGGCCGAGTTTGCTGGAGTCGGCCACCACGACCACCTTGGCGGCCCGGCTGACGATCAGCTGGTTGATGTTCGCCTCACCCTCGTGGTGGGCGGTGGCGCCGGTGTCGTCGATCCCGTCGACGCCGATGAAGGCGATGTCCAGGGACAGGTCGGCCAGGATCCGGTGCGACAGCGGGCCGATCATCTCGTACGACTGCGGCCGCGCGACGCCGCCGGTCAGCACCATCTTCACGTGCGGCCGGACGATCAGCTCGTTGGCGATGTTCAGCGCGTTGGTGACGAGGGTGAAGGCCGGCTCGCCGTGCTCGGCGGACAGCTCCGGCCGGGTCGCCAGCGTGCGCGCGACCTCGGAGATGGTGGTGCCACCGTTCATCCCGATCACCATGCCGCGCCGGACCAGCGTGGCCGCGGCCTGCGCGATCCGCTGCTTCTCCGAAGCAAAACGCGCAGTCTTGTAGCGCAGCGGCAGATCGTAGGAGACCGCGTTGGCGACCGCGCCACCGCGGGTACGGGTCAGAAGTTGCTGCTTTCCCAGGTGGTCCAGGTCGCGCCGGATCGTCGCCGCGGAGACGTGCAGCTGCTCCGCGAGCTCGTCGACATCGATCGCGCCCTTTTCCGCGAGCGCTTCGAGCAACGTATTCAGGCGTTCATAACGCTTCACCCGGGGCTCCCCCTTCACACAATCGGTCAGCCGGACGGCTGCCGGTTGGCACCATTCGATCACGTTCGAGCAGTTTCGACCATTACATCTCCGGAGACGACATGACCGACACGCCCCTTTTGGCCGACACGCCCTTCGTGAGCACCGAGATCGCCACCCAGCCCGAGCTGTGGCGGCGGGTGTCCGCCGGTTTCGCGCAGTACGGTGGCGCACTGCCCGAAGCGGGCCAACGCGTCGCGGCCGTCGGTTGCGGCACCTCGTGGTTCATGGCGATGGCGTACGCCGCGCTGCGCGAGGATCTCGGCCAGGGCCTGACGGACGCGTTCGCCGGTTCGGAGTTCCCGGCCGGCCGCGAGTACGACGCGGTGGTGGTGATCAGCCGCTCCGGTACGACGACCGAGGTGCTCGACCTGATCCGCGCCACCGAACTGCCGACGATCGCGATCACCGCGACGCCGGGTTCGCCGATCGTCGAGCTGGCCGACCACACGATCCTGCTCGACTTCGCCGACGAGCAGTCCGTGGTCCAGACCAGGTTCGCCACTACAACGTTGGCACTGCTGCGCGCTTCGCTCGGTGAGGACCTGTCGCAGGCCGCCGCGGACGCCGAGGTGGCGCTCACCGTCGACGTCGACGCGCTGGCCGAGCTGGAGCAGGTCACCTATCTCGGCACCCGGTGGACCATCGGGCTGGCCCACGAGGCCGGGCTGAAGCAGCGCGAGGCCGCGTCGGCCTGGACCGAGGCGTACCCCGCGATGGACTACCGGCACGGCCCGATCGCGATCGCACAGCCCGGCCGCGGCGTCTGGATCTTCGGCGAGCCGCCGGCGGACCTGCTCGACGACGTCACCGCCACCGGCGCCACGATCGTCCACCACGCCGAGCTCGACCCGATGGCCTCCCTCGTGGTGGCCCAGCGGGTGGCGGTCGCGAAGGCGATCTCCCTCGGCCTCAACCCCGACCAGCCGCGCAGCCTGACCCGCTCCGTCATCCTCAGCTGACCTGATCTTCGTCGGGCCAGGCCGCGTCCTGCGGCCGGGCCCGACGAGCTTCCGCTGGTCTGACATCCTCACCGGGTGACCACCGACGAGCGTTTCGAAGTCCGGCGAGAGATCGCCGCCTCACCCTCGGACATCTTCGCCGTCCTGCGGGACCCTCGCGGCCACGTCGCGATCGACAGTTCCGGCATGCTGCAGTCGGCCGACGGCGAGCCGGTCGGCGAGGTCGGTGACCAGTTCGTCGTCCACATGGACCGGGAGTCGCTGAACGACCTGCCGATGGGCAAGTACGACGTGACGGTGATCATCACCCGGTTCGCGACCGACACCGAGCTCGAGTGGACCATCTCCGGCACGATCCAGCCGCCGATCAAGCACCTCTACGGCTACCGGCTGGAGGCGAGTGCCGGCGGGACGCTGGTGACGTCGTACTACGACTGGAGCCAGATCGAAGAGCGCTACCGGGGCAAGGTCAACTTCCCGGTCATCCCCGAGGCCGGTCTGCGCGCAACGCTGGGCATTCTGGCCCGCACAGTCGAGCAGCGGTGACAGGGGAGACCAGCGCCCATCCCAGACGGCTGTAGAGCGCCAGCCCGTCAGCTGTAGCGACCAGTACTCCGGTACGAGCGCCGCTGCGGCTTGCCGTACAGGTGAGTGCACGCATGACGGTGGTGCCGAGCCCTCGGCGTTGATGAGCGGCCTCGGTCACCACCTGATCGATCACTGCGTAGTCGCCTGCCAGAGCCGCCTTACCCCGTGCAGCCGCCTTCCCCCGGCTAGTGACGACTACGTCGAGGACACTGCCGGCCTGACTGACTTCCAGCTCGTACTGCAGTCCGCAGGTCGGCGGGTCTGCAGCTAGCTGCGTGGTCATCAGGTACTCGGCCGGCTGAACCTGCCATCGCTCATCGAGCTGGATTGTCGCCGGGTCGGCGCAGACCTTCAGCCAAGTGCCGGGCGTGGTCAGGCGGCTGGCCAAAGCTGGTGCAGGGGCCGGAAGCACGTAGCGCACGAGGTGGCCCGGCAGGCCAACCTCAATCCGCCAACCCTCCGGCACCTCGACCGGTAGAGGCGTCCCTCGCGAGATCGCCCAGCCCTGCGCCCACGCCCCTGCCAGCTCAGCCGACATAGGCTGCTCCTTGATCCGTTGAGACCGCAGCACCACTCAGCCGTCCAGCAAGCCAGCCGGCGCCGGATGCCGCCATCAAACCGCCCGCGACCAGCAGCAGCGCAGTATGCGTGCCCACTCTCGGAACTAGTAGCCCAGCCGTCGCCTGCCCGAGCGCTGCAGCCCCTACTCGCAAGCTGGCAGCAGTGGTGCTCACCCTTCCTTGCAGAGCCACTGGGCTGTACACCTGGCGAGCTCCGAACATCGCCGGGAGCATCGGCCCCTCCACCAGACCGGTGGCCACCGCCAGCACCAGCAGTACGGCGAAACTGCCTGCCAGCGGCCAAGCGGTGAAGGCGAGTCCGTAGGCGGCCACGACCAGCATTACCACCTGCTCCGGCCGCCAGCGGGTCTGAAACCGCCCTAGTAGCAGAGCGGTAGCGACACTGCCCAGTTCCAATGCCGCCCACAGATAACCCGCTGCCGAACGAGGCATGCCAAGTGACTCCATATGCAGCGGCAGCGTGATGAGCAGCATGCCGGTCACACCCATCAGCAGAGTGGTAGTCACCGTGGATGCCCGCAGGCGCGGAGTACGAGCCAGGTGCACAAGTCCGGCCACTACTGAACTGAGGAAGGGCTCCCGGGGTCCGTCGCCCGCTGGTAGCGCGGGTAGCCGCCCAATCGCCAAGACGCTGAGTGCAGCCGTCACGGCGATCACCACTGCGGCCGCCTCCACCGAGGCGACCGCTGTGATCGTGGCGGCCGCCGCTGGTCCAGTAATCGTGGCAGCGCCAAAGCTGGCCGCCTCCAAAGAGTTGGCCCGGGGGAGACCCTCCCTGGGGGCCAGGCTCGGCAGCATGCTGGTGAAGCCGCCGCTCACCAACGGCAGCGTCGTACCGGCGACTGCTGCGAGCATCGGCGTCACCCAGTGAGCGCTGTGTCCGACCACGGCGAGCATCGCGACCATCACCGCTCCCAGCACAGCCTGGTTGAGCGCAAGCGCGGTACGCCGGTACTGCGTCCTGTCGAGCCACGCGCCGAGCAGCGGACCGGTCACGATCGCCGGGAACGCATAGGCGGCTCCGGTTACGCCGGCCAGCACCGCGCTGTCGGTCCGCTGCAGCACGAGCAGGACGAGCGTGAAGGCGACCATCTCGTCGCCGACCCGCGCGAGCGTCGCGGCGGTCAGATAGCGGAGCAACACTGAAGCCGTCCCTCCGTAACGTATAAATGGTAGTTACGCGTTACGCTAACAAACCCGTTACGATCGGTCGAGTGGAGAGTCTGACGACCCCGGACCGGATGATCCGGATCGCCGTGGACCTGGTGAACACCAGGACGCTCGAGCCGGAGCAGTTGACCTCCGTGGCCGCCTTGGAGCAGTTCCTGCTCGACCACGGAGAGCCGATCGTGACGGTCGGCGAGGCCGATCTGGCCGCCGTGAAGGAAGTGCGGGAGCGCCTGCGGCCGGTCTTCCGGGCCGAACCCCGCGAAGCGGCCCAAATCCTCAACGCCCTGCTCGCCGAGTACGCCGTACGGCCTTATCTGTCCGATCACGACGGGTCGCCGTGGCACCTGCACGTGGCCAGGCCCGACGCGACCTGGGCGGAGTGGCTGGCCGCCGGCGCGGCGCTCGGGCTGTCGGGGTTCGCCGCCGGCCATGGGTTCGAGGCGATCGACACCTGTGCGGCGCACGACTGCGAGCGCGTCTTCGTCAACGGGGCACAGCGGCGTCCGCGCCGGTTCTGTACGCCGACCTGCTCCAGCCGGAGCCGCGTCGCGTCGTACCGGGCCCGCCGATCGGGCGGCGCACTAGGATCGCCACAGGACCCCCGCCGAACCGAGGAGAGCGCGTGAGTCACACCGTCGTGGCAGAGCTGGTGGCGAACGTCCAGTCGATCATCGCCAAGGCCGGGGACCAGGTCGGTCCGGAGGACACGCTCGTCATCCTGGAGTCGATGAAGATGGAGATCCCGGTGCTCGCGGAGGTGGCCGGCACGATCACCGAACTGCGGGTCTCCGAGGGCGAGGTCGTCCGGGACGGCGACCCGATCGCGGTCATCGAAGACAAGTAGCGGCCACCCTCGATGGCGGCCGGCGCGTCTGCTTTCCTGAGAGTTGCCGGCAGCGGGAACTTCCCGTTGGTGGGGCCCGTTGTCCCGTCGTACCGGCATCCCAGGGTCGAACCAGGGTGTACCCGACGTGCGAAGAGGACGGTGAACGCGGCACCATGGTGTTCTCACTCGTTGCCGAGCGGACCCAGGGAGGCGTTGGCGTGAAACCGGTCGACAGCCCCGTGGTGCCCGCTCCGAGCACCCCGCAGTTCCGGCCCGAGGCCGAGACGCTGCCGTCCTGGGACGAGATCGTCCGGGCCCACTCGGCCCGCGTCTACCGGCTCGCCTACCGCCTGACCGGCAACAAGCACGACGCCGAGGACCTGACCCAGGAGGTCTTCGTCCGGGTCTTCCGGTCGCTGTCGTCCTACACGCCGGGCACGTTCGAGGGCTGGCTCTACCGGATCACCACGAACCTCTTTTTGGACGGCGCGCGCCGCAAGCAGCGGATCCGGTTCGACGGTCTGCCCGAGGACGCGCACGACCGGCTGCCGGCGAAGGGCTCCGGCCCGGCCGAGAAGCTGGACCACGACCTGTTCGACCACGACGTGCAGTATGCGCTGGACGCGCTGCCGGAGGACTTCCGTGCGGCCGTGGTGCTCTGCGACATCGAGGGCATGACGTACGACGAGATCGCCGACGTGCTGAACGTGAAGCTCGGCACCGTTCGCAGCCGGATTCACCGTGGCCGCTCGATGCTGCGCAAGCACCTCGAGCACCGCGCCCCCCGGTCCGGCCAGACCCGTATCAGTGGCCCGCCCGCGGACGGGCCATTCCTTGCCGGAGGTGGTGACCGGTGACCTCGCAACACCCCATGGACAAGCTGAGCGCCGTCGTGGACGGCGAACTCGACCACGACTCGCGCGACAAGGTGCTCAGCCATCTGGTCGGCTGCGACGCCTGTCGCTCCGAGGTGGACGCGCAACGGCGGCTCAAGGCCCGCCTGGCCGCGACGGCCGCGCCGGAGCCCTCGATGGACCTGATGCAGCGCCTGATGGGCGTCTCCTCGTTCTCGCCGGACGTGCGTGAGGAGGTCCGGCCGGTGCTGACGCCGGCAGCGGCGTACACACTCAGCCCGCAGCGCTCCGCGTTTCCCGCGGCTCGCACTGACGCCACACGGCCAGGCACCCGGACGCCGAGCCGCAGCCGTCGGCGTACCGGCGTACTGGGCGCGGCGGGCTCTGCTGCCGCCATGGCCTCACTACTCGGTACTGCGTTCGTGCTGGGTGACCCGGCGCGGTCGGAGCAGCCCCCCGGGCTGCAGCCGCCCGTGACGAGCTTCTCCGCCGACCACGCTGCTGCCAACCCCGGTGCTCCGTTCACGGACCCGGTGGCGCTGATGAACTCGTTCAACGGGGCTGGCTACGCCGGGCTGAGCCCGACGCTGCAGCCGGTGGCCCTGACGGGCCGCTGACCAGGGTGACCTCGTGAGCCTCTCCCGGCTCGCCGTACTGGTCGGCACCGCGCTGATCGGCTTCGGCCTGCCTCTGCCCGCCGCGGCCACGCCTGCGCCTGCCGCACAGCGTGAAGACAACCCGAGCGCCGTCGCCTGGCTCCAACGAGCTGCGGCAGCGCCGGATCACGTGTCGTTCCACGGCACCCAGATCATCACCTCCTGGGGACCGCAGGGCGCTAGCTCGGCCATGCTCGACATCGTCCACGCGGCCTCGCAGGGGTCGGAGATCAGCGTGGTCGGCTCGGCTGCCTCCCCGGGCGCCAAGGCGTTCGTGCAGCGGGCCAACCACGCCGCTGGGCCGACTGTCGACGGCGGACCGCTCGCGCTGCTCAAGGAGACCTACGAGCTGGTCTACAAGTGCTGCACGGACACGATCGGACGCGCCGCCGTACTGGTCGAGGCGCTGCGCGGCGACCGGACCGTGGCGGGCCGGTTCTGGATCGACCAGACGACCGGGCTGCTGCTGCAGCGGCAGTTGTTCGGCGACGACGGCAAGACGATGGTCCGGGCGACGGTGTTCACCGACCTGGAGATCGAGCAGTCCGAGTTCATCGGTCACCTCCCGCCGATGGCTCCGGGCAGCGTCGAGTCGGTGGGGATGAGCAGTGTCGACGGGCTGCGCTCCCAAGGCTGGACCTGCTCACCGACGCTCCCGGCGTCGCTGCAGCTCTACGACGTCCACCAGGACCAGGCGACCAAGTCCCTGCAGTTCTCGTACTCCGACGGGCTCTTCAACGTCTCCCTCTTCGAGCAGCGTGGAGAGCTCGACCCCGCGGCGGTGGCGGGCTACACGATGACCACCACGGCGGACGGTGCACGGATCTACCAGCGCTACGGGATGCCGTCGTACGCCGTCTGGTCGTCCGGCGGCATCGTCTACACGCTGGTCGGTGACCTGCCGTACGAGAACCTCGCCAAGGTGGTGGCGGCCTTCCCGCACACCCCGCCGCCGAAGGTGACCGCCGTGCAGCGGATGGGCACCGGACTGGCGAAAATCGCGTCGTGGCTCACTCCGGTGGGTGCGCTTTCCCACAAGCTGGGATAATCAACTCTGGGAGCACTTCCCCGCACCCCGGTGCAGGCTCTCCCGACACCGAGACGACGACGACGTGAGGCGGACACCGTGAGCTGGGATGACGCCGAGCCGACTGCCCGGAACCCGCAGACCCCTGCGACTCCGGACAACACGCAAGAGCTTCCTGCATTAACTCCCGCACCCGCTGGTGCCGAGTCGCCCGCTGCTGCCGGGTCACCCGCTGGTGCCGAGTCCGGCCAGACCCTGGCCGACGCGGCCGCGGCGTTGACCACCCCGATGCCGGTGACGCCTGCACCCGCGGAGTCGACACCTGCACCCGTGGAGTCGACGCCTGCACCCGCGGAGTCGACACCTGCGTCTGTTGGGCCCACGGGCTCGCCTGCCGGCCCGGTGAGTTCGATGGGCGCAGTGGCCTCGGCCGGTCCGATGACCGGGATGACGCCGCCGAGCCCCGGTGCGGGGACGGCACCGATTCCGGCGCCGGGCAGCAGCAGTTCGGCGTACCGGCAGAGCAGTGGGCGGTCCACGAGCCAGCGGAGCTTCGGGCAGCCTGAGCCGCAGGAGTCAGGCTTCCGGCCTGCCTACCCGGGGCAGGCCTGGCCGACCCAGCAACCGACGTACGTGCCGCCTCCGCCGCTGGACTGGCACCAGCAGCAGGCTCGCGCCTACACGCCGTCGCCGCCCGAGAAGCGCAACAAGGTGATCGGCCTCGCGGCCGCCGTCGCCCTGATCGTCGGGCTGGTCGCGGGTGGAGGTGGCGCCGCGGCCGTGCTGGCACTCGACCGGAACGGCGTCGTCGACGACCAGACCGGTCCGCCGATCGGTCAGGGCGCCGACCCCAAGATCAAGACCGGCTCCGTCTCGGCCATCGCCCAGACCCTGCTCCCGAGCGTCGTCCAGCTCAAGGTCGAGGGCTCCGGCAATGCCAACGCGACCGGCTCCGGCTTCGTGATCGACGGCTCCGGGCACATCCTGACCAACAACCACGTGGTCTCGGCGGCGGCGTCCGGCGGTTCGATCCAGGTCGTCACGCAGCAAGGCAAGGTCTCGACCGCCCGGCTGGTCGGCCGCTCACCGGCGTACGACCTGGCTGTCGTGCAGGTCGCCGGGCTGGACGCGCCGTCGGTGCAGTTCGGCGAGTCGGCGAAGTCGATCGTGGGGCAGGACGTGGTGGCGATCGGTTCGCCGCTCGGCCTGGCCGGCACCGTCACCTCCGGCATCGTCTCGGCCAAGAACCGCCCGGTCACCGCCGGCGGCGAGGGCGAGATCTCCTACATCAACGCGCTGCAGACCGACGCGGCCATCAACCCCGGCAACTCGGGCGGCCCGCTGGTCGACATGGAGGCCCGCGTGATCGGCGTGAACTCCGCGATCGCGACCGTGCGCGGCGCCGAGCCCGGGGCCAGCGGCAACATCGGGCTCGGGTTCGCGATCCCGATCGACCAGGCCCGGCGGACCGCGCAGCAGCTGATCGCCTCCGGCCAGGCGTCGTACCCGGTGATCGGCGCGAACGTCGACATGCAGTTCGAGGGCGGCGCCCGGGTCAGCGAGGTCCAGCCGAACAGCCCCGCCACCCGCGCCGGACTCCGCACCGGTGACGTCATCACCAAGATCAACAGCCAGGCGGTCGACACCGCCGAGGCGCTGATCGTGGCGATTCGCTCGCACCGGCCGGGGGAGAGCGTCCGGCTCGACTACGAACGCGGTGGCAAACCCCGGCAGGTCGTCATCAAGCTGGGGCAGCAGGTCGGCTGACCCGCGCGGGCGGCTGACCAGCCGCGGGCTACGCTGTCCGCGGCACAACGGAAGAACCGAGAGGGTGGGGGCATGTTCAACATCGGTCCGCTCGAGATAGCGGTGATCGCGATCGTGGCGATCGTCGTCTTCGGCCCCGACCGGCTTCCGGAGTTCGCCCGTACCGCCGCCCAGCTGCTGCGCCAGGTCCGCGGCATGGTCAGCAAGGCGCAGACCGACCTGCGCGACGAACTCGGCCCGGAGTTCGCCGACCTCGACGTCCGCGACCTCAACCCGCGCAGCTTCGTCCGCAAACACCTGCTCGACGGCATCGACGACGACTTCGACGACAAGCCGGTGTCGAACTCCACCGACATGATGACGCCGCAGCGGCTGCCTGCCGGAGCGCGGGCGCCGTTCGATCCCGAGGCGACTTAGGTCTTTCCCCACGCTTGCGCTGGCTCCCACCCACCCGGTGCGCGGGCTCCTGCGTCGCCTGCTTGGTGACAGCGGGGGTGTGGCGGGGCAACGCGTGTGTGGGTGAAGGTGCCACGCCGGCTCCTACGTCGCCCGCTTGGTAGAGCAGCGGTGTCGGCAAGCGAGACGCGTATGTGGGTGAAGGTGTGCCAGCTCAGCTACGTCGCCCGCTTGGCGAAGGCACAAGTCTGGCGGGGGAGGCGCGGGGCTGCGAGTGAAAGGTCCACCAGCTCAGCACACAGCCGACTGATCGCTCTTCACCAGCTCGTAGCTGACCCGATCATCACAAACCCCCGACCCCAACCAGAAAGCCTCGCGCTCAATCCCGTCTTCCCGGAAGCCCGCCGACTCCGCTACCCGCCGCGCGGCGCGGTTCGTCGCGGCCGTACGAATCGCCAGCCGCCTTCCCCCGAACCCGCCATCCGCCGGCGACCCGAAGAACCAGACGCTCACCCTCCGCACAGCCTCCGCCACCACCCCTCGGCCCTGGGCATCCGGATGCGCCCAGAACCCCAGCTCGCCTCCACCCTCGCCAAGGTTGAACAGGGTTAAGTTGCCCAAGGCAACATCGGAAGCGCGGTCCGCCACGCACCAGTTGAAGCGGAGTCCGGCCGCCGCCTGCTCGGCCAGGTCGCCCAGCCAGAACCGTGCGTCCTCGGCGGTGAAGGGCTGGGGGATGAACGGAAGGAAATGCGCGGTCGCCTGGTTGGTCCGTGCAGTCGTGATCCGGTCGAGTTCGTCGGCACGCCAAGTGCGCAGTCGCAGGCGCTCGGTCTCCAGTACCGGATTCTCGAACCGGATCCGGTCTCGCTGGCGTGGGTCGTCCGACGACACGGGGAGGTGTCAGCGACCGGCCGGTGACAGTCCCAGCTGGCGACCGAGAAGACCCCGGGGCTTGCCGCCCAGGCGCATCGCGATGTCGCCGAGTACGTGAGCTGCCGGGGTGTCCGGGTCCGCGGTGACCAGCGGCTGGCCGATGTCGCCGCCGCTGCGCAGGCGCTCGTCCAGCGGGATCTCTCCGAGCAGAGGGATCTCGTACCCCAGGCGCTGGGACAGCGTTGATGCCACCCGCGCGCCACCGCCGGAGCCGAAGATCTCGATGCGGTGCTCGGGGCCGCAGTGCGGGCAGGGCAGGAACGACATGTTCTCGATCACGCCGGCCACTCGCTGGTGGACCATCTGCGCCATTGTGCCGGCGCGCTCGGCCACCTCGGCGGCGGCCTCCTGCGGTGTGGTGACGACGATGACCTCGGCGCTGGTGAGCCGCTGGCCGACCGAGATCGCGATGTCACCGGTGCCGGGCGGCAGGTCGAGCAGCAGGACGTCGAGGTCGCCCCAGTACACGTCGGCCAGCATCTGCACCAGCGCGCGGTCCAGGATCGGACCGCGCCAGGCGACCACCTGGTCGCGCTTGGGCTTCAGCATGCCGATCGAGATCACCTTCACACCGTGCGCGGGCACCGGCATGATCATGTCGTTCACCGCGGTCGGGCGCTCGTCGGCGACCCCGAACATCGCGGGGATCGAGTGACCGTAGATGTCGGCGTCCAGTACGCCGACCGACAGTCCCTGGGCCGCCATCGCGACGGCGAGGTTCACCGTCACGGACGACTTGCCGACCCCGCCCTTGCCGGACGCGATCGCGAACACCTTGGTCAGCGAGTCGGCCCGGGAGAACGGAATCTCCTTCTCCGCCACGCCACCGCGCAGTTGCGTCTGCAGTGCGGCGCGCTGCTCGGTCGACATCACGCCCAGCTCGATCTCCACCCCGGTCACGCCTTCCAGCGCACTGACCGCGGCGGTCGTGTCACGGCGCAGCGTGTCCTTCATCGGGCAGCCCGAGACGGTCAGCAGGATCTTCACCGCGACCACGCCATCGGTTCTCACCACGACGGACTCGACCATGCCCAGTTCGGTGATCGGCTTCTTGATCTCGGGGTCGATCACGCCGCCGAGCGCGACGGTCACCTGGTCAGCAGTTGGGGCCATGCCACCAGGCTACGTGCTGCACCCCAGCCACCCGACCCCAGTCCACTGTGACCTCTGCCCTGCAAGGAAGGACGCCTTGCTCACGCACTCTGGACGCGATCGTCCTTGAGTCCTGCTGAACTGGTGAAGGCAGTCTCGAACAGCCTGATCGCTCAGTCTTTATGGTGCATTTGTTGCATCGGTGGCAATCTTTAGCTATCAGATGTTGCGTACGCACCTCAATGAGTGGACTTTGCTGATGAATGTTGCACAAGGTGTGCATCCCGCCGGCCGCCTGGAGTTCGCGACCGAAACCACTCGCTCGAGGCTTTCACGGCAACGGAAGTCCGGTCGTGCGATCCGGCTGGCACCGGGCCTCTACGCCCTCGATGCAACGCTTCCGCCCGAGAAGGTCGCGTATCAGCACAGGTTCGCCATTGCTGCCCATCTCTGGCCGGGCGCGGTCCTTTGCGATCGCACCGGACTGAGCGGTGGCGAGCCGGTCGACGGGTGGCTCTTCCTCTGTCACCCAGAACCTGGGCGGCGGGCCGATCTCGCCGTGCCCGGACTGACCTTCTCCGTTCGGATCGGGCCCGGACAGTTGCCCGGTGACATGGCCATGCCGTCCGGTCTGTTCCTGTCCGGCCGGGCCAGGGCCCTGGTCGAGAACGTCGAAGCGCGAGGTCGTCCGCGGCAGGGCAAACCCGCCAGACAAGCCGGCATCGCCGTCGTCGAGGATCAGTTGGACGAGCAGGCGCGCGACGGCGGAGCGGGCCGAGTGCGTGCTCTGCTCCAGCAGTTGGATGTCATCTCCGGGCACTTCAGCGAGCGATCCGTCGAGGTTGTCCGCAGCCGGCTCGCGGCTTTGGTCGGCACCCGCCCGGACGCGGCGTTCAAATCCGCCAAGTTCGCCGCGCGACTCGAGGGACAGCCCTACGACGAGCATCGGCTGCAACTGCTGGGACGCCTCGTCGACTACCTGCACACGGTCCCGCCCGTACCCCGGCCCGCCCTGGGCGGAGCGCAGCGATGGCAGTGGCTGCCGTTCTTCGAGTCGTACTTCTCCAACTTCATCGAGGGCACACAGTTCGGCGTCGACGAAGCCCGGCGGATCGCGATCGACGGCGAGGTGCCGGCCGCCAGACCACAGGACGCGCACGATGTGGCCGCCACCTACCGGATTGCCTCGGACCCGGAGTTGGCGGCCGCGGTGCCGGTCTCGAGCGCGGACCTGCTGGACCTTCTGGTCGACAGGCACGCCACGTTGATGGCGGCTCGCGAGGACAAGCGGCCAGGACAGTTCAAGGAGCAGCAGAACTATGCCGGCGGGTACGCCTTCGTGGCGCCCGAGATGGTGCTCGGCACCCTGCGCCGCGGTTTCGAGGCGATGTCCTCGATCATCGATCCTTTCCAGCGGGCGGTCGCGATCATGCTGTTGCTGACGGAGGTGCATCCGTTCGACGACGGCAACGGGCGGATCGCGCGGCTGTTCGCCAACGCCGAACTGAGCACCGCGGGACAGATCCGGATCGTGATCCCGACAGTCTTCCGCAACAACTACCTTGCCGGGCTGGTCGGCGTCAGTAACGGTGCCGGCAACGGCCAGACGCTCCATTCGGTGCTGGACTTCGCTCAGCGCTGGACCGCAGCGGCGGACTGGCGCAGCTACGAGGCGGCCGACGCCGAGTTGAAAGCAGGAAACGCCTATATGGACTCCGCGATCGCGGAGGCGAGTGGAGTTCGGCTCAGGCTCAGAAGTTAGTGCGCCGAGTCGAAGCCGACTTGTCCACCTCAGACGCGGTCCTCCTCGCGGTCCTTGAGTTCGAGTTCGGCCAGCAGGGAGCGGAGTTCGGAGCGGAGGAAGTCGCGGGTGGCCACCTCGCCGACCGACATCCGGAGGGCGGCCATCTCGCGGGCCAGGAACTCCATGTCGGCGCGGGTGCGGGCGTCCACGTCGCGGTCGCGTTCGTACTGGACCCGGTCGCGGGCCTCCTGCCGGTTCTGGGCGAGCAGGATCAGCGGGGCGGCGTACGACGCCTGCAGGCTGAGCGCCAGGGTCAGGAAGATGAACGGGTACTGGTCCCAGCGCATCTGCTCGGGCGCGAAGATGTTCCAGAGCACCCAGAAGACGATCGTCGCGGTCATGTAGACCAGGAACTGGCCGGTGCCGAGGAAGCGGGCGATCCGCTCCGACAGCCGGCCGAACGCGTCCGCGTCGTACGCGCGCCGGCGCACGATCGTCCGGCGCAGCTCGCGGGGGATGTCCAGCCGGCCGGCGGTCGACCGGGTCAACCGCCGGTCGTCGCTGCTGCGGTCGTCACGGGGCATGGTGATCCACCTCCTGCTGATCGGGTCCGCGCCAGTCGTCGGGGAGCAGATGGTCCAGTACGTCGTCGACGGTGACCGCGCCGAGCAGCCGGCCTTCCTCGTCGAGCACCGGCGCCGCCACCAGGTTGTAGGTGGCGAGGTACTTGCTGACGGCGTGCAGGCTGTCGTCCGGCCGGAGGCCGTCGAGGTCGGTGTCCAGCACGCCGGAGACGAGCGCGGACGGCGGCTCACGAAGCAGCCGCTGGATGTGGCCGATGCCGATGAAACGGCCGGTCGGGGTCTCCAGCGGCGGCCGGCAGACGTAGATCATCGCGGCCAGCGCGGGGCTGAGCTCGGCGTTGCGCACGTGCGCGAGAGCGTCGGCCACGGTGGCGTCGGCGGGCAGGATCACCGGCTCCGACGTCATCAGGCCACCGGCCGTGCGCTCCTCGTACGTCAGCAGCCGGCGGACGTCCTCGGCCTCGTCGGGCTCCATCAGGGTCAGCAGCCGCTCGGCCGTCTCGGTCGGCAGCTCGGCGATCAGGTCGGCCGCGTCGTCGGGTGACATCTCCTCGAGCACGTCCGCGGCCCGCTCGGTGTCCAGGCCGGCCAGGATCTCCACCTGGACGTCCTCCGGCAGTTCCTCCAGTACGTCGGCCAGCCGCTCGTCGTCCAGCGCGGCAGCGATCTCCTTGCGCCGCTTGGGCGACAGTTCGTGCAGTACGCCGGCCAGGTCAGCGGGCTTCATCGACTCGAAGGCGGCCAGGATGTGCGTCGCACCCTGCCCCTCTTCGATCTGCGCGAAGCCGCTCACCTCGGCCCAGTCGAGGACGTGTGTCTGCCCCCGGCGCCGCCGGAACCGCTTCCCGCCCTCGGTGACGGCCACCTTCGACAGCACCCAGTCGCGGGTCCGCCACTGCTCCATCGCCAGGTCGAAGACGGTCGCCTGGGTGCTCGACTCGCGGATCGTCACGGTCCGGTCCAGCAGTTCACCGATCACCAGCACCTCGGTGGTGCGCTGCTCGAACCGGCGCATGTTCACCAGCCCGGTGGTGATCACGTGGCCGGCGTCCACCGAGGTCACCCGGGTCATCGGCAGGAAGATCCGGCGCCGGGTGAACACCTCGACCACCAGTCCGAGCACCCGTGGCGGCTGCGTGCCCTGCCGGAGCATGACGACGACATCGCGGACTTTGCCGACCTGGTCCCCGTTCGGGTCGTACACGGGAAGACCAGCCAGCCGAGCCAC
Source organism: Kribbella sp. CA-293567 (assembly GCF_027627575.1). Classification (NCBI taxonomy): domain Bacteria; kingdom Bacillati; phylum Actinomycetota; class Actinomycetes; order Propionibacteriales; family Kribbellaceae; genus Kribbella; species Kribbella sp. CA-293567. Next base: position 1,951,965 of record NZ_CP114065.1, read on the forward strand.
GTAGACGCGTGAAGGAGGGCCGCTCATAACTCGAAGGCTAGTGCCCCAGCGCACTGTCCCGGCCCAGGACATGTCCGGGAGGCAACTCAGGTGAGCTTGGGCCTGCGCTTGGAGCGTCGGTGGAGGGTGATCGGCCGCTTGCCGCGGGTGGTGGCCGGGCTGCCTTTCGGCGTCTCCAGCCGCAGGCTGCCGTCGTACCGGCCTGCAGTCTCGGTGATTTCGCCAGTGGGCTCCAGGACGAGCAGGTCGGCCTCTGTCTGCCAGCGGTTGAGCTGGGTGTCGAGACCGGACGCGTTGAGCCGCTCGGTACGCAGTACCTGGGCTGCGGCTGTCCACTCATCGCTGCCAGGCTCCAGACGCCGTACTGCGGCCATCCAGCCGGCCAAGCGGCTGTTAGCAGGCTTAGCCGGTACTACGACCTCAGCAGCATCCGCCTCAGCCAATCCGGGCAACGGCTGCTCGGCACTCCCCGCCCGATCAGCCAGTACGACGTACGCGCCGTCCACTGTGGCAAACCAAGCCGGCGCGGGCCGGCCGCCGTTCCAGGACAACCAGACGAGCCCGGCCTTCTTCATCACCCCGGCGATCTCCGCAACAGCCTCGTCAGTCGTCACCCGCCCAGGGTGTCACAGGTCACGGATAGCGGCCTGTACTCCCGCCTGGAAGCGAGTGTGCGCGCCTAGGTCCTGCAGCATCGCCGCAAGCTTCCGCTGAGCCGTCCGGGGGCTGACCCCGAGCTCCCGCGCTATCGCGTGATCCGACAACCCTGACAGCAGCAAGGAGGTCAGCAGCCGGGCCTCCTCCTGCTCGTCGGGCACGGCAGGCAGCGAACGCTCCCACAGCCTCTCGAAGAGCTGCATGTAGGCGTCGAGCAGTCCACACGGCTGCAGGATGGCGGCCCGGTCCTCGTCGAGCATCACCAGCGCCAGCCGGTCGTCGAGCAGGTACAGCTCCAGCGGCAGGACAGGAACCACGCGGGCGTCAACAGGTGGATCCGTCGGCAGGGCCGCGGCCTCGTAGATGGTCCGGCAGTCCGCCAGAAGCTCAACGGGAGGTTGCGGCGACCGGATCAGCCGACGGACCTCGGACCGAGCCGCCTGCTGGATCTGCACGATCCGCTGCCGCACGGCCGCCGCGCCGCCCACATACTCCAGCAGGGTCGGCATCGGCTTGGTCAAATGCTTGCGGTAGGCAACTTTTAGGGTGGAGATGTGCTCGCGCGCCTCCCGCAGGCTCTTCTCGCGGTTCGCCAGCAGCACCTCCAGCGCGATGTCCGGCGCCACTGCGACGTACCTGCCGTCCACCAGCGCCGCCAGGCCCTTGTCGACCAGCGCAGTCAGCAGGTCTTCGGCTGCGACCGGCTCCTGCGCGACCAGAGCCCGGTACGCCGCGTGCTCGGCCGGCGCCAGCCCGAGCACTGAGAGGTCATCCTTCATGAGGTTCCAGCCATCCGCGTAGTACGGCTTCGTAGCCTGCCTGGAACCTGGTGTCGGCTCCCAGCCGCTGGCGCATCCGGTCGATGCGCGAGCGGACGCTGCGCTCGGTCCAGCCCAGCTGAACGGCGGTCTCGCTGTCGGTGAGGCCGGACATCAGCAGGGCCAGCAGGTCCCGCTCCTGATCGGTAGGACCGTCTGCGCTTCCCGTCTGCCCGGCGTAGGTGGCCAACGGGACTGCCCTGCTCCAGAGCTGCTCGAAGAGTGTCTGCAGCGCGGCCACCAGGGTCGGGTCATGAATCAGCAGCGCCGCGGAGTACTGGGTGGCGCCGACGTCGATCGGGACGAAGGCCATCGGGCCGTCGGTCAGCAGCAGCTTGAGCGGCACGTCGCCGACTCGGGCCTGCTCGCCGTCGTTGACCCCACGGACCCGGGCAGCCAGTCGCCCGGGCCGGTCCACGGAGCGGGTGCGGTCGTAGAGGATCCGGATGCCGACACCCTCCCGCAGGCTCTCCAGCTCCTCTTGGTGCACCTGGGTGGGGTCGGTCATGAACGGCGGCGCGTCCGAGAGACAGACCTCGCTCCTGGCGCTGCGGATGAGCCGCTCGATCCCGGCGGCGATCTCCGGCTCGCCGCGGAGTACCTCGATCAGCTCGGGCGGCTCGGTCCGTGCGGCGCCGGTGTGGAACTGAGTGGCGAGCAGTACTGTCTCCTGCCGCGCCTTGGCCAGCTCCAGCTCGCGGTCCCGGACCAGTAGCTCCAGAGCGACGTCGGGCGGCAGCACCAGGAAGCGCGGTGGCTTGGACGGCATCAGCGTGATCAGGCCGAGCTCGACCAGCCGCCGAGCGGCCGCCGGGTCGCTCACTTCGGCCTCGGTCACCGGGCGGCGCGACACCAGGTCTTCGTAGAGGTCCTGCTCGGCGCGAGTCAGACCCAGAGGCTCCAGCACGGCACCATCCTCGCCCACTTCCGGGTCGTTGGCTCGCGGTGACGCCCACCACATGTCCGGCGGGCGTGATCGACGTCACCGGCGTACCGGCTGACATTTCGCCGTACGCTGCGAGTGACCGACGGGTAACCGACCTTAGGGATGCAGCGATGGCTGACCAGACCACCACCGGCAGGGCCTTCCGGAGCAGGCGTTCGTGCCTGGCGACGCCGGGATCGAACCCGCGTTTCCTGGAGAAGGCCAAGGGCCTGGACGCCGACCAGGTGTTCCTCGACCTGGAGGACTCGGTCGCGCCGATCGCCAAGGTCGACGCCCGCAAGAACATCGTCGCCGCGCTGAACGAGGGCGGCTGGGGCAGCAAGACCCGGGTGGTCCGGGTGAACGACTGGACCACCCAGTGGACCTACGCCGACGTGATCGAGGTGGTCTCCGGCGCCGGCGCGAACCTGGACTGCATCATGCTGCCGAAGGTGCAGACCGCCGAGCAGGTGGTCGCGCTCGACCTGCTGCTGACCCAGCTGGAGAAGGTGCACGGGCTGGAGCAGGGCCGGCTCGGGATCGAGGCGCAGATCGAGAACGCGCTCGGCCTGACCAACGTGAACGCGATCGCCGCCGCCTCGCCGCGGGTCGAGACGATCATCTTCGGGCCGGCCGACTTCATGGCGTCGATCAACATGAAGTCGCTGGTGGTGGGCGAGCAGCCGCCCGGGTACGACGTCGGCGACGCCTACCACTACATCCTGATGCAGATCCTGATGGCGGCCCGCGCCTACGGGCAGCAGGCGATCGACGGCCCGTACCTGCAGATCAAGGAGCTCGACGGGTTCCGCCGGGTGGCCGGCCGGTCCGCCGCCCTCGGCTTCGACGGCAAGTGGGTGCTGCACCCCGACCAGATCGCCGCCGCCAACGAGGTCTACTCGCCGCGGCAGGAGGACTACGACCACTCCGAGAACATCCTCGACGCCTACGACCACTACACCTCCGCCGCTGGTGGTGCCCGTGGCGCGGTGATGCTCGGCGACGAGATGATCGACGAGGCCTCCCGCAAGATGGCACTCGTCATCTCGGCCAAGGGCCGCGCCGCCAACATGACCCGCACGAACGTCTGGACCCCGGAAGCCTGACGCCGCCTCCCGCGCCGACCCCGTCAGTGGTGGGCGCGGACACCGACCGGCGACCTTGAACAAGGTCTGACGTGTTCAAGGTCGCCGCAGGGTGTTCAAGCCCACCACTGGTGGGCTTGGCGGGATCAGCCCAGCGTCAGCACCTTGTAGATCCGGATCGGGCGGACCGGGGGGCCGTCCAGGTCGGGGTCGGCGATTCCGGCCTTGACCATCCGGTCGAAGGTGGACATCCCGTGGACGACGCGGCCGAGCACGGTGTAGTTCGGCGGGATGTTGGCGAACGAGTGCACCACGAAGAACTCGCTGCCGTTGGTGCCCGGGCCCTGGTTGCCCATGGCAACGGTTCCGCGGGGGTAGGTCTCCTTGCCGGTCACCTCGTCGGGGAACTTGTACCCCGGTCCGCCCTCCTCCTGGCGGTAGATGTCACCGCACTGCAGGACGCCGAGCCGGGCCGAGTTGGTCAGCCGGAAGCACTGGGTCCAATCGTAGAACCGGCTCTTGGTGAGGTGCACGAAGTTCGACACCCCACAAGGCGCGTTGGCGCGGTCCATCCGGACCACGAACGGGCCGTAGTTGGTCACGAAGTACACGTCGACGGTGCCCTTCGCGAGCGCCTTCGCCTTGGGTACGGTGACCGGCTTGGCTGCCGGGTTCTCCGGCGTCGGCGTGAACTCGCACCGCACCGTCGGCGGCTGGTGTCCGGCCGGTACCGCGGGCGCCGCGCCCGCGCTGGTCGAGGTGAGGGTCGCCGCGGCTAGGCCTGCGGCAACCACCAAACAGAGTCTGCGCAACATGAACAGCACGCTAGTCCTGACCTGACAGCGCTGTCACTGGAAACCGGCGGGCGATGCGTCGAACGGTCGTCGGACGCGGCGGGCGTCTCAAGGTTTGCCAAGGAATTCGCCACGGACTCGCACTGGCCAGGTGAGCCGCCTAGGGTGGGGCCCGCTATCTGGCTGACAGTGAGGTGTTGGTGTGAACGGCGAGGTACTCGCGGGGCGCTATCGATTGCTGGCCCCGCTGGGGCGCGGCGGCGCGGGCGAGGTGTGGCGAGGCGAGGACGCGGTCCTGGCCCGGCCGGTGGCGGTGAAACTGCTCCGCCGGCTGGAGGGCGACCAGATGGACGCCGTCGAGCGGTTCCGCATCGAGGCCCAGGCCGCGGCCCGGCTGACCCATCCCAACGTGGTCGCGACGTACGACGTCGGCACCGCGAACGGCCAGGTGTTCCTGGTGATGGAGCTCGTCAACGGGCCCGACCTGGCGCAGTTGCTGCGCACCAAGGGGCTTCCACCGGACCGCTTCGTCGCCGACATCGCGCTGCAGGGCGCGCGTGCGCTGGACGCCGCTCACGACGCCGGAATCGTGCACCGGGACATCAAGCCGGGCAACCTGCTGCTGGCCCCTGACGGCACCCTCAAGATGACCGACTTCGGGATCGCCCAGCAGGCCGGAGTCGACGGGGCCACTGGACCGGTGCTGCTCGGTACTGCCGGCTATGTCTCGCCCGAGCAGGTCCGCGGCGAGCGCGCGACCTCTGCGAGTGACTGGTACGCCCTCGGCTGCGTCCTCTACGAACTACTCGAAGGCACCACGCCCTTCGTCGGCGCGGACGTCATGGACGTCATGCACCAGCACCTGGACGCCCAGCCCCTCCCAGTACGCCGTACCGAGGGCGCTCCCGGCCTGGACGCCCTGGTGATGCGACTGCTCTCCAAGGACCCTGCTGCCCGCCCGTCCTCGGCTGCTGCTGTCGCTGACTACCTGAACCCGTCTGCTGTTGCTCAAGTTGCTCCGCTGCCACCTGCCGGTGAGGGCACTCGAGTGCTGCCGCTCCTGCCGAAGCCTGACGAGCCTTCCGCTGCTGCCTCCATCCTGCCTGCTCGGACCTTCCAGGATGACGAACACGTTGTCGCACCCAAGCGACGGTTCCCGCTGGCGAAGGCGATCGTGGGGGTCGGCGTCGTGCTGGCTGGAGTGGTGATCGCCGCGTTGCTGCGGGAGGGTGTCGCGCCGGACACGACAGCGGAGGCCGGCCCGCCGGTGACGACTCCCGCGACGAGCGTGAAGCCGGTGTCCAAGCCGAAGCCGACTCCTACTCCGACCAAGACGCCCAGCAAGAAGCCGACGCCGAAGAAGACGCCCACCAAGAAGCCGGCGCCGCCGCAGAACAACACGTCGGCGGCACTGCGGACGTTGGCGCAACTGGTTCGCGCGCACAAGCAGGAGCACGCGGAGCGGGCCGTGCGCGAGGCAGCCAAGGACCTCGATCAGTCCGCCAAGGCCGTCGACGAGGGTGACTCCAGAGAAGCGGTGAAGCAGTTCCAGCAGGCCAGGCAGCGACTACTGGAGGCGCAGCGACAGGGACGCTGGCACTCGACTCCGCAGATCTCCGCCATGTTCTCGGCGGTCGGGGCCGCCCTCCGCTACCAGGGTGACTCCGGTGACGGCGAGGGCGATGGCGATGGCGACGAGGGCGACAACGGCAACGGGAACGGCTGGAACCGCAACTAGCAACCGGCAGCCCAGGCGACCGCAGTACCTGCGCACCGGCGGCCCCCGGCGTTCCGGCGTGAGGCAGGCGACGGTGCTGGGGTGGCCGGTGTCACAGCGGGTGTCGGGTGTGACCGCGATGCTGGGAGCCGCGATACTCACCAGTAGTACCGCGGGTACGGGTCGTGGCCGACGGAAGGAGCGCCGCTGATGAGCAGGTTGCAGCAGACCGAGGGACTCACCGACATCCAGGAAGAGATCCTGAAGACGGTCCGGGCCTTCGTCGAGTCCGAGATCCTCCCGGTCGCCACCGAGCTGGAGCACAAGGACGAGTACCCGACGAAGATCGTCGAGGGGCTCAAGGAGCTCGGCCTGTTCGGTCTGATGATCCCCGAGGAGTACGGCGGGCTGGGCGAGTCGCTGCTGACCTACGCGCTCTGCGTCGAGGAGATCGCTCGCGGCTGGATGAGCGTCTCCGGCATCATCAACACCCACTTCATCGTCGCCTACCTGCTGCTGCAGCACGGCACCGACGAGCAGAAGCAGAAGTACCTGCCCCGGATGGCCACCGGTGACGTCCGCGGTGCGTTCTCGATGTCCGAGCCCGGCTGTGGCTCCGACGTCGCCGCGATCAAGACCAAAGCGGTCAAGACCGCATCGGCTGAAAACGGCGACCTGTACACCATCAACGGCCAGAAGATGTGGCTCACCAACGGTGGTTCGAGCAACCTGGTCGCGGTGCTGGTCAAGACCGACGAGGGCTCCGACTCGGTCTACAAGAACATGACCACCTTCCTGGTCGAGAAGGAGCCTGGCTTCGGCGAGGTGGACCAGGGCCTGACGGTGCCGGGCAAGATCGAGAAGATGGGCTACAAGGGCGTCGACACGACCGAGCTGATCTTCGACGGGTACCGGATCGGCGCCGACCAGATTCTCGGCGGCGTACCGGGCAAGGGTTTCTACCAGATGATGGACGGTGTCGAGGTCGGCCGGGTGAACGTGGCCGCCCGCGGCTGCGGCGTTGCCCGGCGCGCGTTCGAGCTGGGCATCTCCTACGCCCAGCAGCGGGAGACGTTCGGCAAGAAGATCGCCGAGCACCAGGCCGTGCTGTTCCGGCTGGCCGACATGGCGGTCAAGGTCGAGGCCGCGCACGAACTGATGGTCAAGGCGGCCCGGAAGAAGGACGCCGGCTCCCGCAACGACTTCGAGGCCGGCGTCGCGAAGTACCTGGCCAGCGAGTACTGCTCCCAGGTGGTCGAGGACTCGTTCCGGATCCACGGCGGCTACGGGTTCTCGAAGGAGTACGAGATCGAGCGGCTCTACCGCGAGGCGCCGATGCTGCTGATCGGCGAGGGCACGGCCGACATCCAGCGGATGATCATCGGCCGCCGCCTGCTGGAGGACTACAAGCTCTGACGCCGGCAGGTCCGACGCCGCAGCCGCCGTACCGCCCTCAGTGCGCCGGTACGGCGGGTCGCGCGCCGGTCGCGCGCTGGTTGCCGGAACCGTGGCCGGACAACAGCCAGATCCCGAGCTGCGTGACCTCGTGCAGCACCGACGCGCCCACCCGGCGCGTGGTGATCAGCCCGGCCTCGCGCAGCACGGTCGCCTGGTGGCTGGCCGCCGCCGGGGAGATCTTGCAGCGGCGGGCCAGCTCGGTCGTCGTACAGCCGGTCACCGCGGCTTCCAGGGCCGCCGCCCTGGTCGAACCGAGCAGGGAACCGAGGACGTCCGAGGAGTCGGTGGCTTGGGCCGACGTCGAGCGCAGGATGCCCGGCGCGTGCTGGATCGGATACACCAGGATCGGCTTGAGTTCCGGGTCGCGCAGCTTGGTCGGCACCCGCCAGCAGAAGGCCGACGGCTGCAGCTCGATGCCGCGCCCGTCGAGGTAGAGATCGCGGTCGTGCATGTCCAGCACCTGCAGCACCGGCGCCACCCACCGGACCCGCGGATGCAGCGTCGACAGCAGCCGATCCACGCCGTGCCTGGCCAGCGCGTCGCCGCGGTGCGCGTGGTCGGCGGAGATGTGAGTGCCGATCGACTTCCAGTACGGCGCGATCGCGGCGTCGTGGTAGGACCGGATGGCGCGGCCGAGCCGGTCCAGCGAGCTCCGGTCGCCCTGCGCGAGCTCCCGAGTCCACGGCGAGACCGGCCGGTACTTCGCCAGCAGTTCCAGCTGGCCGCGCAGCTCCTGGCGAGGTGTCGCCAGCACCAGTTCCAGCGCGGTCTCGAAGTCCGGCGCCGACGCAGCCGGGGTGAGGAAGTCGGGGGAGTAGCCCTTCGGCGGCGTCAGCTCGAGCAGCAGCCGCATCTGGTCCGGCGCCACCTTGGCCCGGATCGAGCGCCGCCAGTCCTCGAAGATCAGCCGGCCCTCGGACTGCTGCAGCATGTGCAGGCTGAGCAGGATCTCCCAGGACGCCGCCGGCCTGGTCGAGACGGTCGTTCGCGCGAGATCGCGTGGAGTGAAGTGGATGCGAAGCACGGAGCCCTCCCGGATCCTCGGCGTCACGACATCCCCCGATGCCGTCGGTCGCACCATGTGGCGGATCGCTGACCGAACGCGACGACTCCGATTGAATCAGCCGGTTCCGGGGCACACAACCGGTTGGGTCACACTCCGGTGGTGGAGTGGCGGCCATGGCAAGAGGTTGCCAACTCACCGCCGACGCGGTATTGGTGGACAACAAGTGACGGCGAGATGGCCGCCCCGGATCACAGCCAGCGGTTCCGCTTGAACAGCCGGTAGAGCACCGTGCAAGCGGTCAGCATCAGCGCCAGCACGGCGTAGTACCCGTACTTCCAGGTGGTCTCGGGCATGTTGTCGAAGTTCATCCCGTAGACACCGGCGATCAGGGTCGGTACGGCGAGGATCGCGACCCAGGCCGAGATCCGGCGCATGTCGTCGTTCTCCGAGACCTGCACCTGGGCCAGCCCGGCCTGCAGGATCGAGCTGAGCAGCTCGTCGAACGAGACCACCTGCTCCTTCACCCGCAGCAGGTGGTCGTCGACGTCGCGGAAGTAGTTCCGGATGTCGTCGCCGATCAACGGGTGCCGCAGCGTCGACAGCGCGCGCATCGGACCGGTCAGCGGCGCCACGGCCCGCTTCAGCTCCAGCACCTCGCGTTTGAGCTGATAGACCCGGTCGATGTTGCGCCAGCCGCGCGGGCTGAACATCTCGATCTCGATCAGGTCGATATCGGACTGCACCGCGCCCGCGACGGCCAGGTAGCTGTCGACCACATGGTCGGTGATCGCGTGCAGGACCGCGCCGGGACCGGCGGCCAGCCGTTCCGGCTCCTGCTCCAGCCGCTGCCGCAGTCCGGTCAGCTCGCCGTGGTCCCCGTGCCGCACGGTGATCACGAAGCCCGGACCGCAGAACACCATCACCTCACCCGACTCCACCACCTCACTGGTGGCGGTGAGATCGCCGTGCGGGACGTACCGCACCGTCTTCAGTACCGCGAACAGGATCCCGTCGTACCGCTCGAGCTTCGGCCGCTGATGCGCCTCGGCGGCGTCCTCCAGAGCCAGCTTGTGCAGCCCGAACTCGCTGCCGATCACGGCCAGCTGCTGCACGCTCGGCTCGAACAGGCCGATCCAGACGAAGCCGTCCCCGCGCCGCGCCCGGGTGAGCGCGTCCACGTACGAACCGGAGCGGGTGTCGCGGCGGCCGTCGCGGTAGTACGCCCAGTCGATCAGCGCGCCGTCCAGCTTGCCGCTGCCGACCAGATCCAGCGGTGCGGGACCGCCCGGGGAACGCCTGGCGAAGACACGTCCTACCCGGCGTGTCGCGCCCATGTCCCACTTCCGCCCGGTCATCGAGGCGAGGCTATCAATGTGCCGTCACCAGCCGTCGGCAATGATGGAGCTGGAAGCAAGCGGAGAGGAACGACGATGACCACGCAGGGCATGGGTTCGATAGACCCCCGGCCGACCGGCCTGACGATCGGGACCTACGACACCTACCGGGAGGCGCAGCGAGCGGTCGACTACCTCTCGGACGAGAAGTTCCCGGTCGAGCACACCACCATCGTCGGCAACAACCTGCGCCAGGTGGAGAAGATCACCGGCCGGCTGACCTGGGGCCGGGCGGTCGTCGCCGGGCTGGCCAGCGGCGCCTGGTTCGGGCTGTTCGTGGGGGTGCTGCTCGGGTTGTTCGCCAGCGACGGCGGTTGGCTGGCCGCTCTCGTCACCGGTGTGGTGCTGGGTGCCATCTTCGGGATGGCGTTCGCGGCGATCGGCTACGCGCAGTCGGCCGGCCGTCGCGACTTCACCTCGCGGACCGCGGTGGTGGCGACGACGTACGACGTGCTGTGCGACTTCAAGTTCGCCGAAGAGGCACGCAACCACCTGGCCAAGCTGGCGCTCAAGGGTGAGGTCGCCCCTCGCCTCCCGGAGCAGTCGAACTAGGGCGGCCGGTAGCCGGTCTCCTCCTGGATCGCCGCCGCTTCGGCAGCATGGCCGGCGGCGGGTTCCAGGACGGCGAGCAGGCGCAGAGCGCGGCAGACGAGGATGCGATGGCCGAGCCGGCGAGCGGACAGCAAGGTCTGCTTGGCCAGCTCTGCTGCTCGTTCGGGCTGGCCTCTGCCCAGATCCGCCTCGGCCAGACCCAGCACGGACTCGGCGACCGTCGCCCGGTGGCCGTTGCTCCGAGCGATGCCCCCGGCGGCCTGGTGGTGGCGAGCAGCGTCGTTCCAGTGCCCCCGGCGGCTGCAGATGGTTCCTAGCGCGTTGAGGGCGGCGGCCTCGTGCCAGGGCTGGCCGTTGCCGTGGCTGCGGGTCAGTGCCCTCCTCGCCCAGCTCTCGGCTTCCTCCAGGTACTCCAGGTCCGCATACAGCAGAGCCGTTTCGTACTGCTGTGGCAGCGACTCGTCCGGAGACTGCGCGGCCTCGCGGAGATCTGTCTCCGCCTGTTCGAGGTTGCCCAGCAATCGGTGCGCGACGCCGCGGTTGAACAGCGCCACGGTCCTGTTGCGCACGTCGGGCGCGATCTCGACCGCCTCGTCCGCGGCGGCGAGAGCGGCGGCCAGGTTGCCGAGACTGCACTGCGCGTTGCTCAGACTGTTGAGGGCGTTGACCAAAGCTCCAGGGCGGTCGAACTCCCGCAGTCCGTTGACTCCTCGGTTCAGCAGTTCCGCGGCTTTCCGTGAGTCGCCCTGGTCGTCGAGAGCCATCCCCAGGTTACACAGCAGTGCGGAATAACCGAGGCCGAATCCTGCGCGGGCGTAGAGTTCGGCCGCCTGGCCGGCCAGTTCGATCGCTGTAGCGGTGTCGCCACTGGCGAACTGCAGTGCTCCCAGGCTGTGCAGCATCGCGCCTTGCCCGCCCAGGTGCCCGCTTGCCTTGGCGGCCGCTGTTCCGCTCAGCACGGTCGCACGCCAGGCATCGACGCGGTGGTTGAGTGTCAGGTACTGGCGGAGGATGTCGGCCAGCTGCCAGGCGACCTGAGCAGGCCCGTGCTCGGCAGTTCGCTTGACCATGGCGACCAGTCCGGCCTCTTCCTCCTCCAACCAGGTCTGCGCCTCGTCCGGGTGGCCGAAGACCTGCAGCCCGAGCTGAGGGGTCAGCCGCACAGCCGGAAGGTAAGCGAAACGGGTGGCAGCATCGGCTGTCGCCAGGTACCAATCGCAGAGCCGGCTCCACGCTGGTTGGGCATCCGGCTCCACCTCGGCACGCTGCTCGGCGTACAGGCGGATGAGGTCGTGCATGCGGTACCTGTCGCCTTGACGGACGAGCAGGTTGGCGCTGACCAAGCTGTCCAGCAGAGCACCGGCTTGCTGCAGATTCGAGCCCAGGAGCGCGGCAGCGGTGGGGACGGTCACGTCTGGCCCGGGCACCAGTCCCAACAGGGCGAAGAGGCGCCGTGAGCTGGGCAGCAATCCCTCGTACGAGCGGGCGAACGCTCCTTCCACCGCAGCGTCCGGCTCACCGACCACTGAGAGCGCCAGCAGCCTGTTGCTGCCGCGCAACTCGTCTGCATACGCAGCGATCGAGTCATCCGACCGCAGAGCCAGGTGACCGGCCGCGATCCGCAGCGCGAGCGGAAGGCAGCCACACAACCTGACAAGGTCCTCCACTGCCTGCAGTTCCCGGTCGACCCGGTCAGCCCCGAGCACGGCCCGCAGCAGCTCTACAGCCTCAGTCAGCTCCAGTACTGCGACAGTCGTCCCCAAGGCACTGTCCAGAACACTCAACCCGGCAAGCTCGTTCCGGCTCGTCACCAGTACTGCGCTGTCACGCGAACCCGGCAGCAACGGCCTGACCTGCCGCGAGTCCTTGGCATCGTCCAGCAGGATCAGCACCTGCTTGTCGGCCAGCATCGAACGCAGCCGAGCCGAGAGCGTGTCCACGTCACCTGTCAGTACCTCGGACCCAGCCAGCTCGAGCAGCGAGCGCAGTACTTCCAGCGGCTCCCGCTCGGAGTCGCCGGCACCGTCCAGCCGCACATACCACTGCCCGTCCGGGTAGCGGTTTCGCAACTGGTGGGCCACCCGCACAGCCAGCGCGGTCTTGCCCGCCCCGGGCGGCCCACTGATCGTCACCACCGGTACGCCGGCAGAGCTCGTCAGCCGCGTGACGATCGCGTCGACCTCGTCCTGCCGCCCGACGAAGTCCCCGATATCCAGCGGGAGCTGCCGATGCACCTGCCACTCGGCAGGCGCGGGAGGCCGATCTTGCACCTCCCCGGCCAGTACAGCCAGGTGGACACGCTGGATCTCCTCACCGGGGTCGATTCCCAGCTCTTCCCGCAGCAGCTCCGCCACCTGCTGGTACGCCGCCAACGCCTCCGCCTGCCGGGCCGAGCTGTGCAGCGCGAGGATCAACTGTGCCCAGAACCTCTCCCTCAGCGGGTACTGCTTCGTCAGCGCGGTCAGCTCCGGCACCAGCTCCGCGTGCTCACGCAGGGCGAGCCGCGCGTCCATCAACTGCTCAGTGACCCGCAGCCACTCCTCCTGCAGCACCGAACGCTGGTCGCGGACCACTGGGTAGTCCAGAGCTCCGGTCAGCGGCTCGCCCACCCAGAGCCGCAGCGCCGCCGTCAGGTCGGCGATGGTCCCCGCGGCGGCCAGTAACCGGAACCGGCGAAGGTCCAGCTGTTCGTCGTCCACGTCGAGCCGGTAGCCGCCGATGACCGTCTGCAGCCCGGACTCGGGGCCGAGCACCGCACGGAGCCGCGACACTGCCGTGTGCAGAGCACGCTGCGGATGTGCCGGCGGCTCACCACCCCATAACCAGAGGACTAGCTCCGAGAAGGTGACCGTCTGGTTCGCGTTGATCAGCAGCGCGGCCAGCAGCGTCCGCAGCCGGGGTGCCCCGATCGGCACCTCCGTCCCCTCTTCAAGGACCGCTATGGGACCCAGTAGTCGAAAGGCGGGACGCATGCTGGTCAGTGTCTCCCGACCAGGGGTCCGTCCCCTCCAGCAGCGCGTGTCCCAACGAGGTTGCCTGATGAATCACGGACTTTCCCTGCCGCTGCGACACGATCAGCCCGGCGTCCCGCAGTACTGCGGTCTGGTGGCTCGCCGTCGCGAGAGTGATGTCACAGGAGCGAGCCAGCTGGGTAGTGGTCGAGCCGTCGACGGTCAGCGCCAGCACGGTCGCCCGGGTCCGGCCCACCAGCGCGGCGAGCCGCTCCTGGGTGTCGACGCCCGACCGCTCCTTGTGCAACAGACCACTGGCGTGCTTGATCGGGAACACCAGGACCGGCGACAGCCCCTCGTCGGCCAGCTTCGTCGGTGCCTTCCAGCAGAAGTACGACGGCTGCAGGCGCAGGCCACGACCGTCCAGCCGCATCTCCTCGTCGGCAGGGTAGGCCGCGATCTCCAGCACCTGGCCGCTCCACCGTGCTTGTGGATGGATGTCCGTCAGCATGGAGGCGACCCCGCCGGCGGTCAGTTGCTGCATCCGTTGCCGGTTGTCCGCCTGTACTGCGGCCCGCAGCGACGGCCAGTACGCCGCCAGCGCCTGACGGTGGTAGACCCGCACGGAGTGGCCGAGCCGATGCAAGGTCTCCGGTCGAGCCTCGGAGAGCTGCCGCACCCAGGTGGCCGCCGTGCGCCGGGCACACAACCTCGACAAGTCTGTCCGGACCTGCTGACGCGGTGCCGACAGCATGAGATCGACAGCGTCGCCGAACTCGCTGGATCGGGCCGTGGGCGTCAGGAAGTCCGGGGAGTAGCCCACCGGCGGAGCCAGCGCGGCCAGTGGCCCCACCGTCTCCCGTGGCAGTCGCCGGCGCATGCGTTGCCGCCAGGCGCCGTACGCGAGCGGGCCGTCCTCGACCTGCAGCATGTGCAGGCTGAGCAGGACCTCCCACAGGGGATCCGGCTCGGCGGCGAGCGTCGTACGGGCAAAGTCCTCGGCAGTGAAGTGAATCCGCAGCATTGCTGTCCTTCCCACTCCCGGTCCACGCAGGGCCGGGCAAAGTGACCCCAGAGCACTAGGGAAACAGCCGCCCCTTACCGATCGCTCACCTCCGGGTGACGTTTCTCTCCCAGCCCCGTCGGCAGGCGGGTTTTAGGGCACGATTGGCCCCGGGAGAGGGTCACCGGAAGGAGCAGAGATGCAGTTCGGCCGCAGTTACGAGGAGTTCGAGGTCGGTGCGGTCTACAAGCACTGGCCCGGCAAGACGGTCACCGAGTCCGACGACCACCTGTTCTGCCTGCTCACGATGAACCACCACCCGCTGCACCTGGACGCCAACTACGCCGAGCAGACCACCCAGTTCGGCAAGAACGTTGTAGTTGGCAACTACATCTACTCGATCCTGCTCGGCATGTCGGTCCCCGACGTGAGCGGCAAGGCGATCGCCAACCTGGAGATCGAGTCGTTGCGGCACATCGCCCCGACCTTCCACGGCGACACCATCTACGGCGAGACCGTGGTGCTGGACAAGTGGGAGTCGAAGTCCAAGGACGACCGGGGCGTGGTCTACGTCGAGACCAAGGGCTACAAGCAGGACGGCACCGTCGTCTGCCTGTTCAAGCGCAAGGTGATGGTCCCGAAGAACTCCTACCTCGAGGCCCGCGGCGGCGACCAGCCCGCCCGCCCCACCCCGGTGGAGTGAGGCCGGCCGAGCCGGTTGCCACTGCTCAGCCGGGCGGGCGGAGCTCGACGAGGACAGCCGAAGGCATCCGCAAGGTGACCGTCAGGTCCGCGCCGTCGCGTTCTACCGGCGTTACCTGAAGTTCGTTGTGCGCAGCCAACTCGGCCCACTGCTCCTCGGTCGGCCAGTCGCCGACGCCGATCGCGGCCGCCGCCGTGACCAGATCGCCCGGGGTTCCAGGAGCCAGCCAGGTGGCGGTCGCCCGCCAGGCGGGGTCCACTCCGGGAAACGAGAGTGTGACGTCTCGCGTCAGCTCTGCCGCGCCGCCGGATTTCGACTGGTCGAGCGTCAGGTTCCACACCAGGACGGCGATCCGGTCGCGGTCCCTGGAGGCCCACGCCTCCACCAGCCCTCCGCCGCCGTCGCCCTCGAACGCCACGGGCAGTTCGGCCGGTCCCAGGCGGCTCAGCAGCGACATCGCGTGGAAGCGCGGCTTCGCGAGGCCGCCGATGGTCTGCAGCCCGAAGCCGCCGTGCAGCCAGCGGGGTGGCCGGCCGAGCTCCTCGAAATGGTCCGACGCGACCCAGTACGCCAGCGCATCGACCCGTCCGGCCGCTGACCGCATCCCGCGTAGCAGGAACACCCCGGAGAACACGGAGTCGTTGATCGGGTTGAAGTGCCTCGGCGTCACTCCCCACTCGGTCCACAGGATCCGTGCCCGGCCGAAGCCGTGCCGGTCGAGCGAGGCCTGCACATCGAGCGGCGGACTCCCGTAGGTATGCGTCGTGACGAAGTCCACCGGCGAGCCGGTCGAGGCGGCGTGGGCGAGCAGGTCGTCCACCCAGCCGGCCGCGGCCGACGAGGGGCCACCGACGGCGAGCCGCTCGTCGACCGACTTCACCGCGGCGGCGCTCACGTCGTACAGGTGCATCCACTCGGCCTTGCTGCCGGACCAGAAGACCTCGAGGTTCGCCTCGTTCCAGACCTCGAAGTCCCAGCCCAGCACCTCGTCCGGCCCGTACCGCTCGACCAGGTGCGCGACCAGCGCCCGGACCAGGTCGTGCCACCGCTCGTAGGACTTCGGCGGCGAGATGATCGCGCCGTACTCGAAGACCGTCCTCGCCGGATCGGAGGCCAGGTCCCGCGGCATGAAGCCGAGCTCGACCACCGGCCGCAGCCCGATCCCCAGCAGCTTGTCGTAGATCGCGTCGACGACCTCGAAGTCGTACTGCGGTACGCCGTCCACCTCGCGGTAGACCCGGGTGTCGTCGTGGAAGATCGCATGCGCCCGCACCGTCCGGACACCGAGCTCGTCATGCATCCGCCGCAGCGCCTGCTCCAGCTCGGCGCCGATCTCGCGACCGCCGCTCGACTCCTCGCAGAGCAGCTGACTGAGCCGCTCGCTGCCCACCATCGGCACCCACGGGCGATGCAGTTCAGTGCCTTCGGCAAGGGCGTCGACAGTCAGCCGGACGGCCGGAACGTTGCCATTGTCAACCAGTGGCGTCGCCTCCACCGACGCGCCCGGACGCCCGTGCACCGTCACCTCAGGGACACTCGCCACCGCATACCTGTACGTCGTACCGGCGGTGCAGGTGGTGTCGACATACGGCGGTCCGGGCACCGACAAGAGGTCACCGCTGTGATGATCGACCGGTTCGAGGGACGAATCGTCCGGGCCGCGCAGGATCACGTAGCCCACCGCCCCCGGCACCGGCGACCAGTCCACGGTCACCTGCCCGACCCCACCCACCGCCGTCACCGAGGCGGGTGGGTCCAGGTCAGGCAGTGGAACGGCGCGGGTCTCGTCGCTGCGGATCGCGATCCGCTCGTCCCAGTCGGCCTTCGCGTTGCTCATACAAGTGACTCCCGTGTGTCAGTCGAGGCCGGCGGTGAACTGCTCCATGGCGATCAGCGGCTTGACCTTCCGGACCACGTCACCGGTGGCGAAGTTGCGGCGGATCACGTCGTTCGCGAAGACGTTGCCGATAGCACCCATCACCATCGCCTGGTCCAGCGACAGGTAGCGGCGGGCGATCAGTCCGGACTTCACCGCCACCGAGTCGAAGAACCCACCCCTGCCGTACGCGTGCAGTCTCGACTCGATCCGGACCAGGTTCTGGATCGCCTGCCGTGGGGCGTACTGCATCGCGAGGAAGGCCGCATGCGGAGTCACCACACCGTCGCCGTACTTCGGGTTCGGGTTGACTCCCTCCCGGCAGCCGTCGAAGCCCGCGTCGTAGTTGGTCGCCTCGAGGTCGGACGGGTAACCACCCGGGTCCATCCCGATCGCGTCCACCCCGTAGACGGAGTACCCGCCCTTCGGGTTGCTCGCGGGGGAGAAGCCCCAGTAGCCGTACTTCGCCTCGTCCAGCCCGTGCTCGATGTGGGCCCGGACCGTCAGCGGGTGGTTGATCCCCCAACTGCGCGGTGCCCACCGCGACTCCGGCACGAACAGGTCGGGCATCAGCGACTCGAACATGTCGCCGCCCCAGGACGGGACCATCCGCATCCCGCGATAGGAGTAGCTGCCCTCGAACACGTCGATGCCGAGGTAGGTGCGGTGCACGCCGACCGGCTTCTGCTCGACCCAGGCCCAGTCGCAGGACTCCGGGAAGGTCCGGTAGGTGGCGAAGTACTGCTGCGGCGGGACCTGGCCTCGGGCGATCCCGATGTACGGCGCGATCCGGGCCTCGGTGTTGCAGGTGTCGTAGTGGAACTTGCGGTAGAACACGTCCGGACCGGTCCCGGCGTGATTGCCCCGGTCGGTCTCCTCGTCCGGCGGTGAGGTCTCGAAGAAGCCGCCCCGCATCAGTCCGCCCGGCCGGACAGCGGGGTTGTAGTAGTAGGCGAAGTTCATCTGGTTCAGCAGCGAGTCGGCCAGCCGGCGGACCCGCGGCTCGGCGTTGCGGACCACCATCAGCGCGGCGGCGAACCAGCCGTTGTCCACGCTGGAGACGAACGGCGTGATCGGTTTGGTGCCGTCCGGGTCGACGGTCAGCACCGCGCCGGTCGCTTCGTCGTACCAGTTGAAGTACATGCCGCTCGGCTCGTGGTGGTCGACCTTCGCCATCGTCGTCAGCGTCCGGGTGAGCCGCCGGACGGACTCCTGCGGGGAGATGATGCCGAGCTCGCGGGCGACCACGGTGCTCCACAGGTAGCCGCCGATGTTGGTCGGCGACGTGTACTTGCTGCGCACCGGGTCGGTGACGGACTCGCCGATGTTGTCGGCGGGAAGGCCGGTCCGCTCGTCCGTCATCGCGACCAGGCTGCGCCAGGTGTCGCGGGCCCAGCGGCCGACCAGCGCCCGGTCGTGGCGGCTCGGATGCCAGCCGCCCTTGAGCAGGGCGCCCGGATCGGGGCTCGCGGCGCCGCGCGGACCGGCGTACGAGCTGGTGGTGAGGCCGGCGGAACCGGCGAGAGCGGCAGTACCTGAAACTGCCAACAGGGTGCGTCGGCTGATGTTGGCGGTCATCGGAGCCTCCAGAATCGCTTGTACTACGGGGTTATTTGATGCCGGTGATGGCGATGCCCTTGGTGACATGGCGCTGGAAGGCCAGGAAGATCACCAGCACCGGTACGACGACCACGACCGCGCCGGCCATCAGCAGGCCGAAGTTCTGCGCGTTCTGTCCGGTCGAGTACAGGGCGAGGGCGACGGGCAGGGTGTACTTCTCCTCGGTCTGGGCCACCACGAGCGGCCAGAGGAAGTTGTTCCAGGAGCCGAGGAAGGTGAGGATCCCAAGAGTGGCCAGGGCCGGCCTGGTCAACGGGAGCATGATCCGGGCGAAGATGCCGAGCTCGCCGCTGCCGTCCACCCGGGCGGCGTCCATCAGGTCGTCGGGCAGGCCCTGGAAGAACTGCCGCATCAGGAAGACCCCGAACGGGGACACCAGGAACGGCAGGATCAGGCCGGGGTAGGTGTTGGCCAGCCCGGCGTTGGTGACCAGGACGAAGAGCGGGACGAAAGTGACCACGCCGGGAATCATCAGCGTGCCCAGCACCACGACGAACAGGGCGTTGCGGCCGCGGAAGTTCAGCTTGGCCAGCGCGTAGCCGACCATCGAGCAGAACAGCAGGTTGCCGGCCGTCACGGCCAGCGCCACGATCGTCGAGTTGAGGAAGTACCGGGGGAAGTTCGCCTTGCTGAACAGGTCATCGTAGTTCTGCGTGGTCGGTGCCTCGGGCCACCAGGTCGGCGGCACCCGGAGCAGCTCACCCTGGGTCTTGAAGCTGCCGAGCAGCATCCACAGGAACGGCGCCGCGACCGCGACCAGCCCGAGCACCGCGATCAGGTAGATCCACCAGGTCCGGCGCATCACTTCTCCCTCAGCAGACGGAACTGGACGAAGGTGACGACGGCGATCACCACGAACAGCAGGTAGCTCATCGAGGTGGCCAGCCCGTAGTTGCCGAAACCGAACTGCTGGTAGGTGTACATCGACACCGAGATGGTGCTGTTCAGCGGACCGCCCTGGGTCATCACGAACGGCTCCTCGAAGAATTGCAGGTAGCCGATCCCGGTGGTCACACTGGTGAACAGCACGGTCGGCCGCAGCAGCGGCAGGATCAGGTACCGGAACCGTTGCCACGAGCCCGCACCGTCCAGCTGGCCGGCCTCCTCGACGGTCTGCGGGATGCCCTGCAGCCCGGCCAGGAAGATGATCATCGCCGAGCCGAAGTTGCGCCAGACCGCCATCATGATCAGCGACGGCATCGCCCAGGTCTCCGAGGCCAGCCAGTTCGGCCCGTCGACGCCGATCCAGGACAGCACCGTGTTCAGCAGGCCCGCGTCCGGCGACAGCACGAACCGCCAGATCACCGCGATGGCGACGATCGAGGTGATCACCGGCAGGTAGTAGCCGACCTTGAACAGGCTCTGGAACCGCTTCACCCCCCGGTCCAGCAACAGCGCCGCGGCCAGCGCGAGGCCGAGCGTCAGCGGGACCCCGACCAGGACGAAGTACGCCGTGTTGAGCGCGGCCTTGCGGAACGTCTCGTCCGACAGCGCCTTCAGGTAGTTGTCGAGGCCGACCCCGTTCACCGCGAACGGGGTGCGCAGGTCGCGCTGTCTGAGGTCGGTGAAGCTCATCCCGAGCGAACCGAGCACCGGTCCGGCCGTGAAGGCCAGGAACAGGACGACGAAGGGCAGGGTCAGGATCCAGGCGGCGGCGGTCTGCCGCCCGGAGCCACCTCTCACGGCTGCACTCATCAGCGATCAGCTACCGGTGCCGATCGACGCGGCCTTGGTCTGGATCGCCTTCGCGGTGTCGGCCGGGGACTGGCCGGACTTGGCCATCTTCTCCACCTCGGCGTCGAACGCGGTGGCGACCTGCTCCCAGTTCACGATCGCCGGCGGTGCCTTGGCGTCCTCGAGCTGCTTGCCGAAGACCGGCAGCAGCGGGTCGTTGGCGATGCTCGGGTCCTCCCAGGCGGTCTTCACGGCCGGCAGGTCGGTCGACAGCTTGAACCACTGCGCCTGCGTCTTCGCGTCGGACAGCCACTTGACCAGCTTCCAGGCGCTGTCCTTGTTCTTGCCGTTCTTGAACACGACGAAGTTGCTGCCGCCGACGAACGAGGTGGCGGTCCTGTTCTTCGGCAGCTGGAAGACGCCGATGTTCTTCTTCATCGCCTCGCCACCGAGCTTGGCCACCGAACCGGCCATCCACGGTCCGGAGATGAACATCGGCACCTGGCCGCTGACGAACTGCGCCTCGGTCTGGTTCGGCGGCAGGTCGGTACCGGCCAGCTTGTCGGTGAAGAAGCTCTGGTAGTACTTCAGCCCCTCCTGCATCTCCGGGGTGTCGAAGGTGAACTCCTTCTGGTCGTCCCCGGTGATCGCCGCCCCCGCGGACCACGCGAACGGCATCACCGTCTGCCAGGAGCCGGTGCCGCCCGGCTGCAGGTTGATCCCGTACTTCGCGCCGGCCTTCTCCTGCATCGCCTTGGCCATCGCCTTGAGCCCCTCCCAGTCGGTCGGGGGAGTGGTGATGCCGGCCTTGGCCGCCAGATCCTTGCGGTAGTAGACCAGCCGCGTCTCGACGTACCAGGGGACGCCGTAGCTGGTGCCGCCGACCTTGGTGGTCTCGTTGGCTCCCTCGAAGAAGCCGGCGGTGTCGATGTTGCCCGGGGTCGGGTCGAGCGCGTCCAGGTCGGCGAACTCACCCATCCAGGTGGTGCCGACCATCGCGGCGTCCGGAGTCGTCCGGGCGGTGATCGCGGTGGTGAACTTGCTGTGCGCGGCGTCCCACGGGATCGGGGTGACCTTCACCTTGACGCCGGGGTTGGCCTGCTCGAAGGCGGCGGTCAGCTTGGGCAGGTTCTCGCCCTCGGTGCCCATCGCCCAGACGGTCAGCTCGCCGGTGGCGGGCCCGTCGCCGACGCTGGTCGTTGCCTTGGGCGCGGCCTCTCCGGTCTCGGCCGAACGGCCGCAGCCGGTGAGTACCAGCGCTGTCGCGGTCAGTGCCGCTCCGCCGATCACCAGTCGGCGGCGGGTGGTAGGGGTGAACATCACTTGTTTCTCCTCAACCGGTCGATCGAATAGCTGGTCTTTCCCCCGGTGCCGTGCCGCAACTGCTGCGCAGCACGAGTTCCGTCCCCAGTACGTCGTTACGTCCCCGCGTCCGCTCCCCGGTGATCCGCTCGTGCAACCGCTGAGCGGCCAACCTGCCCAACTCGGCCATCGGCTGCCGAACCGTCGTCAGTCCTGGCGACACGTACCGGGCCGCCATCACGTCGTCCCAGCCGGTCACCACTACTTGCTCGGGTACGTCGATGCCGCCGTCCCCCAGCGTCTTCAGAACCGCTAACGCCAACTCGTCGTTGGCGCAGACCAGAGCGTCAGGCCCTGCGGACCAGCGCCGCTCGCCTCCTGCCGCACCCCCGCCGGCTCCCGCGGTGCCCGCTTCCGCGGTGCATGCTCCGTCTTGCGTTTCCGTCCGGCTTGTTGCTTCTAGCAACTTCTTCGCGAAGGCGGCCCCAGCTTCTTCGGTCAGCGGCACCCGCTCCGGCTCCGGCACAGCCAGCCCTCGCGCCCGCAGCGCCGCCGTGAAGCCGGCGTAGCGTTCGGAGACGTCGTACGAGCTGGCGGGATCACCGGCGAACAGCAGGTTCTTCCGGCCGTGCTCCAGCAGCCGGCTGGTCAACTGCTCAGCGCTGGTGGCGCTTTCGGTGCGGACCGAGTCGCAGCCGGTCACCGGCGGGCGGGCGACCAGTACGACCGGTACGTTCGCCCGGCGGAGGCCCTGGATCGCGGGCAGGTCCAGTGCGTTGCCGTGGACAACGATCCCGTCGACCCGCCCGGCCAGGTCCCGCAGGCTCCGCAGGGGATCAGGATTGCCGTGCGTAACGGTCAGGATCACGCTCTGGCCGTGCTCACCGGCCCAGCGTTCGTAGCCCATCAGCAGATCGCCGTAGAACGGGCCGGCCAGGTCGGGCAGCACCAGCCCGTGCGCCTCGTGACGCTGGACCGCGAGGCTGCGGGCCGCCCGCAGCGGCACGTAGTTCAGCTCTTGCGCCGCTTGGTCGACCCTCGCTCGGGCCTTCGCCGACACCGGGCCGGTCCCTTGCAGGACACGCGAAACCGTCGCGATCGACAGCTTCGCCAGCGCCGCGACATCGTAGATCGTCGCCGGCCTGCCTGCCGATCCGGACGCCATCGGTGTCTCCTCCCAGCCCTCGCGTCGGACGAAATGGAAGCGCTTACAGTTTTCGACCTTGCCCTGTGGCGGGCCGATCGGTCAAGGGCTCGACCCTGGTTGTCCGGCTTTCTGCGACGATGGCGGGGTGACCACACACGCGGAGTCGACAGAGCGGAAGGACCGGCTGTGGCTGGTTCGCCACGGCGAGACCGAGTGGAGCAAGTCGGGCCGGCACACGTCGACCACCGACCTGCCGCTGACAGAGGAGGGTGAACGGATCGCGTCCGCGCTGAAGGACCGGCTGGCGGGCCAGGAGTTCGACCTGGTGCTGACCAGCCCGCGTCAGCGCGCCCGGCGTACGGCGGAGATCGCGGGGTTCGGGCACGCCGAGGTCGACGACGACCTGGTCGAGTGGAACTACGGCGACTACGAGGGCATCACCACCGCGGAGATCCGCCAGACGGTCCCTGGCTGGACGGTCTGGGCGAATCCCGTACCCAACGGCGAAACCCCGGCCCAGGTCGCCACCCGCCTGGACCGCGTCAACACCCGGATCGCCGCCGTCGACGGCGACGTCCTGGTCTTCGGCCACTCCCACGCCCTCCGCGCCCTGACCGCCCGCTGGCTGGAACTCGACGTCACCGAAGGCCGCCACTTCGTCCTCAACACCGCCACCGTCTCCATCCTCGGCTGGGACCGCGGCTCGCCCGCCATCCACCAGTGGAACGCCTGACAGCCACACTGGAGAGATGCGCCGCACCCTGCTCACCAGCATCGCGCTGACGCTCGCCCTGGCGGCGTGCTCGAAGACCATCGACTGCGCTCCCTGCGGCGGGGCCGGCGTCATCGACGTGCGCTCGATTCGCAGCGGAGCCACTGGCATTCGGGTCTGCATCGACGGCCAGTGTGGCCGGCTTCGGCCGATGCCGGCTGACCCTTATGGGATCTGGCTGAGCTCAGAGGTCTACGACGCCTCGAAGATCGAACTGGAGCTGTACAACGGAAAGAAGTACCTCAAGTCGTACTCTGGCCCGCTCGACATCCCGGCCCCCGACCTGGACGACTGTGTCTGCGACGAGTTCGAACTGGCCCCCAGCGACAACAACACTCTGATTCGAGTGAACTGACCCGGGAAGCACCAGTTGCTCAACCCGGTAGTGCGTTCCACTGTGCCAGGGTCGAGGCGAGCAGCGTCGTGGTCGGCAGGTTCTCGAACTCCTCGCGGCTCACGAACCGGGCATCCAGGGCGTCGTCGCCGGCCACCAGCGCGCCACCGACCGACTCCGCCTGGTAGTCGCGAATCACGTAGAGCTTGCCGTTCGGGGCATCCCGCTCGACCTCACCGACCAGTTCGCCGACCGCGACCTGCAGCCCGGTCTCCTCGGCGACCTCCCGCGCCACCGCGGTGGGATCGTCCTCGCCCGGCTCGACCCGGCCGCCGGGCAGCGACCACAGCCCGCGGCCCGGTTCGTTGGCCCGCTGGACGACCAGCAGCCGGTGCTGTTCGTCGTACACGAGAGCACCGACACAGTCGACCCGCTGCTTTTCCATGGGAAGACGATAGGGCCGTCAGCCGAGCCCGATAGCATCAGCGCTGACAGTTGTCCAGAGAAGGGATCCCGATCACTCGTGCGCATCGACCTGCACACCCATTCGAACCGCTCGGACGGCACCGACCCGGTCGACGTCCTGATCGCGCACGCGAAGCGGGACGGTCTGGACGTGATCGCGCTCACCGATCACGACACGGCCGACGGCTGGGGCGAGGGCCGGCGTGCCGCCGAGGACCTCGGGATCGGCTTCGTGCCGGGGATCGAGATCTCCTGCAAGCTGGACGGCATCAGCGTGCACCTGCTCGGCTACCTGCCGGACCCGTCGTACCAGCCGCTGGCCGCGGAGCTCGCCACCGTCCGCGAGGGCCGCCACGACCGGCTGCCGTCGATCGTGGCCCGGCTCAACAGCATGGGCGTCCCGCTGACCGTCGACGAAGTACTGGCCCAAGCGACCGGTACGCCGTCCGTCGGCCGCCCGCACGTCGCCGACGCGCTGGTCGCCAACGGCACGGTCGCCAACCGCAGTGAGGCCTTCGACCGGTTCCTCGCCGACGGGCGTCCGGGGCACGTCTCGCACTACGCGATCGAGCCGGGGCACGCGATCGACCTGGTCCGCGCGGCGGGCGGCGTACCGGTGATCGCTCATCCCTGGGGCCGGTCCAGCCACAAGGTGATGACCGCCGAGACGATCGCGCGGCTCGTCAGTGAGCACGGCCTGGCCGGGATCGAGGTCGACCACCAGGACCACTCGCCCGAGTCGCGGACCGCGTTGCGCTCGATCGCGCGGGACCTCGGCATCATCCAGACCGGGTCCAGCGACCACCACGGGGTGGGCAAGATCGACCACGAGCTGGGTGTGAACACGACCGACCCGGAGCAGTTCCAGCGGCTGCTCGAGGTCGCCAAGGCGAACGCGGCCGCCGCCGACGCCACCGCCCCCGAGGCGTACCTGCCGTGAACGACATCATCAACCTCTCCCTGCTGAGCTCGGTCTTCGTCACGCTGTTCGTGATCATGGACCCGCCCGGCACGGTGCCGGTCTTCATCTCGCTGACGGCCGGACAGTCCCGCGCGGTGCGCAAGAAGGCTGCCTGGCAGGCGGTCCTGGTCGCCTTCGGCGTGATCGTCGTCTTCGCCGCTTTCGGGCAGCAGATCCTGAGCCAGCTGCACATCTCCCTGCCCGCGCTGCAGTGCGCGGGCGGTCTGCTGCTCCTGCTGATCGCGTTGCAGTTGCTGACCGACACCGCCGAGGACCCGGTCCAGACCAAGAACGTGAACATCGCCTTCGTCCCGCTCGGTACGCCGCTGCTGGCCGGCCCGGGCGCGATCGTCGCCACCATGGTCTTCGTCCAGCGGGCCGACGGAAAACTGGCGGACGTGATCGCGATCTCGGTCGGCATCGTGCTGATCCACCTGGTGATGTGGCTGACCCTGCGGTTCTCCGGCCTGATCATGAAGCTGCTCGGCGAGAACGGCGTCCTGCTCGTCACCCGGATCGCGGGTCTGCTGCTGAGCGCGATCGCCGTCCAGCTGGTGGCCGACGCGGTGACCGACTTCATCAAGGCCGGCTGACCTCCGGTCGGTTATCCACAGATCCTGATTCTCACCCCACCGACGGCGCGCGGCTCTCTACGGTTGAAAGACCGAATCCAGAGGGGGACAGATGCCGCCGCCGGGCCTCACCGACGTACCGGAACCGCGCGAGCTGCGCGACGCGTTCGCCCAGCACGGCGAGGTCGACTGGGGCGCCGACCTGCCGACGACAGCGGAGATCGCCCGGCAGTACGGCGTACCGGCGACCGTCCGCAGCCTCGAGTTGCTGAAGCGAGCAGTAGCCACCGAGCCCCGCATCACGGCGCAGGTGCTGGCCGCGATGCCACCGTCCGCCGCGCCGTACCAGCTGGCGTCGAGGATCAAGTCGCCGCACTCGCTCGCCCGCAAGCTCCGCGATGCTCAGCGGGCCGGCCGGGAACTGCCGCCTGAAGACTTGCTCCGATACACCGTGTTGACCGAGCACGAAGATGCGCTCGTCGCCTCCACCCGCCGGACCATCGAGGGGCTCGGCGACTCGGGATGGCAGGTCACCTACGCGATGCACTCGTACACGGAAGACTCGCGGTACAAGGGGATTCACGCTCACCTCGCGACTCCGCCGGGAGAGACCGTCGAGGTGCAGTTCCATTCGCTGGCCTCGGCGAAGGTCAAGGAGGCGACCACGCCGTACTACGAGATCGAGCGCAGCGCCGACGCGACTCTGAGCCAGCGGGCCGCCGCACGGCAGGAGTGTGTGCGGCTGTCCGCCACGCTGGCAGCTCCCCGAGGCATCGACGGGCTGAAGGTGCTGGGCGGGATCCGCCTCGAGGTGAACAACTACAGTGACTCCCGGCAGCGGACGAAGGCGAACTCGTCGGGCAGCGCAACGGATGCCGGCCGCCCGAGCGTAGGTCAGACACCGACGACGACCAGAACTGACGGGATCCAGCGATGAAGCTCTACTTGGTGAAGGAACGGGACCGGTCGGTCTGGGTGGCCGCGCTGGCCAGCGAAGTGATGTACAGCTACGTGGCCAACACCGGCAAGTTCCACGACAATCTTGCCCTGCGCAACGACTTCTACATGGAACGCCACTTCACCTACACCGAGATCGGCAGCGCCGAGGCGCGGAACCTCATCGGCGCCGACCTCGGCCGGCTGGACGAAGACGACTATGCCGACGTGCTGGCCGAGTGGCGGGCCGACCCCAAGCCGCTCGACCCCGCCGAGGTCCTCTCCATGGCGGCCGGCTTCAACCCCTGACGGCCCCACCGCGACAGTTGACAGCAGGCAGGCGTCAGCCGGGCTCGCCGGCGTACAGGCGGGCGATGATCGACTCGATGGTGGGGTCGGAGATCGACAGGTCCACCAACGGGTACGAGGCCGCGATCTGCGCCACCAGCGGGGCCGCGCTGGTGGTGGGGGGAAAGGTGAGGTGCTGGCGGGGGCCTTCGGTTCGGGTGACCGTGGTGCCGGGGATGTCGATCGGGGGCAGCGAGGTGGCCAGGTCGACGATCAGGGTGCGCGGGGCCGACTGGCTGGCTCGCAGGCCGGTCAGGGTGCCGTCGTAGACCTGCCGGCCGTGGTCGATCACCATCACGCGGGAGCAGAGCGCTTCGATGTCGTCGAGGTCGTGGGTGGTGAGGATGATCGTGGTGCCGCGGTCCCGGTTGACCTGGGCGAGGAACTCCCGCAGACGGGCCTTGCTGATGATGTCCAGGCCGATGGTGGGCTCGTCCAGGTAGACGATCTCCGGGTCGTGCAGCAGGGCGGCGGCGATGTCGCCGCGCATCCGCTGGCCGAGCGACAGTTGCCGGACCGGGACGTCGAGCAGATCGCCCAGGTCGAGGAGTTCGACGAAGGTGGCGAGGTTCTCCAGATGCCGGGCCCGCGGTACGCCGTACAGCTTCTGCAGCACCGCGAAGGAGTCCCGCAACGGCAGGTCCCACCACAGCGTGGTGCGCTGGCCGAAGACGACGCCGATCCGCTTCGCCAGCTTGAGCCGGTTGCGCGACGGGTCCACGCCGGCCACCCGGATCGCGCCGCCGGTCGGGACCAGGATGCCGGTCAGCATCTTGATCGTGGTCGACTTGCCCGCGCCGTTCGGCCCGATGTAGCCCATCACCTCGCCGGGCTCGACGGTGAAGGTCAACCCGTCGACCGCGCGCACCTCCCGCTGGGTCCGCCGCAGCCCCACCCGGCCGCGCACCGTGAAGGCACGTGACACGTTCTCCAGTTCGATCACGGACACAGCTAACTCCCTGTACTGCGATAGCGACGGAGCCCGCCTCGCCAGGCCAGGGCCGCCAGCGCGAGCATCGCGAGGGCGACCACCGGGGCGAGCAGGCCGATCCAGGACGGCAGCCCCAGCGGGGCGGGTTTGCCCAGCACGTAGAGCACCGGGTAGTAGTTCACGAAGGCCAGCGGTACGACGAAGGTGACGGCGCGCACCACGTCCTGGCCGAAGACCACCAGCGGGTACTGGGTCAGCTGCTGCCCGCCGTAGGTGAACGAGTTGGCCAGCTCGGCCGAGTCGATCGAGACGAACTGGAACGCGGCGCCGAGCACGAAGATCGCGCCGAAGATGATCGTCCCGCTGACCATCGAGACGCCGAGAACGATGCCCTTGGCAACCGTCCAGTCGAGCTCGGTCCGCGGTACGGCGACGGCCAGCACGAGCGCCGCCTGCAACGGCCGGCCGATCCGCCGCAGGACGAAGTCGTTCGCCACGGCCTGCAGGAAGGCGGGCGCCGGCCGGATCAGCCAGACGTCGAGCTCGCCGGTCCGGATGTGCTGCCCGACCCGGTCGAGCGACCCGGTCAGCAGGTTCGCCAGCCCGAGCGTCATCGAGGCGGTGCCGTAGAGGATCGCCATCTCGCCCAGGCCGAACCCGCCGAACGACTCGATGTGGCTGAACATCAGGAATACCGCGACGAAGTCCGTCCCGGTGATCAGGACGCCGGTCAGCAGACTCAGCGCGAACGACAACGGATAGGCCAGTCCCGACCGCATCCACATCGCCACGAGCATCCAGTACTGGCCGGGCCAGCCCATCGCGGTACGCAACCTCGACTCAGCCACCCGCGATCACCACCTTCCGCGTCGCGTAGTAGGTCGCCAGCTGCCCGGCCAGCACCAGTGCCAGCACCCAGCCGCACTGGAACGCCAGTGCCGAACCGATCCCGCCGGGGTTGCGCCCCAGCCAAACGTCGATCGGCACCTGCAGCGTCGCCGCCCACGGGGTGGCCCGCGCGACCTCGCCGATCCAGCCCGGGAAGAGCACCAGCGGCAGCGTCGAGCCGGAGAAGAACAGCGACAACGCCATCGCCAGGTTCTCCATCCCGCGCGAGTCGGTGATCCAGAACCCCGACAGCGCGACCAGGTACCGCACGCCGAAGCTGACCGTGATCGCGAGGACGATCGCGAGCGCCACCGCCGCCCACTGGCGCGCCGACGACGGGAAGGTCAGGTCGAACACCAGCGACCCGACCAGCAGCGGCGCCCCGCCACGGACCAGCAACTGGAACGCGGCCCGGCCGGCATCGACCGAGAGCCACCACAGCATCAGGTGAGCAGGCCGGTACAGGTCGACGGCGATCTCGCCGGTCCGGACCCGCTCGCCGAGTTCGCTCGTGCTGGTCGCGCCGAAGATCCCGACCGGCAGCAACAGTCCCTGCTGCAGCCAGACGAAGGTGAGCGCGTCGGACACGTCGTACCCGCCGAGGCCGGGCCGGGCGCTCCACAGCGTCAGGTAGACGCCGCAGAAGATGAACCCGAACACCGTGTTGGTGAAGATGCCGGACAAGGTGGCGATCCGGTACGTCGAGAACCGGCGGAACGACCGCGCCGCGATCGCCCAGTACACGCCCATCGGACCTCCTTCGGAACACTGGTGTGGTGTCTCGAAGGGGCGCAGCGGCACGCAGAACCGCCCCCGTTCCGGAACGGCCGGGGGGTTCGGACACCACTGTGGCGGCAGGCGGAAGCCGTGCCGTTGTCAAGGGAAGGAACCGGACAGTACGCCGGGCCGCCGCGCAGCGTCAATCGGATTACCGCAGCCGCGAGGCTGTGTCAGGACCGTGATGGTCCTGGGGCCGCGAGACCATGACTTGGCGTGACCCCTCTCGTTGACTTGCCGGAGGGCCCCAACCGGATCAGTGTTCCCGGGGTAGACAAGGTATGCCGACGATGACGGAAGACCCGATGCCGGCGCGGCATCAGCCTGGTGGTCCACCAGTCGACAGCGGCGCCTTCGTCGACTGGGTGCGCCCGCATCTGCCGGCGATGGCCAGATTGGCCGCGCGGCTCGCGGTCGGTGCAGACCGCGACGACATCGTCCAGGAGGCGCTTACCCGCGCCTGGCAGAAGCGCCACCAGTACGACGGGACGCGGGGTGCCGCCTCCTCCTGGTTGCTGGCGATCACCGCGGACCAGGCCCGGAAGGCGGTCAGGCGGTTGCGCCCGGTCGCCGAGCTCGCCGACCACGACCAGCCGGTGGCCCGACCGGACGTCGAGGCGCGCGTCGACGTCGACCACGCGGTCGCCGAACTGTCGCCCCGGCAGCGCCTGGCGGTCGACTGCTTCTACTTCGCCGACCTGTCGATCGCCGACACCGCGGCCGTGATGGATTGCTCCGAAGGCACCGTCAAGTCAACTCTTTCCGACGCGCGGGCCCGCCTGCGCTCCTTGCTGGAGGTCAGCGAATGAACCCGACCGACAAGGTCGACGACCTGCTGGCGAAGGCCGGTGCCCAGTGGCGGGCCGGCCAGCCGTCGGCCCCCGAACCGGACCTCGACCGCATCACCGGCAGCACCGATCGGCACCGCAGACGCCGCTGGCTGGTCCCTACTCTGGCGGCGGCCAGCGTCGCCGCGATCGCCGTCGCCGCCCTGACCGTGCTGCCCGACACCAAGGAGCCGGCCGTCGCGCCGCCGGTCAGTAGCCCGACCCTGCAAACGGCGGAGGGCGGTGTTCCGTCAGGGAAGCCCAGCGCCGAGGAGTTACTGGTCCGCAACGGTGACAAGGTCGTGGTCGATGGCCAGGTCATCGCCGCGCCGGGTAAGGATCCGGTCTTCTGTCCGCCGGTCGCCCGCCACGCGATCGGATACCCGCCCGGGAAGGAGCCCGCGCCCAACTGCCCCGAGGAGATCTCGGTCAAGCTGATCGGCGTCGATCTCGGCAAGCTCAGCGAACCGAAGCTCACCAAGGGGGTGCGCTCCGGCTTCGCCCACCTGGTCGGTCGCTGGCAGGACCGGACGCTCACGGTCGAGGAGCAGTCCGCGCCCCACAAGGTACAGACTCCGGCCGAACCGCTTCGTTGCCCCACGCCTTCTGGGGGCTGGCCGTCGCGACCGAGCAACATCCAGTCGCAGCCGGTGCGGAACTTCCTCGAGGCCAACCGCGCGGTGATCGCCAGCCTGCGCTCGGCCTACCCCAACGGTTACAGCCGCAACGCTCCGGTGGTGATCGCCATCGGGGTCGCGCAGGGTGATCCCGCGGCCTTCCGGAAGACGTTCGAGAAGGTCTATCAAGGCAACCTGTGCGTGTTCGCGGGCAGACTCAGCCAGGCCGACAGCGAACGGATCGCCGGCGCCATCTCCGACCTGCTGCCGAACCGTCGGGACCTGGCGATCCAGCTGGTCGGCGGAAGTGGCGACGACGGCCTGGTCCAGGTGGGGATGCTGGTGTTCGACGAGAAGGCGAAGACCGCCTTCACCCCGTTCGGCCTGCAGAACCTGATCCTCGACGTCGCGGTGAAACCGGTCCGCTGACCTCACCACTGGGTATGTTTCCAACCGGGCTGAGCAGCCTGGCGCTGACCATCGCCAGGCCTGTTGCACCAGGCCGGCGATTTGAAGACGCGCCGGGCAGTCGCTCCCATTCTGCCCGGCGCGTCGTTATGTCAGCTCGGCACACCTATTGCCGGTGGAAGAAGTCCACCAGCAGCCGGGCGGTCGCGGCCGGCTGCTCGATCGCGGGGGAGTGGGCGGCGTCCGGCACGACCTGCGCCTTCACACCCAGCCGCTCGGCCATGTCGTCCTGGACCGCCGGCGGCCAGCCGTCGTCGGACTCGCCGTACACGACCTGGGCGCGGACCCCCGTCGCGGCCAGCTTCTCAGTCCGGTCCTCGGAGTCGAGCAGTCGCCTGGTGACGGCAGCGAGCCCGGCCGGAGTGTTGCCGGTGAACCGCTTGCGCAGGAAGGCGGCGACGTCGTCGGACGGTACTACGTACCGGAGTGCCTCTCTGTCGTGCTCCAGCTTGATGTCGTACACCTGCTCGATCGGCAGATTCTCCAGCCCGTACGCGAGCATCTGCAGGCCTTTCAGCTTCATCTCGTCGCTGAACGCGCCGGGCCCCGAGCACAGCAGCGTGATGGTCGAGAACACACTCGGGTCGGTCAGCACCGCCTCGCGTGCGACCAGCCCGCCGAACGAGTGCCCGACCAGCTGGCTGTAGCCACCAAGCGCCTTGCTCATCGCCACCACGTCGGCACCCAACTCCGCCAGCGAGTACGCCGCCGGGTCGTCCGGACCGGGGGTCTCGAACTGGCCACGTTGGTCCACCGCGACCGCGATCCATCCGTACCGCGCCAGGTGGTCGACCAGCGGCGTGAAATCCTCCTTGCTGCCGGTCCAGCCGGGGACCAGCAGCACGGTGCCCAGCGGCGTACCGATGTCGGGCCTGGCCTGCAGGGTGGCGAAGTCGCCACGATCGGTCTCCAGCGTCGCGGGGTGGACTCCGTCGGGCAGTGTCAGCGTGCGCGGCGTACTCACGGGTCCAAGGTATCGGGTGCGGGGTATCGGGTACGGTCCGGCGTTCCGCGGTGCGGCACAATGGCCGGGTGCCCCGGACCCTTGCTGTCGCCAACCAGAAGGGTGGGGTGGCCAAGACCACCACGGTGGCTTCGCTCGGCGCTGCCCTGACCGAGCTCGGGCAGCGCGTTCTGCTGGTCGATCTGGACCCCCAGGCCTGCTTGACGTTCTCGGTCGGCATCGACCCAGAGGACCTGGACAAGTCGGTCCACCACGTGTTGCTCGGCGGAGTGAAGGCGCGGGACGTGATCGTGCCGACCGACGAAGGCCCCGACCTGCTGCCGGCCACCATCGAGCTGGCCACGGCAGAGGTGCGCCTTGCTGCCGAGAGCAGTCCCGAACACCTGGTCCGTACGGCGCTGCGCCCGGTCGCGGTGGCGTACGACTGGATCCTGATCGACTGCCCGCCCACCCTCGGACCGCTGACCGTGAACGGGTTGTCGGCGGCGACGGACGTGCTGATTCCCTTGCAGTGCGAGACTCTCGCGCATCGCGGCGTCGGGCAACTACTGGACACCATCTACGACGTCCAGCGACTGACCAACCCGGGCCTCGAGGTGCTCGGTGTGCTGCCCACCCTTTACGACGGGCGCACGACTCACGCGCGAGCCGTGCTCGAGACGATCGCCGGGACGTATGCGCTGACCGTCCTGACCCCGGCGATACCGAAGTCCATCCGCTTCGCCGAGGCCCCCGCGATCGGGCAGTCCATCCTGACCACCGCGCCGCGCTCGGCAGGCGCGAAGGCCTACCGAGCCGTGGCGAAGTCGCTGCTCTGAGCCCCGGACCGCCACCACTGACCAACCTCTCGGCCAGCGACTCTGCGAGGGTCCGCTGAGCCTGCGCGAGGCGTCGCGGACGAGGTTGGTCGGTGATGGCGGTCCGGGCAGTCAGGGCTGGTCGGGGTGCTTCGGAAGCGGCGGGCCGCCGGCCGGAGCACCAGCGGTGGCGACCGCCGGCTGCGCGTTGCGGCGAAGGCGGCTGCGGAGGCGCCAGAGCGGGTAGCCGATCAGGGCCAGCGCGATCAGGAACGGCAGCAGCGCGCCGACCGCGGTCGCGAGCGCCGAGAAGGTGGCGGTGAAGGCGTTCCAGCCGCCGCGCAGTCCGGACAGGAAGCCCTTGTCCTCGGCTTCGGCGACCTCGGCCGTCTTGCCCTTCTCCACCAGCGTCAGGCGCAGTGTCGCCAGTTCGGTCTGCAGGGAAAGGTTCTTCTGCTTGGCCAGCAGCGCTTCCAGGTCGGCCTCGCGCCGGGTCAGCTCGCTCTCCACCGAGACGATCTCGCCGATCGAGTTGGCCTTCGCCAGCAACGCGCGCATCCGGTCCAGACTGGCTCGCTGCGACGAGATCCGGCTGCCGACATCGACCACCTGCTCGGTCACGTCACTCGACTCCTGGCTGATCGAGGTGCGCTTGCCGAGGCCCGAGAGCCTCTCGATCGCGGTCTCGTACGCCGCCGTCGGCACCTTGAGCACCAGGTTGGCCTGCGTGATCCGGCCGTCGTCGTTGCTGGAGGTGTCCTCGGACGCGACCTGACCGCGCAGGCCGGTGACGACACCGATCGCCTTCTGCCGTTGGTCGCTGACGTCCTCACCGTCGACCTCGACGGTGAGCGCGCCGGTCTTGATGATCGCCCGGGTGATCGACGGCTGAGCTGCCGGTGCCGCCTTGCCGCCCGCGCCGGTGCTGCTCTCCTGCCCGGCGTTGTTGCTGTCCTTCGCGGGCGCCGCGGCACTGTCGCCCGCCGCGCTGTCGTTGCCGCCGCCCGCACTGCAACCGGACAGCAGAACGGCCACGGCCAGGAACACTCCTGTCACCGCGGCCGATACACGCATCCTCGTCATCGCCACACCCTTCCTCCCACGATGGTCCCCGTCAGGGTGAGGACGGGCCGGGGGAGGCCGGGCGTTGCGGTCCGGCGGTCACTGTTCGGGCACGGAGAGGGGACGAACCGGTCTCGCCTCCGACAGTGACTCGCCGGTTACCGATCGCTACTCGGGCGACGTGAAGGTCGGCACGACGACACCCGCCGCGCTCTTCTTCACCGCTGCCTTCTTGACGGCCTTCTTGGCCGTCGTCTTCGTGGTGCTCTTCTTGACCGCGCTCTTCTTCGGAGCCTCGGCACCCTTGGCCTCGGCAGCGGGCTTCTCGGCCGGTGCCTTCTTGACGGCGGTCTTCTTGGCGGCCGCCTTCTTCTTGGCCACCGGCCGCTCGGCATCCGCCTCGACGGCAGGCGCCTTGGCAACCGGTACTTCGGCCGCTGCGACCAGGTCGGCGGCCGGTTGGTCGGCAACCTTCTTGGCAGTCCGCTTGCGAGCCGCCTTCTTCACCGGCGCCTCAGCCGCAGCGTCCGCAACCGGAGCCGCAGTGACGGCTTCCGCTGCCGGAGCCTCGGCCTTCTTCGCACGGCCTGCGGCCTTCTTCGCCGGCGCCTTCTTCGCGGGTGCCTGAACAGCCGGTGCGTCAGCAGCCGGCGCGGCTACGGGAGCCTCCGTCTTGGCCGCGGTCTCCGCGACGACCGCCGGCGCGGTAGCACCCTCGGTCGCACCTTCTACCGCGCGACGACGGCTACGTGTCCGCTTCGGCGGCGTTTCGCCGGCCTCGACCGCTGCAGCTGCCTTGCTCTCGTTCGCCGCAGTCTCGGCCTTGGCAGCAGCAAGAGCCTCTGCCGCGACGACGCTCGCCTTCTCGGCAACCGGAGTCTCTGCTGCGACTGCCTTCGCGTCGGCAGAGCCCTCGGTCGCGCGACGACGGCTACGTGTCCGCTTCGCCGGAGCCTGCTCGCCGTCGGCGTTCGGCGTACCGGAGCCGGCTTGCGAACCGGCCTCGGCCTGCGACGTGCCGGACTCGGAGACCTGCTGCGCGCTGACCTCGGACACCTGCTGCGTGGCGACCTCGGACGTCTGCGAACCAGCAGCATCCGCCGTCACGGCAGCAGCGTCGGCACCACGGCGGCGACGGTTGCGAGAGCGGGGCTTGCGCTCCGCCGGAGCCTCGCCGGCCTCCGTGGAGGAATCGGCATTCGGCGGTACGGCGGTCTTCGCGGTGACGTCACCCTCGGACTTGCGTCCGCCCGACCTCTGCTCGGAGGACCGGTGATCGCCCGACCTCTGCTCGGACGGCCGGTGCTCCCCGGACTTCTGCTCGGTCGCCTGGCCACCCTCGACCGGCTGACCGGAACGCAGCCGGCGACGGTTGCGGTTCGGCCGCTTGCGGGCCGGACGATCGGTGCTGGTCGCGCCTTCGCCCTCGGTCCTCGGCTCGTCGTGACTGCGGGCGGGCCGGTTCCGGTCCTGCTCGCCGCGGCGTCCCGACTTGTCCCGGCCCGGACGCTCGGCCCGCTCCTGGCGCTCGGCCGGTTCGCGCGGCGGCTTGATCCGGCCCTTCGCCTCGGTCGGGATGCCGAGGTCGTGGTAGAGCTCGGGCGACGTCGAGTAGATCTCCTGCGGCTCGTTGTACGGCAGGTCGAGCGCCTGGTTGATCGTCTTCCAGCGAACCAGGTCCGCCCAGTCGACGAAGGTCACCGCGATACCGCTCGCACCGGCGCGGCCGGTCCGGCCGATCCGGTGCACGTAGGCCTTCTCGTCCTCGGGGCAGGTGTTGTTGATGACGTGCGTGACGCCCTCGACGTCGATACCCCGGGCCGCGACGTCGGTACAGATCAGGACGTCGACCTTGTCGCCGCGGAAGCGGGTCAGCGCCCGCTCGCGGGCCTGCTGGTTCAGGTCACCGTGGATCGCGGCGGCCGAGAAGCCGCGGTCGATCAGGTCGTCGGTGAGCCGGGACGCCTCGCGCTTGGTCCGGCAGAAGATCATCACCCGGCCGCGGTCGTCGGCCTGCAGGATCCGGGCCACCACCTCGGGCTTGTCCAGATCGTGCGCGCGGTAGACGAACTGCGCGGTGGTCGGGACCATCTGGGAGTCGTCGCCCGACTCGGCCCGGATGTTCAGCGGGTGCCGCATGTGGGTGCGGGCCAGGCCGATCACGGCCGACGGCATCGTTGCCGAGAACAACATCGTCTGGCGCAGCTCCGGCGTCTTGCGCAGGATCCGCTCGACGTCGGGCAGGAAGCCGAGGTCCAGCATCTCGTCGGCCTCGTCCAGCACCAGCACCTTGATGTGGCTCAGGTCGAGCACGCCGCGGTTGGCCAGGTCGAGCAGCCGGCCCGGCGTACCGACGACGACGTCGACGCCGGACTTCAGCGCGTCCAGCTGCGGGTCGTAGGCGACCCCGCCGTAGATGGTGAGGATCCGGACCGAGCGCACCGTGGACGCGGTCACCAGGTCCTTGGCGACCTGGATGGTCAGCTCACGGGTCGGCGTGACGACCAGGGCCTGCGGCTTGCCGGGCGCGGCCAGCTGCTCGTAGTCGGCCTCACCGGGGGAGATGGTGCGCTGCAGCAACGGGATGCCGAACCCGAGGGTCTTCCCGGTACCGGTACGAGCCTGGCCGATCAGGTCGGTCCCCAGCAGTGCGACGGGGAGCGTCATCTCCTGGATCGGGAAGGGCTCTTTGATGTTGACGCGGTCGAGTGCGTCGCAGATCTCGGGCAGAACCCCGAGCTCTCGGAAGGTGGTCAGGCTGATCGCCTCTCACATGCTTGTGCGGACAGTTGCATCAGGTGGCCGGGTGGGCGTGGTCTGCCCTACTTTTCACGGCGCGGGACACTGTGCAAGCGGCTCGCACCAGCTGCCCATCTGGGCGCGTCACCGGCGAAACACCGTCCAGTGTAGCCGGAATACCCGATCCGGCCGCTTCGCCCGATTTCCACCCCGTACGCCGCCGGGCAGATAGTGTGCGCAGCATGACCGAGATGACGGCCTTTGATGATCCCGCCTACCGGGCCGCTGCTGTGGATCTGCTCGGCGTTCTGGCGTACGGCGAACTGACCGCGTTCGAGCGGATCGCCGAGGACGCCAAGCTCGCCCCGACACTCAACGACAAGGCTCAGCTGGCCCAGCTGGCGACCACCGAGTTCGGCCATTTCGTGCAGCTGCGAGACCGCCTCGTCACGCTCGGAGTCGACCCGATGGAGGCGATGCAGCCGTTCGTCACGCCGCTGGACGCCTTCCACGACCACACCGCTCCGTCCGACTGGCTGGAGGGGCTGGTCAAGGCCTATGTCGGGGACGGGCTGGCGAACGACTTCTACCGTGAGGTCGCGGCGTACGTCGACGCCGAGACCCGCGCCCTCGTGCTGGAGGTCTTCGCCGACTCCGGCCAGGCCGAGTTCGTGGTCGACCGGGTCCGGGCCGCGATCGAGGAGGACCCGAAGCTGGGTGGCCGGCTGGCGCTGTGGGGACGCCGCCTGGTGGGCGAAGCCCTCAGCCAGGCGCAGCGGATCGCCGCCGACCGCGATCCGCTGGCGGCTCTGCTGGCCGGAAGTGTCGACCGCCCGGGCCTCGACCTGGCCGCCATCGGCCGGATGTTCACCCGGCTGACCGAGGCGCACACCGCCCGGATGACCGCGCTCGGCCTGCAGGCCTGAGGACCGCCACGCAGAGCGGCCGCCTCCCCGATCGGGGAGGCGGCCGCTGTGCCGGTGCTGCGTCAGACTCTTGCTCTACCGCTGTTCCGCGACGAGATGAACGCCACCACCGCCGCGGCGCACGCGATCTGGATCAGGTACTGGATCCAGTCCGGCCCGGGGGTGTCCTTGATGCCGGCGAAGTGGGCGATCAGGCCACCGATGAAGGCGCCGATCCCGCCGCCGAGGATGGTCCAGCCGAGGCTGATGTTCTGCTTGCCGGGAAGCACGAGTCGCGCGAGCGGCCCGAAGACGACTCCCGCGATCAGACTGACGATGATCATCCAGACCCAGTAACCCACGGTTCCTCCAAGGAGACGATGTGACCAGCGGGGCGACCGGTGATCGGGCCACCGGTCACGCAGGTCCCGAGTTCATCGTCCTCCCGGTACTCCGGCCGCGCGGACCGACTCGCCGTCCGTGACCGGATGTTCACCCCGTGGTGGCGCGCCGGTCGGGAACGCCGAACCGGCCGTCACCTGAAGGCGACGGCCGGTTCGAACGCGAGCTGCCGGTCAGACCGACCGGGTCTTCGACTTCCCGGTGACAGTGGCCGCGACCACGACCAGAACGGCGGCGACGAGGATGCTGATGATCCAGCGAAGCCAGTCGATGCCCTTCGTGGCGTCGACCCCCAGCGCGGCGGCCAGGTAGTACCCGATCAGTACGCCGCCGATGCCGCACAGCACGGTGAGCCACAGCGGGATGTTGTCCCGGTTCCCCGGGGCCACGAACTTGCCGAGCAGACCGATGATGATGCCGGCAACGATCACTCCGATGATTTCCATGACGCTGCTCCTCCTAGTGACGACCACGTCCGCACGATGTGACGTTGTTGCGTCGAGGAGGAACCGGTTACCGCTGTCCGCTCACCGTAAACGTGCTCCGGCCGAACCGATACCGAGCCGAGGGTCCGGCGGTCACCGGACCGGCGCTCAGATCGCGCCGAAACCGACCTTGCGGATCGAGACCTCGCCGATCTCCACGTACGCCAGCCGGTCGGCCGGGACCAGTACCTTGCGGCCCTTCTCGTCCGTCAGTTGCAGGAGATTGGACTTGCCACCGAGCGCGTCCGCGACGGCCTTCTCGACCTCTTCGGGACTCTGCTCGCTCTCGAGCACCAACTCGCGATTGGCGTGCTGTACGCCGATCTTGACCTCCACGAAACCCTCCCGGGCACGTTCCGACCGGCGGCTCTCGCCGGTACCCGATTCGAGCCTATCCGCTGCGGCCGTGAGGTTCTCACCCGTCCGCCCACAGCAGAACCTGACCGGGTCAGCCTTCGGTGCGCGGGAAGCCGCGGATGCCGCGCCAGGCCAGGCTCGCGACCAGGTCGGCGGCCTGCTCCTGGGCCAGGGTGGGATTGTCCGAGGCGAGCCAGTACCGCGCGCTGACCTGGGCCATCCCGACCAGGCTGACCGCCAGCACCATCGACTGCTCCTTGTTCAGGCCGGCGTCGGCGCTGATCACCTCGGAGCAGGCCTCGGCGCAGGCGTGCGTGACCCGGTCGACCCGCTCGCGGACCGCGGGCTCGTTGGTCAGGTCGGACTCGAAGACCAGCCGGAAGGCGCCCTGGGCGTTGGCGACGTACTCGTAGAAGGCGTGGATGGTCGCGCCGACCCGGTTCTTGTTGTCGTCGGTCGAGCGCAGCGCGTCCCGGACCGAGGCGACGATCGCCTCGCAGGAGGTGTCCAGCAGGGCCAGGTACAGCTCGAGCTTGCCGGGGAAGTGCTGGTAGAGCACGGGCTTCGAGACGCCGGCCCGGTCGGCGATGTCGTCCATCGCGGCGGCGTGGTAGCCGTTCGCCACGAAGACTTCCTGGGCCGCCTCGAGCAGTTGAGCGCGGCGGGCCAGCCGAGGCAGGCGGCTGCCGCGCTTGGGCGCGGTCTCCGGTGTCGTCGACACGTCGGGCTCCTTCGGTGGTGCGGCCCGGGAGCGCGAACCCCCGGATAGTTGAACCGAATCCTACCCAGCGTTGTGTCCCGTCAGTAGCTTCGGTCCCCGGTGATCCTTACGAGGGCAGTGGCCGCGGTTCGTCGTACAGACCGGCCAGGACGTCGCCGTACTCGTCGATCCGGGCCAGGACGTCGGCCGGCAGGAAGGTCAGATCGGCCGGTTCGGTGGCGGCCGCCACCTCGTCCCAGTCGATCGGCGTCGAGACCCTCGGCTCCTCGGCACCGCGCAGCGAGTACGGCGCGAGGGTGGTCTTCGCGCTGGCGTTCTGGCTCCAGTCGATGAACACCTTGCCCGGCCGCAGCGCCTTGGTCATGTTCGCGGTGACGTTCTCCGGCAGCGCCTCGGCGAGCTGCTCGGCGAGCTGTTTGGCGAAGGCGCTGGTGGCGCGGGACGAGGCCGGCTCGATCGGCACGTAGAGGTGCATGCCCTTGTTGCCGGAGGTCTTGGGCCAGCCTTCGAGCTCGAAGTGGTTGAGCAGCTCCCGCAGGGCCAGTGCGACGTCGCAGCACTCGACGATGGTCGTTCCGGGGCCCGGGTCGAGATCGAACACGATCAGGTCCGCCATCGGGTTGCGGCCCAGGTCGGACGGCTCGATCCGCCACTGCGGGACGTGCAGCTCGAGCGCGGCCAGGTTGGCCAGCCAGACGATGGTCTGGACGTCGTCCGCGATCACGAAGTCCGCCTCGTCCCGGCCGGTGGAGCTGCCGGGGGTGGGCAGCGTCACCGTGCGGACCCAGTCCGGCGTACCGCGGGGTGCGTTCTTCTCGAAGAAGTACGCCGCCGCGGTGCCGTCCGGCCACCGTTTGCGGGTCAGCGGACGGTCGGACAGGTGCGGCAGCAGCAGCGGCGCCACCTGGAGGTAGTAGTCGATCACCTCGGCCTTGGTGAAGCCCGTCTGCGGGTACAGCACCTTGCCGAGATTGGTCAGCTTCATCAGCTGTCCGTCGACCTCGGTCGTCAACTGCTTCGGTCCGGCCACCATGCGTCCTACCATGCACCAATGGAGAGTTACGGGGCAGTAACCGGCGCTGCGGTGCCGCTCGGAACGCAGGAATGGCCGGCCCGCACGGTGCCGGTCTCGGGGGCCGAACTGCTGGTCAGGGACGTGCCGAACGCGGACAAGACGCTCCCGCCGGCGCTCTTCGTGCACGGGCTGGGCGGCTCCTCCCTGAACTGGACGACGCTCGGGCACCTGCTGAACGACACGGTGCGCGGCATCGCGCCGGACCTGCCCGGCTTCGGCCGGACCCCGCCGTTGGCGGGCATGGGGGGCATCCACGAGCACGCCGAGTTGCTGAGCGAGTTGATGACCAAGGAGTTCGACGAGCCGGTGCACCTGTTCGGCAACTCGATGGGCGGCGCGGCCGCGGTGGCTCTCGCGGCGCGGCGGCCGGACGACGTGGCCTCGCTGACGCTGGTCTCGCCGGCGCTTCCGCATCGACGGGTGTCGGCCAGTGCGGTGTGGTTCACGGCTGTCTCCACGCCGCGACTCGGCAAGGCCGTGCTGGAGCGGACCCGGCGGATCCCGTTCGAGCGGCGGTTCAAGGCCTCGCTCTCGGTGATCTTCGGTGAGCCTCGCCTGCTGCCGCCGGAGGTGCTCGAGGCGTACGAGGCCGAACTGCGCGCCCGCGACACCCAGACCTGGGGACCGGAGGCCACCCTGGAGGGCGCTCGCAGCATCCTCTACTCCCAGTTCGCGCCACCGCGGCGATCGCTGTGGGCGGCCGCGGCCAAGGTCCGCTGTCCCGTCCTGCTGGTGTACGGCGGCCGCGACCGGCTCGTCGACGCGCGGATCCGGACGAAGGCGCAGCAGGCGTTCCGCGACGCCCGGCTGCTCTACCTGCCGAAGTCGGGGCACG
The DNA here is from genome assembly GCF_027627575.1 of Kribbella sp. CA-293567. Lineage (NCBI taxonomy): Bacteria > Bacillati > Actinomycetota > Actinomycetes > Propionibacteriales > Kribbellaceae > Kribbella > Kribbella sp. CA-293567. The sequence goes on from NZ_CP114065.1 coordinate 1,993,885, forward strand.
TCGCGCAGATGGAGCACCCGCAGGAAGTCGAGCGCGCCTTCCGGCAGCTGATCGGCTAGCAGGTCGCCGCGGCCCGCGGTACCGACCTGGGGAGGGCATCGGCGTGCCGATGTCATCCCACGGGATGATCCTGCGAGCATTTCGTCGCCCAGGACAACCATTTGCCCGGACCCGGAGTCAGGCAGGTGATCTGTCTGCTGACGAAAGGACCGCTGTGCGGGTATTCGGAAGAGCGGGGCTGGTGCTTGCGCTGCTCGGTGGAGCGCTGCTGACCCCGGTAGGTCAGGCCCAGGCCGCTCCGCCTGAGCCATCTGTTGCCAAGGGCAATGACTGGGTGGTGGAGCCGGTGGCCGGCGGCTACCGGGTCACGCTGCGTCTGGACGCGCCGGCGCCGATGCGCGACGCGCTGCCGCTGATCGCGGTGAACGGCGAACCGGTCGGAGTGGCGAAGCAGTCGCCGGACCGGCGCAACGTCTCGCTGGTGACGCCGGACCCGTCGTTGCTGAAGGCAAAGGACGTCCAGCTGGTCTGGTCGGGAGACCTGGGCCGCGGCAAGGGGAAGAAGGGCAAGAGCCTGGCCGGTGGCGCGACCACCGACAAGGAGTGGCTGAAGGCGCCGCAGGGCCCGCCGTTGGCGGTCGATCCCGGTGCCACCGGCAAATATGCGGTCGACACGGGGGAGTACGACCTCGGCGACCAGGCGGTCTTCCTGCCCGGTCTCGGCCACCAGGCCGAGGTCGTCGGCAAGGTCTACGCACCGAAGGGCGCACTCGGTCCGCGGCCGCTGGTGGTCTTCCTGCACGGCCGTCACTCGGTCTGCTACGGCGATGCGACCTCGGAGCCGACCGCGCCCTGGCCGTGCGCCAAGGGCGAGAAGCCGATCCCGAGCTACCGGGGGTACGACGGAGCCGCGAAGGCACTCGCCAGCAACGGGTACCAGGTCGTCTCGATCAGCGCGAACGCCGTCAACGCCTTCGACGGCGGGGTCTACGACCAGGGCGCGCAGGCCCGGGCCGAGCTGATCCTGGAGCACCTGGCGCTGTGGAAGAAGTGGTCGACCGTCGGCGGTGGGCCGTTCGGCAGCAAGTTCGTCGGCAAGGTGAACCTGCAGAACATCGGCTTGATGGGCCACTCCCGCGGTGGCGAGGGCGTCGCCCGCGCCGCGGTGCTGAACGCCGATCGCGGCGGGCAGTACGGCATCCGCGCGGTGCTGCCGCTGGCGCCGACCGACTTCGCCCGGGCCACCGTGCCCGGTGTCGCGATGAGCGTCATCCTGCCGTACTGCGACGGGGACGTGTCCGACCTGCAGGGCCAGAAGTTCTACGACGACACCCGGTACTCCGTGACCGGCGACGCCGCGGCCCGCTCGACCGTGACGGTGCTCGGCGCCAACCACAACTTCTTCAACACCGAGTGGACCCCGGGTCAGTCGGCCGCACCGTCGAACGACGACTGGTGGAGTGACGACGAGAAGGCCGCGCCGTGCGGAGCGAAGTACGCGGGCCGGCTGACGGCCAAGGAACAGCAAGCCGTCGGTACGGCGTACGTGGCGGGCTTCTTCCGGCTGCAACTCGGGAACGAGACGAAGCTGCTGCCGCTGCTCGACGGGTCGAACGCGCATCCGGCCTCCGCCGGGCGGGCCGTCGTACGGGTCGTCTCGCAGGCTCCCGCGGCATCGCGGCGGGATGTCAGCCGTCTAGACCAGGCGCTGCCGGCCGGCGCGGTCACCGGCAAGGCGAAAGCCACCGTGTGCGCCGGGGTGGACGAGGCCTCGAAGGCGGCTGCTCCTGCCGCGACGTGTCTGACCTCGCCGGGCGGCGGCTCTGATTCGCCGCACTGGGTCGAGTCGTACCTGGCTCCGAACACGCCGACCACAGCGGTCACGAAGCTCACGTGGACCGGCAAGGGCGCAGTACGGATCAACTTGAATGCGTTCCAGCGCGACGTCCGCCGGTACTCCGTGCTGACGTTCCGGGCGACTCCTGACCCGTCGGGTGCGCCCAGGACGGACCTGACGGTTCGGGTCGTGGACGGCAAGGGCCGGGCGGCCGCAGTACCGGTGTCGGCGGTCAGCGACGCGCTGCTGCGGATGCCTGGTACGCCGGAGATGGGCCTGCCGAAGAACCTGCTGCGGACGGTACGGATCCCGACCAGCTCGCTGAAGGGGATCGACCTGCGCGACGTCCGCGCGATCGAACTGGTCACCGACAAGGCTGCCGCCGGCTCGGTGTTCGTCAGCGACCTGGCGTTCTCGACCCCGGGGCTGGGCAAGTCGGCGCCGTCGAAGCTGCCCCGGCTGTCGGCCACCGACGTCGGCAAGTTCCAGGAAGGCAACTCGGGCGTCCAGAACGCCGAGTTCTGGGTGACGCTGTCGCGGCCGAGCCCGCGGCCGGTCACCGTGTACGCCGAAACGGCCAGCGAGAGCCCGTCAGTCGGTTCGGTGGTCAAGCAGCTCGTCTTCAGGCCCGGACAGACCAAGCAGAAGATCACCGTGCCGATCACCGGGAACACCCGGGACAGCTACGACTCGGTTTTCAGCCTGGTGCTGTCGGCGCCGCACGACGCGCTGCTCGGCAAGTCGTTCGGCAACGGCGAGGTGATCGACGACGACCCGACGCCGACGCTGACCGTCGGGCACGCTACCGCGGCCGAGAACGCGAAGACGCTGAAGTTCCCGCTGAAGCTGTCGGCGCCGAGCGACAAGTTCGTCTGGCTGAGCGGCCAGGCCGAGGACGGCACCGCCGTGGTCCGGCAGGACTTCACCGTGCCGGACGACAGCGGCTCCACCACCGGCGAGCCGGATCGTGGGGTCTGGAGCGTGATCGAGGCGGGCCGGACCACCGGGGAGCTCGAGGTCGATCTGGTGGACGACAAGGTGCAGGAGCCGACCGAGACCTTCACCGTCGACCTGACCGAGGGCGAGGGGACCGATCTCGAGCTGCCGGTCAGTCTGACCGGCACGATCACCGACGACGACTGATCCCCGGGGCCGCGGCCCCGGGCTGAGCCGGACGGCGTCCGCCACCTCCCATCGGTGGGCGCCGTCCTCTCGTTTCTGAGACGACCGGTCCGGGATGCGGACCTGGCGGGCCTGCCCTGGGGTGGTGCGGGAACATGGGGGAGGGACGGATGGTTGAACCCCGAAGTCCCGCGAAGTTTCCCGCTGACGAGGAGTGCCACGTGCCACAGCTGCCACCGCTGGTCGAACCGGCCGACGAGCTGACCATCGACGAGGTCCGCCGCTATTCCCGGCACCTGATCATTCCCGAGGTCGGGATGGCCGGCCAGAAGCGGCTGAAGAACGCCAAGGTGCTGGTGATCGGCGCCGGTGGGCTGGGCAGCCCCGCGCTGCTCTACCTGGCCGCGGCCGGGGTCGGCACGCTCGGCATCGTCGAGTTCGACACCGTCGACGAGTCGAACCTGCAGCGCCAGATCATCCACGGCCAGTCCGACGTCGGCAAGTCCAAGGCCCAGTCGGCCAAGGAGTCGATCCTCGAGACCAACCCGAACACGAACGTCGTGCTGCACGAGGTCCGCCTCGACAACGACAACGTGTTCGAGATCTTCGAGCAGTACGACCTGATCGTCGACGGCACCGACAACTTCGCCACCCGGTACCTGGTCAACGACGCCGCGGTGCTGCTCGGCAAGCCCTACGTCTGGGGCTCGATCTTCCGCTTCGACGGCCAGATCAGCGTCTTCTGGGCCGAGCACGGGCCGTGCTACCGCTGCCTGTACCCCGAGCCGCCGCCGCCCGGCATGGTTCCGTCCTGCGCCGAGGGTGGCGTCCTGGGCGTGCTGTGCGCGTCGGTCGGTGCCGCCCAGGTGACCGAGGCGATCAAGCTGCTCACCGGGATCGGCGACCCGTCGCTGGGCCGGCTGAACATCTACGAGGCGCTCGACCTGAACTGGCGTTCGCTGAAGGTCCGCAAGGACCCGAACTGCGCGATCTGCGGCGAGAACCCGACCGTCACCGAACTGGTCGACTACGACGCGTTCTGCGGCGCGATCACCGAGGAGGCGGCCGACGCGGCCGTCGGCTCGACCATCTCGGTGAAGACGCTGAACGACTGGATCAAGCTCAAGGACAACGGCGAGAAGGACTTCGAGCTGATCGACGTCCGCGAGCCGAACGAGTACGAGATCAACCGAATCCCCGGCTCGGTGCTGATCCCGAAGGCCGACTTCCAGACCGGGGTCGCGCTGGAGAAGCTCCCGCAGGACAAGCAGCTGGTCTTCCACTGCAAGTCCGGCGTCCGGTCCGCCGAGGTGCTCGCGATCGTCAAGGGCGCCGGCTTCTCCGACGCCGTGCACGTCGGCGGCGGCGTGGTCGCGTGGGTCGACCAGATCGATCCGTCCCAGCCCGCCTACTGAGTCAGTAGCCGAAGCCCCGCCCTCGGACTTCTCGAGTCCGAGGGCCGGGCTTTTCGCTGGTCGCTCAGGTACGGCGGACGGCGAGGCCGTCGATCTGGTGCACCTGTCCGGCCACCCGGGTGGTCAGCAGGACCGACCCGGTCAGGAAGGTCGCCGGCACCGGCAGCGGCACGCTCGCCTGGTACTCGGTCGTGGCCTTGTAGAGGTTCACGGTACCGACGTACTTGCCGTTGTAGTAGACGTTCAGACCGCCACAGGTCACGCACTTGGTCGCGATCAGGAACAGCCGCTTCGCCTGCACGCTGCGGGAGACGGAGATACCCTTCGCGGTCGCGGTCGCGGTCCCGAGGTAGTACGCGCGGTTGCTCGCCCGGACCCAGCCTTTGGCCGCTTTGTCGGATCCGGCGTAGGTGACCGTGGCGGTGGCCGCCTTCGTGACGTCGAAGGCGGTTCCGGTCAGCCGGACGCTCGGCAGGGCGGAGTCGACGTCGAGCCAGCGGACAGCAGACCGTTCTCGTGCTTCAGAAGGGCATCCGGCAGCCGGCGACGGCCTCGGCGCCGAGCGGGTCGCCGTCGACGACCACCACGACGGGCTGGTCATCGCGTCCCGACACCGTCCGCAGGTAGCCGACCGCGTCGGTGCTGACGGTGGCGATCGGCTCGCCTTGGCCGAGCCGGTAACTGCCGCCTCCCTGGCCGGTGAGGATCAGCACGACCGGCGTACCGGGCCAGAACGGGCCGTCCACGAGATCGAGCATCACCTGCGCGACGACCTCACCGGCGTACGGGCCGGCGTCGAAGTCGCGCCCGAGCGCCTGGCAGACGTCGTCGCGGTGCATCCACAGGTCGCGAGCCAGCAGGATGTCCTGGATGTAGCCGAGTTCGAGCTGCTCGAAACCGGGGACGCCCTCCACCTTGATCTGTAGCCGGCGGAGCAGAGCGGGGTTGCGGCTGATGGTCCTGGTCGCCTTCGACCAGACCTTGTCGAAACGTGTGCGCAGTTCGGCGTACGGCGTACCGCGGTGATCGTCGGCCTGGATCAGCATGTGCGCGTCCAGCAGCCCGACGTCCGGATAGACGCGACGGGCCCGGCGATCGCGCAACGGGTAAGCCCACGGCTTGCTCACTTCCTCGGCCTGCCCGCACAGGTGGCCGACGATGTCGGCGACGTCCCACCCGGCGCAGACCGTCGGGCGCTTCCACTCCGCGTCGTCGAGGCTGCTCATCAGGTCGTGCCAGGCGGTCAGTTCGGTGTCGCGGTGGCGTCGGGCGGCAGCGCGGTCGGCGCGGCCGATCTCCCGCGCGGATATCGCTGTCCTGGTCATCTCTTCGTCCCCCTGTAGCGCTGGTAGAACATCTCGATCACGATCGGCATCAACTGCGTGAAGCGGCCGGTTTCGAAGGTCGCCTGTGGTTCGTTCGCCAACTGCTGCGACATCACCCCCGCGGTGATCGCCGTGAACAACGCGATGCCCTCGTCGCTGGTGGCGTCCTGGTGGAGCCGGCCGGCATCGACCTCCTGCTGGATACAGAACGTCACGTCCTCGATGGCCTCGACCGCCGGCCTGAAAGCTTCGGGGGAGGGTTCGAAGCCGGGCACCGTACGCCAGAAGAGCAATTGGCTCAGCACCTGGTTCGCCATGCACCAGCGACTGAACGCGGTGACCGCCACCTCGAGCTGATCCTCCGGCGCCGTGCCGATCCTCGCCGTGCGCTGCGCGTCCCGGAACTGCTCGGCACCGCGCTGGAAGAGGGCGTCGTAGATCGCCAGCTTGGACGGGAAGTACTGGTAGAGCGACGGTGGTTGCATGCCCAACTGCCTGGCCACCGCGGACAGGCTCAGCGCGGCGACGCCCTCGGTCTCCATCAGGGCGACCGACACGTCGAGGATCTCGTCGATGGTCTGCTGCCTGCGGAGGCTACGGCGGTCGGTGCCGGCTGCGCTCATGCCTTGAGGAAAACCTAAGGGTCGTAGGCAAGTCAATGGTTCGTAGATCTCGAGTCTTTGTCCCCGCCGGGTCGTACTGTTTTCGTATGTGCAGAAACATCACCGTTCTTCGTGGACTTGAGCCGGCGGCGACCTCGGAAGAGATCTACGCGGCGGCGTTGCAGTACGTGCGCAAGGTGACCGGCGTCGGCTCGCTCAGTGCGACCACCCGGGGCCCGATCGAGCGCGCCGCCGCCGAGGTCGCCAAGATCACCGAGGCGCTGCTGGAGGAGATGCCTGAGCGGCGCGTGCCGCCGCAGACCGTGCCGCCGCTGCGCAGGCCCGAAGTACGGGCTCGTCTCGGCTTGGACTGAGGGTCGCCGCCCTGGGGTAGGTTGCGGTGGAAAACCCTTACCAAGGAGGCGGCGGATGCGGTTCGCGATCAAGACCAGGCCCGAACACACGAGCTGGCAGCAGCTACGGGACGTGTGGATTGCGGCCGACGAGTTCGAGGTCTTCGAGTCGGCCTGGCACTGGGACCACTTCTACCCGCTGAGCGGCGACATGGCCGGCCCGAACCTGGAGGCCTGGACGACGCTGGCCGCCCTGGCCCAGGCGACCAAGCGGATCCGGGTCGGCTGCCAGGTCACCGGCATGATCTACCGCCACCCGGCCGTCCTCGCCAACATGGCGGCCACCACCGACATCATCTCCGGCGGCCGCCTCGAGCTCGGCATCGGCGCCGGCTGGAACCAGCTGGAGTGCGACGCCTACGGCATCGAGCTGCCACCGCTGAAGGAACGCTTCGACCGCTTCGACGAAGGCACCGAGGCACTGATCGCGCTGCTCACCCAGAAGGTCGCCAACTTCGACGGCCAGTACGTCAAACTCACCGACGCGTACTGCGAACCGAAGCCCGTGCAGACCCCGCACCCCCCGATCACGATCGGCGGCAAGGGCCCCAAGCGCACCCTCCGCGCCGTCGCCCGCTGGGCCCAGCACTGGAACGTCATCGTCCCGAGCCCCGAGGAGTGGAAGCCCCTCAAGGACATCCTGGTCACCCACTGCGAGACCTTCGACCGCGACGTCACCGAGATCACCTGCTCGGTCAACGTCCGCATCGACCCCGACCAGCCGCTCGCCCAGGCCATCGACGAAGCGCTCACCAGCGCAGCGGCGTACGAGGCAGCCGGGGTGGACCTGGTGGTCCTCAACCTGCCCCTGGACGCCCCGCCCTCGATCCTGGAATCCCTCGCCAAAGCCCTCGCCTGACCCCGGCACCCCTCGCCCGCGCAAGCCTGTCGGCAGGGATGGATAGCGTAGGGGGATGGACCGGGAGGAGTACGTGGAGGCCGTGCTGGTCGCGGTCGAGTCGATTCCGCCAGGCAGCGTCGCGACGTACGGCGACATCGCGGCGTACGTCGGCCAGGGCGGCCCCCGCCAGATCGGCGCCATCATGCGCGAGTACGGCGGCGGCGTCCCCTGGTGGCGAGTCATCCGCGCCAGCGGCATCCCCGCCGACGAGGTAGGCGACGAGCAACTCGAACTCCTCCGCGGCGACGGCGTCCGGGTAACCAACGGCAAAGTCAACCTCCGCCACTCCCGCTGGAACCCCGAGGAGTAATTCCGGTGAGACTTGTCGGCGGTGGGTGACACACTGCTGGGCGTGGCAGTCGAAGAGTGGTTTGTGGAAGTGGCCGGGGTGCACTCGGTGGAGTCTCAGGAGCTTCTCCGCGAGTACTACGTGGATGTCGCCGATCGGTACTACCAACTGCATCTGGGCCGCCCGGGGACGCCGGAGGAGATCGAGACCGGCCTGGCCGGCGCGCCGAGCGACGACCTCGCACCGCCGACCGGTGTCTTCCTCGTCGGCCAGTACGACGGCCGGCCGGCCGCCTGCGCGGGCCTCCGCCTGCAACCCAACCGCACCGCCGAGCTCGCCCGCCTCTACGTCAAGCCGGCCTTCCGCGGAACTGGTGGCGGCGCCGCGCTGCTGACCGCCATCGACCGCACCGCCCGCGCCCTCGGCGTCTCCCGCATCCGCCTCGACACCCGCCTCGACCTCACCGAAGCCCGCGCCCTCTACCTCAAGCACGGCTACCTTGAAGGCGAACCGCACAAAGAAGACAAGTACGCCGAAGTCTTCTACAGCAAAGTGCTCGGCTAGCTCGCGAAGTGGGCACGGAGGCGTTCACCGTACGGCGCCCGCTCGGCCGGGGTGGCCGGCGTGTTGTTGTGCCGACCGAGGTAGAGGTCGTCACCTTCGTACCTCGGGAAGACGTGCACGTGGTAGTGCCAGACGTCCTGGTACCCCATGGGCTCGTTGTGCTGACGAGTCGAGATTCCCGAGCAGTCGTAGGTCGATCGAATCGCGATCGCCAGTTCACGGACGAGATCGTGCACGGCATGCCCGGCCGCCGCGGGTAGGTCGTACAGGTTCTCGTGATGATCGGCCGGGACGACGAGAACGTGGCCGGGATTGTTCGGCCACCAGCGGGACGACACGAACGCCATCGCACGGTCGGTCCGGCGGACGATGTCGGACTGCGTCGTGAAGGAGTCTTCGCCGCCACTCAGAACCCTGCACAGCGGGCAGTCGTAGCCGGGCGGCTGGTGGTTGAACATGCCGAAATTCTGGCAGATGTCCGAATGGCGGAAGGAAAGCGAGCACCTGGCGGGTGCCGCCGCGGATTGTCGGTGGGGTCTGATGGGATGAGGCCATGGTCAGCAGATCGGGTTCCAGGTATCGCTTGGTGCGAGGTGACGGGCATGAGGCCCGGGTCACCGAGGCGCCGGTGCTGGATGCTGACCAGCAGTCGGTGGTGGATCATCCGGGTGGGCCGTTGCTGGTGCTCGCCGGGCCGGGCACCGGCAAGACGACGACGCTCGTCGAGGCAGTCGTCGACCGGGTCGGCAATCGCGGTCTGAGTCCCGACCAGGTGCTGGTGCTGACCTTCGGGCGCAAGGCCGCGACGGAGCTGCGCGACCGGATCACCGCGCGGCTCGGCAAGACGACGCGGGTGATGCCGTCGATGACGTTCCACTCCTTCTGTTACGCGTTGCTGCGCAGGTTCACGCCCGCCGACGCGTTCGACGTGCCACTGCGGCTGCCGTCCGGTCCCGAGCAGACGCTGCGGCTGACCGAGTCGCTGAGCGGCAGCCGCGAGGTCGGCGTCACCAAGTGGCCGTCGAGCCTGCATCCCGCGCTCAAGACCCGCGGTTTCACCGAGGAAGTGCAGGCGGTGATCGGCAAGGCGCGTCAGCTCGGCCTCGACCCGGAGGACCTGTCCGCGATCGGGCACTCCGCGAGCCGCCCCGAGTGGGTCGCGGTCGGTGACTTCTTCGAGGAGTATCTGCAGATCCTCGACCACGAGCAGGTCCTGGACTACTCCGAGCTGATCCACCGCGCGGTCATCCTCGCGCAGCAGCCGCACGTGCAGGCCAGGCTCCGCGAGGAGTTCAAGGCCGTCTTCGTCGATGAGTACCAGGACACCGACCCCGGCCAGACCAAGCTGCTCCAGGCGATCGCCGGCGACGGCCGCGACCTGGTCGTGGTCGGCGACCCCGACCAGTCCATCTACACGTTCCGCGGCGCCGACGTCCGCGGCCTGCTCCGCTTCACCGACGAGTTCCGTACGGCAAACGGCGACGAGGCCGCCCAGATCGCGCTCGCCACCACCCGCCGCTTCGGCTCGACGCTGCAACGTGTCTCGCGCAACGTGGTCAACCGCCTCGGCGTCCCCGGCACACTCGACCGCGACACCTTCGACCGCTTCCGCAACCCCGACGCGAGCTCCTGCGTCTACGGCCCGGGCAAGGTCGAGGCCAACCTGTACTCGACCAGCGGCGCCGAGCTGGAGCACATCGCCGACCTGCTCCGCCGCGCGCACGTGCAAGACGGCGTCGGCTGGCACGAGATGGCGGTGCTCGTCAGATCGGGCAGCTGGTCGATCCCTCCACTGCGCCGCGCCCTCGCCGCGGCGGGCATCCCGGTCGACGTCGCCGGCGACGAGTTGCCCCTGTCCCGCGAGCCGGCGGTGCGGCCCATGCTGCTGGCACTGCGAGCAGTCGCAGATCCATCGACCCTAGCGGTCGACGTGGTGCGCGCCCTGGCGTTGTCGCCGCTCGGCGCGATGGATGCCGGCCAACTGCGCCGGCTCGCCCGCGTACTGCGCAAGCGCGATCGCGAGGCCGCGGGTGGTGAGCGGCTGCCGCGATCGTCCGACGAGCTGCTTCGCGAAGCACTGATGAACCCGTTGCTGCTGGACGAAGAAGCCTCACCGGCCGAGGCGCGGTTCGTCGCCCTCGGCGAGAGGTTGCTCAAGGCAAGAAACATCGTCACCGCCGGCGCGGCCCCCGATGAGGTGATGTGGTCACTGTGGTCGGAGTCCCCGTGGCTGCGGCGACTGCGCGGCCAGGCGAACAGCGGCGGCGAGGTAGCCCGTACGGCGAACCGTGATCTCGACTCGCTCTGCGCGCTGTTCGACGCGGCGAGCCGGGCCGAGGAGCAGATCGGCTTCAAGGGCGTGGCGACGTTCCTGGCCGAGCTGGAGGCGTTGGACATCGCGGCCGACAACCGTTTCGACGCGACGTACCGGGAAGCCGGCGTGCAACTGATGACCGCGCACCGGTCGAAGGGTCTGCAGTGGCGGCTGGTCGTGGTGGCCGGCGTGCAGGAAGGGCAATGGCCCGACCTGCGGCGCCGAGGTTCGCTGTTGCAGCCCGACAGGCTGGGGCCCGACGGTCTGGTCGAGCCGCTGTCAGCAGGCGCATTGCTGGCCGAGGAGAGACGCCTCTTCTACGTGGCGATCACCAGAGCCCGCGAGCGGCTGATCGTCACGGCGGTGCAAGCGCCCGAGGCCGACGGTGATCAGCCTTCCCGCCTGCTGGCCGAGCTGGACATTCCTTTGAAGCTGGTCGCCGGCAGGCCGCGTCGGCCCTTGTCGCTGCCCGGTCTCGTCGCCGATCTGCGCTGCGTCCTGGCCGACCCGGCGTCGTCACCCGCTCTGAAGCGCGTGGCGGCCGACCGGCTGGCGCAGCTCGCCGACGCGGTGGACGACAGGGAGTACGCGCTGGTCCCGACCGCTGATCCGCAACGCTGGTGGGGTGTGCGCGAGCGGACCAAGTCGGAGCGCCCGATCACCGACCCGGAGCTGCCGGTGCCACTGTCCGGCAGCGCGCTGACGACGATCGTCGACTGTCCGCTGCGCTGGTTCCTGCAGCGTCGCGCGGGTGGCGAGACTCCGAGTACGGCGGCGATCGGTTTCGGCATGGTGCTGCACACGCTCGCCGATGCCGTCGCGACCGAGACGCTGCCGCCCGACATCGACGAGCTGAACGGCTGGCTCGACAAGGTATGGACGCAGCTCGAGTTCGAGTCGTCGTGGATCTCGGACCGGGAGCGGGTCGAGGCGGAGCTGGCGCTGCGGCGCTTCGTCGCGTGGCACAAGGGGCGGCCGGACCGGACGCTGCTCGGCACCGAGGTGGAGTTCGACGTACTGCTGCCCGACGAGGACAAGCCCGCGGTCCGGGTGAAGGGCCGGATGGACCGGCTGGAGCAGGACGGCGACGGCGCGCTCCGGGTGATCGACCTGAAGACGGGCCGGACGGTGCCGACCAAGCCCGCGCTGGAGCGGCATGTCCAGCTGGCGATCTACCAGCGCGCCCTCGAGTCACGCCAGATGAAAAAGCTCGGCGAGGAGCCGCGTAGCGGTGGAGCTGAGCTGGTCCAGCTGCGCCACGACGACGTCGGCCTCCCCAAGGTGCAGGGACAAGCGCCCCTGCAGCCGGACGAGGACGGCCGCACCTGGCTGGACGAAGCAGTGGAGGACGCCGAGGCGATGGTGCGTTCCGAGGAGTTCATCGCCAAACGCAACCCGGGATGCGATCGCTGCGACGTCCGCGGCCTGTGCCCGATCCAGCCCGAAGGCCGGGAGATCGTCTGATGAGAGCCAAACTGGAGACGACGGCCGAGCTGTGCGACCTGCTCGGCATCCCGTTCAGCGATCAGCAACTGCAGGCAATCACGGCACCGCTCGCGCCCGGAGTGATCGTGGCAGGAGCCGGTTCGGGGAAGACGACCGCGATGGCTGCCCGCGTGGTCTGGCTGATCTGTACCGGGCAGGTGCAGCCGGAGGAGGTGCTCGGCCTGACCTTCACCAAGAAGGCGGCCAACGAGCTCGACGTGCGGATCCGCGAGGACCTCACCAAGGCCGGCGTACTCGGCTCGACCCTGCCGAAGGACCAGCACCCGATCCTCGCCGCTCACCTGCGCAGCAACGTCCCCAATTGGGAGCCCGAAGAGCCGGGCGAGCCGGTCGTCTCGACGTACCACGCCTTCGCCGGCACGCTGATCGCCGAGCACGGCCTGCGGCTCGGTCTCGAGCCCGATGCGCGGGTGCTGGCCGACGCGACCAGGTTCCAGCTGGCGGGTCGCGTCGTCCGCCGGTCCAACGGACCGATCCGGTTCGCCTCCCATCACGTGCCGACGCTGGTCAACAGTCTGTTGTCGCTCGACGGCGAGCTGGCCGACCACCTGCTCGGTGCCGACGAAGTACGGGTTCACGACGAAGCCGTACGCGCTGAGGTCGCCGCCGCTCGCAAGCAGACGGTCGACGTGAAGAAGCTCGCCGAGACCGCCTTGAAGCGCGGCGAGATCCTGCAACTCGTCGAGGAGTACCAGGCCTACAAGCTGGAGCGCGGCGTCGTCGACTTCGCCGACCAGATGGCGCTCGGCGCTCGGCTGGCCGAAGAGTGTCCCGAGGTGGCGGTGATCGAGCGGGAGCGGTTCAAGGTCGTCCTGCTCGACGAGTACCAGGACACCTCGGTCTCGCAACGGCGGATGCTGACCGCGCTGTTCGGCCAGTTCGGCCATCCGGTCACGGCGGTCGGTGACCCCTGCCAGGCGATCTACGGCTGGCGCGGTGCCTCCGTCGCCAACCTCGACGAGTTCCCCGAACACTTCAAGAACGCCGACGGTACGCCGTCCCGACGGTACGTCCTGAGCGTCAACCGGCGCTGCGGCAGCAGGATCCTCGCGGCCGCCAACCAGCACGCGACCGAGCTCTACCAGCAGCATCCCGGCGTGATCCCGCTGGAAGCGCCGCCCGAGGCACCCGAGGGCGCGATCACGGTCGGCCTGTTCGAGACGCGCTCACAGGAGATCGAGTGGGTCGCCGACGCGATCGTCGCCGCTCACAGGACCCCGAACCGCCGGTGGAAGGACATCGGCATCCTGATGCGCACCAACGTCGACCTCAGCGCGGTGCACGAGGCCTTGATCAGCCGGAAGGTCCCGGTCGAGGTGGTCGGCCTCGGCGGGCTCCTCGCGCTGCCTGAGGTCGTCGATGTCGTCGCGACCCTGCAAGCGGTCAACGACCTGACCGCGAACGCCGCCATGCTGCGCATCCTGACCGGACCGCGGTACCGGATCGGCCACCGCGATCTCGCCCTGCTCGCCAATCGCTCCCGCACGCTCGCCGACGCCGGCGATCGCCCGGCAGCCGACGATCTGGTCGCGGCCCTCGATGCCGCGGTGGCCGGGATGGACTCGACCGAGGTCATCTCGCTGGCCGAAGCCGTCGACGATCCCGGTCCGGCCGGCTGGGGGTACTCGCCGGAGGCACTCGAGCGGTTCAAGGAGTTGTCGACCGAGCTGCGTGAGCTGCGCGCGCACGCGGGGGAGCCGCTTCTCGATCTGGTCCGGCGAGTGATCGGCACGATCGGTCTGGACGTCGAACTGACCGCGACTCCTGATCACGTCGACTCCGGCCGCCGGGACCACCTGGCCGCGTTTTTGGATGCGGTGGGCAACTTTGTCTCCACCGAGTCGAGCGGCTCACTCGACGGGCTGCTGGCCTACCTTGCGGCCGAAGAGGAGTACGCGGCCGGTCTCGACCTCGCCGTGCCGAGCGAGGCGGACTCCGTGAAGCTGCTGACCACGCACCGGTCGAAGGGGCTCGAGTGGCCGATCGTGTTCGTGCCGACCCTGGTGAACAAGGTGTTTCCGTCGGATCGCGGACGCGACAAGTGGACCACCAACGCGAAGGTGCTGCCCTGGCCGCTGCGCGGTGACGCCGACACCCTGCCGACCTTTCACGACCTGTCGAACGCCGGGCTGAAGGCCTTCGCCGACGAGTGCAAGGACGTCAACGCGCTGGAGGAAAGACGCCTCGGGTATGTCGCGTTCACCCGCGCCAAGGAGATCCTGGTCGCGACCGGACACTGGTGGGGGCCGACGCAGAAGCGGCCGCGTGGCCCCTCGTCGTACTTGGAGACGCTGAAGAAGCACGCGGGGGACCGGGTCGTCGCCTGGGCGCCCCAACCCGAGGTCGACGAGGAGAACCCGGAGCTAGCCGAGCAGAAGCTCGCACCGTGGCCCGCGCCGTACGACGAAGCGGCGTACCGGCGCCGGCTCGAATCGGTGGCACTGGTGGAGCTGTCACGCGCTGAAGGCCCGTCGCAGGACGCTGAGGACTCGCTGCTGCTGGACGAGCAGGCCACGGTCGCGCGCTGGGACTCCGAGCTGGAAAGATTGTTGTCGGAGGCAAGAGAAAGCCGCAGTCGCAAGGCGTACGACGTCGAGCTGCCGTCCTCGCTGTCGGCGACCCAGGTGATGCGGCTGGCCAAGGACCCGGACGGACTGGCCGCCGACCTGGCCCGGCCGATGCCGCGCAAACCCAACCGGGCGGCGCGTTTCGGCACCCGCTTCCATGCCTGGGTGGAAAGCTACTTCGGCCAGCAGTTCCTGCTCGACCCCGACGACCTGCCGGGCGCGGCCGACGAGGACATCGTCGACGACACCGACCTGACCGAGCTGATGGACGCCTTCCGCGTCGGCCCGTACGGCGAGAAGATGCCGTACGAGATCGAGGCGCCTTTCGCCCTCGCGATCGGCGGCCGAATGGTCCGCGGCCGAATCGACGCCGTCTACCAGGTGATCCGCCCCGACGGCTCCCGCGGCTACGACGTCATCGATTGGAAGACCAGCCGCAGCGAAACCGCCGACCCACTCCAGCTCGCCATCTACCGAGTCGCCTGGGCCGAGCTCCTCGGCCTCCCGGTCACCCAGGTAGGCGCCGCCTTCTACTACGTCCGCACGGGCGACGTCGTCCGCCCCGAAAGCCTCCCCGACCGCACCGAACTGATCACTCTCCTGAACGGCTGACCCGCCGGACCAGCTCTGCAGGCACCACCCGCACGGAGAACGGCACCACAGCGTCGAATGCTTCGTCGCCTTTGACCATGGCACGTTCGACGTACCGGCCGCTCACCAGCTCGAGCACCGTCAGCGTTTCCAGCTCAGGTTCGGACAAGCGCAAGGCAGGCCAGATCGGCGGCTGCCCCGAGCTGCCCCGGTCAGCTGAGGAGCTGGGCGGGGGAGAGGGTGACAGGGAACGGGAAGGACGTGGTGAAGGCCTCTTCGCCTTGAAGGACTGCTTCGCAGACGTAGTGCTCGCCGGTCAACTGCAGGACGGTGAGCTCCTGGGTGCCAGGATCAAGCAGCCAGTACGCCGGTACGCCGTGCGCCGCGTACAGCTCGCGTTTGGTCACCACGTCGGCCACCCGGGTGGTCGGTGACAGCACCTCCACGGCGAGCACCGCATTCTCGACGTACGCCGGTCCGGCTTCCGCGCGGGACGTCACGAGAAGGTCGGGGCGAAGCAGCAACCGGCGGGTCGGCCGGAAGCCGAGCGAACCGACCGACACCAGCAGCCCAGCGGGACAGGCCTGTTTGAGGAGCACCATCAGCGCGACCACCGCCGCCTGGTGCGCCGGCGGTTGCACGCCCGTCACCACCATCCGGCCGTCGATCACCTCGTACCGCCGGCTGTCCGGCGCTCGCTCGGCACGCACGGGCGGCGCCTCTCCGAGATTCGTCAGTGATTCGATCACCGGTCAAGCATCGCGGAAACCGGCCGGCCACGGCGAAAGTTATCCACAGTTGACGTCCAGCCGGCTTGACCATATCGTTTTTCGATATCCGCATCGTTTGTCGATATGTCAGGAGCTGGGTCGCATGGATCAGCAGATGAGCACCTGGCTGCGTCGGCTGCGGATCACCGCGTCGATCGCGTACGGCGTCACGCTGTGCGCCGCCGTCGCGGTGCTGGTGATCGCCTTCATCCCCCGCTCCTCGGTCGTGCTGGACCTGCCGAGCTCCCTGCTGTCCGGGCTGGACGGCGTCGGCGGAGTGGAAGCCGGCGCGATCGTCGACCCCGACGGCCGCCTGCCCTTCAGCCTGGCGGATCCATCGCTCGCGCAGCGGTTGCTGCTGCTCGCCACGATCCTGCCGGGCGCCGCCCTGCTCGCCGAGGTCGCCCGCAGGCTGGCGGCACTCCTGCGGACCGCGGAGGCCGGCGATCCCTTCACTGCGGACTCGGCGCGCGAGCTGATGTTCATCGCGAAGCTCACCGCCTTCGGAGGACTCGCCGCCTGGGTGGTCGCGGCCGGAGCGCTCTCGGCGTTGGCGGCGACGGTGCTCGACTCCGGGACGGCGATCAAACCGGAAGGCACGCCGTTCTGGCCTCTCGTGATCGGCTTCGTCTTCGCCGCCGTCGCCCAGCTCCTCGCCCGAGGGGACGAGATGCGAACCGAGCTGGACGCCGTCATCTGATGCCGAAACGTGCGCTCGCTGCCGAACCGGGCACTCAGCCCGAGCACCGCATCACCATCCACCTCGACGAACTGCTCGTCGCCCGCGAGATGACCCTGGTGGAGCTGGCCGCGCGCGTCGGCGTCACCGTCGCCAACCTCTCGATCCTGAAGAACGGCCACGCCCGAGCGGTCCGCTTCAGCACCCTCACCGCGATCTGCGACGCCCTCGACTGCACCCCCGCCGACCTGATCCGCCTCGGCAACCGCTGACTCAGCGACCGAGATCGCCCTTGAAGCCGGTGACCGATCCCTCGGCGGTGACCTGATCCGCCTGCTGGTCGACCACCACGGTGGCATCGGAGCCGGCCGTTCCCTGGACCCCGACGACCTCACCGGCGACCTCACCGAGCACCTGCCGAATACTCACCCGAGTGCCAGTGCTCTCACGCGACTCCCCGCGAAAAGTGAACCGCTGCCCGTACGCCGCCTCGAGCAGCCCCCGCAACTGTCCGGCCTGTTCCGCCAGTTCCGGATCGCCCAGGTCGATCTCCGCGAGTCCTTGCGCATAAGGCGACAACGCCCCGGCCAGCTTCACCAGTTCGAGGTGCCGCGCCGCCAGCACCGCGACATCGACGGTCGCCGGTCCCGGCGTACCGTCCAGAATCTCGGCCGGAGCGATCGGTACTTCGAGTTCCTCGTCCTTGCGGCGCTCCCGCCAGGCCTTCAGTAGTTCGCCTGCCTGACCGTAGAGGAACTTGATCCCCTCGGTCGCCGCCAAGCCTCCCAGTACTGCCAGTGTCACCGGATCCGGCATCGACCCTCCCCGAGCTCGATCATGGCCACCAGCGTCCCACGTCCTCGATGGCCTGCACGGTTTCAGCGACGGCGTGCTGACCGCCGAGCGCTTCGATCACCGGGCCGAGCGGGCGCAGGCGGGAGAGGAAAGCCGGCCGGCCGAGACTGCTCAGCTCGCGCAACGTCGCTGACCAGATCTCTTGCAGGACAACGCGGTCCAGCTGTGCGAACGCCGGGGCCCGTCGCCCGAGAAGCTCGGTCTGCAGTTCCTGACCGCCGAGTTCACGAGCGACCGCCAGTACTTCGAGCAGATCGGCGCCGCTGAGCCGGTCCGCGCAGGCCGACAGCCATTCACGGTTCTTGCTCCGCCTGGCGACCTGGAGCGCCGCCGGGACCAGCTCGGCCGGGAGGAAACGCGGGATCGGGCTTTCGGTGAACACCGGCTCGGCTCTCGACAGCAGGTGCGCCGGGAGGTGCCAGGCGAGCGTGGCCGTCTGGTCGACGGTCAGCTTGTCGGCGAACTCGTCGACCAGCAGGGTGAGAACGGAACCCGCCGCGGTGGTCAAGGCGGGTTCGGAGAGGTGCGGGAGCAGCCGGATCAGGAGACCGATGCGGTGCCTGGTGTTCCAGCTGTCGTATCCCCTTCCGTAGACCGCCTGCTGTGCGCTGCTGATGGCCTGAGCCGCGATCGCCTGAGTCAGCCGATCGATGGCGTCGCTGTGCGGTAGTTGTCGCAGTTGATCGAGCGTCTGCTCGATCCACTCCTGAGCACGGCCCGCCTCTTGGTACCGCAACCAGCCGCCGCGCTGCACGAGCGCTGCTGCCCGGTCAGCTGTCCGCTCGGCCTCCGGTCCGGGCAAGCCACTCAGCAACTCCACCAGCGACCGCGCTGTCTGAGGGCCGAGTTGATCGAGCAGCCGCTGGTCTTCCAGCGCGAACTGACCGTACGAGTACCGCGGAACCGGACGCGCGGGTGCGCCTACTCGAGGCGGTTCGCTCATCAACGAGGGACGGCGGAGACCCTCGATGACGTCACGGCGGAGGTGATCGTCGTCGATCCTGATGTCGGCGTTGACCTGAGTGAGCAGCGCGTCGGTCGAGCTGAGCTCGGACAGCTCGGGTGGCTGGTCCGGAAGTCCGGCAGTGAGCCGCGCGGCTGCCTCGGGGGAGATGCTGCCCTGAGCCAGCTGAGCGGTGACTTGCTCGGCAGCCAGCTCCTCAGTGGCCAGCAGCTCGGACAGTTGGCGCAAGGCCTCGGTACGAGTGCCTGTGTAGATCAACCGCACGCCCGCACCGCTGCCGTAGTGCCCGCCGTACCCACCCGGCTGCCGCTGCTGATCGCTCAGCTCCTCGATCGCCTCGACAGTACGGATCAGCCCGCCGGTCCGTAGGCCACTGGGCAGTCGAGGAAGCAACCAGGTGAGAACCCGGCTCCGGTTCTCCGGGTCGGAGATGTGGACGGCCTCGGCCAGCGCCTCGTCGTACAGTTCGGTCCGGCTCGGCTCCGGCAGGTGCGGCGCCATCAGCGCCATCGCTTTGCAGCGAGCCTCGCCGGCTGCTGCTCGCCGCGCCTGCATGGTCCCCTGAGCGACGGACCACACTCCGGTCGCGACCAAGGCTCCGAGGACGTCGGGAGAGATGTCCCGAGCCATGCTGGTCACACTGGCCACGGTCAACGCCCACCGGACCTCGCTGCCGGGCACTCCCTCGGCCGCACGCCAGGCGAGGTCCACGTCGTCGAGAAGCCCGTCGTAGCTGTAGCTCCGTCGTCGGTGCCGCACTGCGATCCAGTCCTGGTCGATCAACTGCTGCAACCGGTCGTGCTCCCTCCCCTCGAACAGGTGGGCCGCCAAGTTCCGCAGGCCGTACGTCGGGATCTGCTGCCAGTCGTGCCGATATGTGTTCCAGAAGTGCAGCGCGACGGTCCGGTGCAGGTCGACGCCGTCCAGCCAGTACTCCTCGGCCCGGTCGGCGTCCAGCAGGAACTCGCCGAACGACGCGTGGTACAGGGAATAGCTGCGGGTCGTCGCGGCCAGCTTCTCGTCGGTCTCCAGCAGTTGCCGGACCTCGGCAAGGACGGTGCGGACGACGCCCAGCGGGAGCGAAGTGAAGGCGGCGATCCGTGCTTCGGTGAGCGGGACCTGCGCTACCGCGAGCATGCCGAGCACCGGCCCGTACTGCGACCAGGCGGTCCGCGTCCTCCCGGCCAACCGGTGCAGGAGGTCGAGGTAAACCTCGTCCAGCGCCGCGGGCAGGGTGGTCAGGGAGTCGGCCGTGATCGGGGTCGGCAGGTTCCCGAGCATCCGGAGCAACTGCCGCACGTACAGGAAGTTGCCTTCGCTGCGATCGCGCACGGTGGCCACGAAGCGGCCGATCGGCAGGTCGTCGGCCAGTCTCTCGTCCAGTGACTCCTGCACGATGTAGTCCTGCACGTCCTGGAGCACCTGCAGCGGTACGCCGGCCGGCGACTCGCGACCGGGGGAGAGAGTGAGCTCGCGGGCGGCACGAAACCTCCGCAGTACGTCGCGGTCCGGCCGTGAAGTGACGATGAACCGGATTCCGGCCGGCAGGTTCTCGGTGCGGGCGAGCAGCTCCGCGATGGTCACCTCGCCGGTGTAGCCGAGGCTCTCGTCCAGCGCGTCCACCAGGATCACGACCGGTTCACCGAGAGCTTCGAGCGGTTCGCGGACCAGCCGGCCGAACAGGTCCTCGGTGCTCGCGGTGACGATCAGGGTGCCGATCTCGGCGCCGACCAGCCTGCCCCAGTTCTGCTCGACGTGCTGCCTGATCTCCACCGTCGGCGCGACGCTGCGCAGTACGGCTCGGGCGAAGGCGGGATGGCGGGCGGCGAGTTGCCCGGTCAGCGACTCGGTGAAAACCTGCGGGTTGATCCAGCGTCGGTCCCGGAACGAGCAGAAGTGGATCGCGCTCAGGAAACCGGGACCGAGGGAAGGCATCGGTGCGGGCGCCGCGCCCGAGGAGAAGCGGGCGAGTTGGGCCGAGACCGAGGTCTTGCCGGCGCCTGGTTCGCCGGTCAGCAGGAAGCATCGCGGCCCGTCGGGATCCGCGAGCCAGTCAGCGAGCTCGCCGAACACCCAGTCCCGGCCGACGAAGCCACGGGTCCGCTCGGCCAGGTAGTCCGTGTAGTCGATCGCCAGCGGGCTGATCTCTGCCACCGCGCCCCCTACTCCCCGAGGTCAAGAGTAACGGCGCGGCAGCCGTCTCGCGGAGGATCCGCGAGGTAGCCCGTCAGGGGGATGCCGGTGGCGGCCTCCGCCTCCTAAGTTGGATCCATGTTGATCGCAGAGGACCTCGCCTTGCTCCTGTACGACGACGAGAGCGGCAAGCCGATCGCCGGGTCGCCAGGGCTCGACTACGCGCTCGGTGGAGCCGTGCTGATCGAGCTGACGCTGCTGGGCAAGGTGGACATCGCCGGGCCGGGGGAGCAAGTCAAGGAAGGCCGGCTGAAGGTGCTGGACACCACGCCGACCGGGGACGCCGTACTGGACGAGCGGTTGGCGTTTCTGGCGGGTAAGCCGGGGTCCAAGCCCAAGGACCTGATGGGGAAGTTGTCGAAGAAGCTGCGGGACCAGTTGCTCGTGCGGCTCGCTGAGCGGGGTGTACTCGAGGCCGACCAGGGCAAAGTGCTGGGGCTCTTCCCGGTCACCCGGTGGCCGGCCAAGGACGCCAGGCACGAGGCGGAGGTCCGCACCGGGCTGGAGAACGTCCTGAAGCTCGGCACCCAGCCGGACGAGCGCACGGCCTCGCTGATCGCATTGCTGAGCGCCCTGAACGTCGTACCGAAGGTTGTCACCGACGCGGTCGACAAGAAGGCGTTGAAGCAGCGGGCCAAGGAGATCGCGGAATCCGACTGGGCCGCCAGTGCGGTCCGCAAGGCGGTTCAAGAGATGCAGGCCGCCGTCACGGCCTCCATCGTCGTGGCCAGCTCTGCCGGCGCCGCGGGCAGCTCCTGATCCGCAGCTGGAGGAACCGCCGTCGAGCCGATGCCGCGACGGCGGTTCCGATCCAGCGCTACTCCGGCTGGCAGTTCACCTTGCAGAGCTGGTCTTCGAGCGTCAGGTGCGCTCCCGGCTCCTCGGTGCCGACCTCGGTCGACCAGCCGACCTTCCAGTCACCCGCGGCCAGTTGCGCCGCAGGCTGCGCACCGAGCTTGCCGAACCAGTCGGTGATCTCCGTGCGGGGATTGATATGCGCCACTTCGAGCACCTGCGGCAGCTTCGACCCGATCTCCGCAGTAGCGGTGGCAACCGGGCCGGCGGCGTGCAGCGACACGACCGGCGACCGCGGGTGGGTCCCGGCGAGCACCCAGACCGACACCTTGTCCGCGGTACAGATCGCGTACGAGCCGTCAGCGCCGCACTTGTAGCCGGCACTGGTCAGTCCGGCGACTACCTGAGTCGCAGGGATGTCCGGCAGCGCAGTGTCGGTGGACGGCTTGCCGCTGGAGCCGGCAGGCTCTCCGGACGCGGCACCCCCAGGAGCCTCACCGGGGGTGTCCGCCTTGTCCGAGGAACCGGAACAGGCCGTGGTACCGAAGAGCAGGGCAGTGCTCACCAGCGCGACGGCGACCCGGTTCAGACCGGTACCTCGATCGCCGCGTCCAGGGCGATCGTGATCATCTCGGAGAAGGTGGTCTGCCGCTCCTCCGCGGACGTCACCTCCTTGGTGATCAGGTGGTCCGACACGGTCATGATGCCGAGCGCGCGGCGGCCGAACTTGGCGGCCAGCGTGTAGAGCGCGGCGGCCTCCATCTCGATCCCCAGTACGCCGTACTCCGCGGTCCGCGAGACCAGGTCGGGCCGGTCGTTGTAGAACAGGTCGCCGGAGAACACCTGGCCGACGTGCACGTTCAGTCCGGCCGCCTCGGCAGCGTCCACAGCGGCGCGCAGCAGCTTGTAGTCCGCGGTGGGCGCGTAGTCGATGCCGTGGAAACGCAGCCGGTTCATCTGCGAGTCGGTGCTGGCCGACATCGCCACGATCACGTCGCGAACCCGGACGGCCTCGGTCAGCGCGCCGCAGGTGCCGACCCGGATCAGGGTCTGGACGTCGTACTCGGCGAACAGTTCGTTGGCGTAGATCGAGGCCGACGCCTGACCCATGCCGGACCCCTGCACGGAGATCCGCTCACCCTTGTAGGTGCCGGTGAACCCGAACATGTTCCGGATCTCGGTGTAGCAGGTGACGTCGGACAGGTAGGTCTCGGCGATCCACTTGGCCCTCAGCGGATCTCCGGGGAAGAGCACGCGAGGCGCGATCTGCCCCTTCTCGGCGGCGATGTGAATACTCATGCCGGGATGCTCTCATGGTGGCTGGGCGAGATACGTTGAAGCCGTGGCCTATTCGATCGTTCCTGGTTCCCTCTCGCTGTCCCGCTCCGTCCTGGACCGCGCCGCTGACCGACGGCGGGACGTGGAGTGGCTGGAGAAGGCCTGGGCCGCCGAAGACACCCAGGTAGCGGTAGTAGCAGGCGACAAACTGGCAGTGGAACCAGACCGTACTGCGCTCCGGCTGGTGCCCCCCGCCGCGGCACCTGACGGTCTGCGGATCTTCCTGGGAATCGACTGGGTCCGGGGCGCCGGGCAGGCAGCCGACGGGCGCGCTGTGTTCGCAGTACTGGTTGGTGGTGAGCCGGACGAGTCGTACGCCGGGCTGCGCGAGGTCGGCGGAGTACTGAACGACCGGGAGGCCGGCATAGCGGTCAACGTGGTCGGACTGGCCAACTGGCACGCAGTACACACTCACTGCGCCAACTGCGGAGCACACACCGAGGTGGTCGACGCAGGCCACGTGCGGCACTGCCCGAACTGCGGGCTCAACCACTTCCCGCGCAGCGACCCGGCGATCATCGTGCTCGTCACCGACGACCAGGACCGCGCACTGCTGGGCCGCAACGAGGCCTGGCCGGAGGGGCGCTACTCGACCCTCGCCGGGTTCGTCGAGCCGGGCGAGTCGCTGGAGGCCGCCGTACGCCGGGAGGTCTTCGAGGAGACCGGCGTGGTCGTCGGCGAAGAGATCGAGTACGCCGGCAGCCAACCCTGGCCGCTGCCGTCCAGCCTGATGCTCGGCTTCTACGCCAGGGCGACCGGCTACGCGATCAACGTCGACCAGGACGAGATCGCCGAAGCCAAGTGGTTCAGCCGGGAGGACCTGGCCGCCCTCGTGGAGGCAGGCACGATGGCCCTCCCCGGCAACATCTCGATCTCCCGCCGCCTGATCGAGGGCTGGTACGGCAAGGAACTCACCGGCAGTTGGTGACCGGAGGCTAGGCGACCAGCTTGTCGGCGATCTGGGCGATCGACGGATTCGTCATCGCGGTGCCGTCGGGGAAGACCACGGTCGGCACGGTCTGGTTGCCGTTGTTGACCTTCTCGACGATCTTGGCCGCGTCCGGAACCTGCTCGATGTCGACCTCGGTGAACTCGATCCCGGCCCGCTTCAGCTGGCCCTTCAGGCGGTGGCAGTAGCCGCACCAGGGTGTCGAGTACATCGTGAATGCCGCCATCGTGGCTCGCTCCGTCTCTGCGTGGGGACGGGCGGCCGAAAACTGTCCGGGCGCCCGCATAAGGTGGCTCTCTACCTTGTTACTGAACCCTGCCGGTCGGAGTCCTGTTCCCGCATGTCCCAGTCCGTGAGCAACATCACGCAGGCCGTTCTCGGCCGGTCCGCCGACGAACTGCTCGAGGCGCTCGACCCCGAGCAGCGAGCCGTCGCGACCGCCCTGCACGGCCCGATCGTGGTGATGGCCGGCGCGGGCACCGGCAAGACCCGCGCGATCACCCACCGCATCGCGTACGGCGTGCGCATCGGCACCTACGACCCGGCCCGCGTCCTCGCCGTCACCTTCACCCAGCGGGCCGCCGGTGAGATGCGCGGCCGGCTCGCCCAGCTCGGCACCAACGGCGTCCAGGCGCGGACCTTCCACTCGGCCGCGCTCAGGCAGGCGCGGTACTTCTGGCCCAAGGTGTTCGGTGGTGAGCTGCCGCCGATCGTCGACCGCAAGTTCCCGCTGCTGACCGAGGCGGCGAACCGCTGCCGCGTCCGCGTCGACACCCCGGCCCTGCGCGACCTGGCCGGCGAGGTGGAGTGGGCCAAGGTGAGCAACGTCCGGCCGGACGACTACGCCAAGCTCGCGCCGGAGTCGGCCAGGGCCCTCGCGGCCTTCGACCCGGCCACGATCGCCCGCGTCTTCGCGGCGTACGAGGACGTGAAGCTCGAGCGCGGCCGGATCGACCTGGAGGACGTCCTGCTCTGCGCGGTGGCGCTGCTCGCCGAGGACGAGCGGGTGGCGGCCGAGATCCGCCGGCAGTACCGCACCTTCGTGGTCGACGAGTACCAGGACGTCAGCCCGCTGCAGCAGAGCCTGCTCGACCTGTGGCTCGGCGGCCGGGAGGACGTCTGCGTGGTCGGCGACCCGGCGCAGACCATCTACTCCTGGGCCGGTGCCGATCCGGCCAACCTGGTGCACTTCGCCCAGCGCCATCCCACCGCTCAGGTGATCAAGCTCGTCCGGGACTACCGCTCGACCCCGCAGATCGTGGACGTCGCCAACAAGGTCCTCGACGCGGCCGGCGCGTCCGGACTGCCCGGCCGGGTCACCCTCCGCTCGCAGCGCGAGGCCGGACCGGAGCCGACGTACCGGGAGTACTCCGACGAGGTCGCCGAGGCCGATGCGGTCGCCCGGGCCGTCTCCCGGCTCAACGACGCCGGGACCGCGCTGCGCGACATCGCGATCCTGTTCCGCACCAACGCCCAGTCGGAGAACTTCGAGCAGGCGCTGGCCGAACGCAAGCTTCCCGCGATGCTCAAGGGCGCCGAGCGGTTCTTCGAGCGGGCCGAGATCCGGCAGGCCGCCCTGCTGCTGCGCGGTCAGGCCAAGGCCGGCGACACCGGTGAAGACCTGGTCGACACCGTTCGGGCCGTCCTCGGCGGCGCCGGCTGGACAGCCGATCCGCCGGCCGGTACCGGCGCGGTGCGAGACCGCTGGGAGTCACTGAGCGCGCTCGTCACGATGGCCTCCGACTTCGGCGCCGCCCATCCGGAGGCGGGGATCGTGGAGCTGATGGCCGAGCTCGACCGCCGTGCCTCGATCCAGCACGCGCCGCTGGCCGAGGGAGTCACGCTGGCGACCCTGCACGCGGCGAAGGGCCTGGAGTGGGGTTGCGTCTTCATCGTCGGCGCTCACGAGGGCACCCTGCCCATCACCTACGCCCAGACCCCGGCGCAGGTGGAGGAGGAGCGGCGGCTCTTCTATGTCGGCGTGACCCGAGCCAAGGACCAGCTCTCGATCAGCTGGTCGGCCGCCCGCTCGCCGGGTGGCCGCGCCAGCCGTGGACCGACCCGCTTCCTGGACCCGATCGGTGTCCGTACGCCGCGGTCCGGCGACCGGGAGCCGTCGCCCCGCGCCCGGGCGCAGCGCAGTGAGCGTTCGGACCTGCCGATCCCGAAGTGCAGGGTCTGCGGCCGTGGCCTGACCGAGCCGGCCGCCCGCAAGCTGGGCCGTTGCGAGGACTGTCCGTCGACGATGGACCAGGCGCTGTTCGACGCGTTGTTCGAGTGGCGTGCCGACAAGGCGGCCGAGGAGTCGTTGCCGGCCTTCGTCATCTTCACCGACGCCACGCTGACCGCGATCGCCGAGGCCCGCCCGACCGACCAGCGCGAGCTGCTCCGGATCGCCGGTATCGGCCGGACCAAGCTGACGAAGTACGGCGAATCCGTGCTGAACATCTGCACCCGCTGACGCTGGAGCCCTCAATTACCCGCCGGTCACCGAAAAGCCCTTGCAGGCTTGGCGGTCCGGCCGCGACACTCGGTGGAGGGTTTTTCTGCTGGTGGCAGACGACGGGCCGGTTCCTGGCAACTAGATGTCAGGGGCAACGGTCTCGGAGGGTGCCACCGGTACGCCGGAGCGTGCTGGACCGGTCGGCCGGGGCAAGTTTTCCGCTCACTCAGCGGCAACTTCCGGCCAACTTCAAAAACCTGCGATAAATAGTTTGCGGCCTCCGGCGAGGTCAGCGTACTGTTCTTTCTGCGGTCGAAAGCTGGCCGAAAACTTCAAACCACAGCGATGAGCTTGCCGCTCACTTCGCCACAACGAGAGGAGGTGCCTGGGAAATGGTCAACACCACGATGAAGCCGACCGACGTCGCCGTCACGCTGCCGTGCGCCCCGATCCAGGGCGCCTTCCAGTCGCGTCTGTACGTCGAGACCGTTGTGATCCTCGCCAATGGCGTTGCCCCGATCAAGGGCGGAGCTGTCGGCGATGTGAAGCACGGCGGTCAGGGTTCTCGAGCATGGAGTCCACCGGTCTGACGACAAGTCAGCCGGCACCTCCAAGGCCGCGGAACCCTACCCAGGGTCCCGCGGCCCTTTTGTTTGTCCCGATGAGTTTGGCGGTCACCAACCGGTGGGCCGTCGAAGACAGCAAGAGAACACAGCAAGACAGTCACTAGGAGGTGACCGGAATGAGCGTTAGCTTCCTCGATGCCTACAACGAGGTTGCAACGTCGCAGGACCTGCCCTGTCGGTCCTACGCGCCAGAACTCTTCTTCGCCGAATCCCCGGCGGACGTCGAGTACGCAAAGTCTCTGTGCAACACCTGCCCGCTGGTGAACGAGTGCCTGGCCGGAGCGCTCGAGCGTTCCGAGCCGTGGGGAGTGTGGGGAGGCCAGCTGTTCGTCCAGGGTGCGGTGGTCGCCCGGAAGCGGCCTCGCGGCCGTCCACGTAAGTGCGACACCGTGACCGCGGCCTGACGACCCCAACCCATCCCGAATCGAGACTCAGAACCATGAAAACCCAGACTTCACCCAGGAGAGTTGAAATGCATTTACTTCAAGAAGATCTCGCTCGTGCTCATTGTCGGTCCTTGCTGATCGACGCCGAGCAGAACCGGCGCTTCCGTCTGGCGAGCCAGCTCGCCAAGGCGCAGAAGCAGGCCGAACGGGCCACGCGGCGCGCGGAGAGGGCCAGTGCAAAGGCACGCCTCACCCTCGCCCGCCTGGTCTGATCCACCCCGGCTCTCAGCCACCGGCCGGACCGTCACGGTCCGGCCGGCCTGAGCCGAAAACCTGGCTGACGCGGTAGGAGCCGATCTCCGACACCCCGCCGAAGCCACGCGAGCAACGACCGGCAGTACGGACCAGGGGGACCGTCGCTCCGGTCGGAGCTGAACACCCCGAGAGGCGGCATCCAGCGGATGCCGCCTCTCGGCACGTTCAGGGGCTCAGCCCAGCAGATCCCGCAGCAATGCTTGCTGCAGGCCGACCAGGGAGATCCCGCTGACGATCTCCTGCCGGGCGATCATCCCCGGTACGTCGGTGAGCGGTATCCACTCGATCCGGTCGGACTCGTTCCGCTCGGTCGGCTCCCCGATCCGGACCGCGGTGGTGGCCCGGAAGACGTGATGGGCGGAGTCCATGATCCCGGCCGCGGGCTCGGAGTACACGAGTTCCCGCAGCTCGCCCGGCCGCCAGCCCGTCTCTTCCTCGACCTCGCGGGCCGCCGCCTCGGCGGGGGACTCGTCCGGCTCGATCAGCCCCATCGGCAGCTCCCACGCCCACCGGTCGGTCAGGAACCGGTGCCGCCACATCAGCAGCACCCGGCCGTTCCCATCGGTCACCACCGCCGCGGCGACGTGCCGCAGCCGCACCGCGTGATAGTCCAGCCGTTCCCCGTCAGGCTGTTCGACATCGAGCCTGCGCACGCTCAGCCAGGAGTTTCCCCAGGCCTCGGTCTCGTCATGGATCCGCCATCGCATGCCCGCAGCCTAGGGTGCAGAATCGTCCCCATGACCACCCCGAGCTGCGCGTTGTGCGGCACGCAGGCGCCGACCGAGGACCTGCCGCTGACCTGGGTCACCTCGATCGAGAACGGTCAGAAGCTCCTGTACTGCGACCGCTGTGCCCGCGAGAACGTCCGCGGTATCGAGGGGAAACTCGACAGCGCCTGGTGGTGACCGGGCTCAGTCGCTGAAGCCGGGCAGGAACTCCTCCAGCACCGACCGGAACGGCGCTTGCGCCTCGAGCTGGGACAGCACCGCGATGCCACCGATCCAGACCCGGTGGATCAGCAGGTACGACGGGGGCAGGTTGATCTTGAGCCCCATGGTGGCGTTCGGCGAGCGGAAGTCGCTGGTCCGGTTGGCCTGCGCCCGCATCCACTCCCGGCTGAACTGGAACGACTCCTCGCGGGCCGGCTCCGCGAACGGCGCCAGGTAGTCCATCAGCTGGGCGGGATCGATCTCCATCCGCGGCTTGATGAACCCCTCGGCGCGCAACCCGTTCAGAACCGCGTCGCCGTCACCCTCCAGCGAGATGCGCAGCAGCCGCCCGATCGCCGGCGGCAAGCCGTCCGGGAGCCTGGCGCACAGACCGAAGTCGACCACTCCGAGCCGGCCGTCCGGCATCACCCGGAAGTTGCCCGGGTGCGGGTCGGAGTGCAGCAGGCCGGCCAGCAACGGTCCGCTGAACATGAAGCGGACGTACTTCAGGCCGATCTCGTCGCGCTCCTGCTGGGTGCCGTCGGTGATGAACCCCGACAGCGGCTTGCCCTCGATCCACTCGGACACGATCACGGTGGGGGAGTGCTTGATCACCCGCGGTACGACGAACTCGGGATGGTCCTTGAAGGCATCGGCGTACTGCTGCTGGGCCTGGGCCTCACGGTCGTAGTCGAGCTCCTCACCGATCCGCTCCTGCAGCTCGGCGATCAACGGCTTCATGTCGATGCCGGGCACCAGGGCGCCGAAGGTGCGGGCGAAGCGGCCGAGCTGCTTCAGGTCGGCCCGCAGCGCCTCGGCGGCACCGGGGTACTGGAGCTTGATCGCGACCTCGCGGCCGTCCTTGAGGGTGCCGCGATGCACCTGGCCGATCGACGCGGCCGCCGCGGGCAGGTCGTCGAACTCCTCGAACCGGTCCCGCCAGCGCTTGCCCAGCTCCCGGGACAGGATCGTGTGCACGGTCGAGGCCGGCATCGGTGGGGCGGAGTCCTGCAGCTTGGTCAGCGTCGCCCGGTACGGCGCCGCGAACTCCTCGGGCATCGCCGACTCCATCAAGCTCAGCATCTGCCCGAACTTCATCGCGCCGCCCTTGAGCTCACCCAGGACGGAGAACAACTGGTCGGCGGTCCGGCGCTGGAACTCGGCCGCCACGGCCTCGGCCGGCGCGCCGCCGATCCGTTTGCCGAGCCCGACGGTCGCGCGCCCGGCGGCACCTAGCGGCAGACTCGCCAGCTTCGCCGTACGGCTGAGGGCCTTGCGGGGGAGGTCGGACACGTCCCCATTCTGTCCGGTCGTTCAAGCAGGATCACGGCTGGGGCACCGCGAGTCTGATCACAAGTGTTTCGGGATACTTTCGGTTGCCAACGGCGAAGGGGCGGTGGTGGGACCCGAAGGCCGCACCACCGCCCCTACGACTTGGTGCGTCAGGCCTTGCCGAGGATCCGGTTCAGGTTCGTACCGCACTCGGGGCACTTGGCCTTGGCCATGCGCGTGCCCTTGTCGTTGACCTTGACCTCGCCGTCGGCGGTGCGCTTGGCCTTGCACTTGACGCAGTAGAACTCGCCGCTCCAGGTCTCTGCCATGAGGGCCCTCTCCTTGCTTGATACCAGCCGGGGCGTACGCCCCGGCCGTCGTGGATGCTTTCGGCAGACCGTCCTGCCGTAGGCCGTTCGGCCCAATCGGGATTCACCCTACGGCAGCCGGAGAGGGACTCAAGCCCATCTGCCGCTCAGCGTGCCGCTTGGAAATCGTTCTCCGCAGTCGCCGGTGACGCAGAGCAGGCTCCCGGTCGTCCGCCTCCGGAACCGCTCGGCTTCCCCTCCGAGTGGCCCCGGAGGCGGTCCGGGAGCCTGCTGGAACCGACGCTAGGAGCTGACTGGCCTGCTGACAAGTCCACGTTGTCCACCCCTGTGGATAAACCTGTGGGCAAGCTGTGGGGCGCGCCGGGCGACACTGTGGACGACCGGGGGAACACGATGTGAACAACCGGCGTCCACGGATTCGCCAACAGGCATCTGACCTGCGAAAACGTCGATTCACAGGATGTGGACAGAAGAAATCTGGGCGAATCAGGCGGTACGGTTCGACTCATGGCCGATTCTCCACCGCGCCCGATCCCGTCGTACGTGGACATCCGCCGCAGCAAGCGGCGCAAGCGGACCGTCAGCGCCTACCGGGACGGTGAACGGGTGATCGTGCTGATGCCCGACCGGCTGTCTGCCATCGAGGAGGCGCGCTGGGTCGAAACCATGCTCCAGCGGCTCGAGAAGCAGCGCAGCCGATCCCGCGTGTCGGACGAAAAATTGTTGGCCAGAGCACACGATCTCGCGTGTCGCCACCTGCCCGAAGTGCCCGAACCTGCGTCCGTCAGGTGGGTTTCGAACCAAAATCGACGCTGGGGATCCTGCACTCCGGCCGACCGTTCGATCCGGCTCTCGACCCGGCTGCAGTCGATGCCGGCCTGGGTCGTGGACTACGTCCTCGTACACGAGCTGGCTCACCTGGTGGAGCCGTCCCACAACGCGGCGTTCTGGGAGTTGGTCCATCGCTACCCCAAGGCCGAGCGTGCCGAGGGATATCTGGAGGGCATCTCAGCCGCCTCCACCCTCGATCTCGAGGACTTCTGACCCTGGCTTGCAGAGGGCCCGGCCGGGGTAGCCCTAGGGGCCGGACCGCCACCACACACCAACCTCCGCCGGGCACGGCGCGGCACGCTCAGTGCGCCTGCCGCCGCGCCTGAATCGGGAGGTTGATGTGTGGTGCGGCTCCGCCGCGTCCGAGAACCGGCTCGGCCCGCGCCTGGCCCGCGCGCCGAGCTGCTCGTCAGCAAGCGGTTTCCTCAGTGCCGGCCTGTGGACATCCCCAGGGTGAGGTGGGGACGGCACCAGGGTGGACTCGGTGGCTTCCTGCATGGTGGCCGACGCCTTCCTTAACGAAAGCTGAGACCCGTAGCCAGCAGTCGGCGTCGGGCCGGGCTGGGAGGGGCGTCCAGAGGCGGGCGCAGAGGGGTAGGAGTCACCATGTCCAGTTCCAGGGGACAACTCACGGTGCGGGCCGCACGCTGGAGTGCCACCCATCCGTGGCGGGCGATCGCCATGTGGGTGGTCGTGGTCGTGGCGTGTTTCGCGGTCGGCAACCTGACCGGGACCAAGGAGTCGACCAACGAGGGCGACATCGGTGAGGTGACCCGGGCCGACAGCATCGTCAAGTCCGGCAACTTCCCCGACCACGACGTCGAGAGCGTGCTGATCACGCCGAAGTCCGGGGCGCTCGACCAGACCCAGGCCAACCAGGTCGCTGGCGTGGTGACTGAGCGGATGCGCGCCCTCGGTGGGGTCGCGGAGGTCGCCCAGCCGATCCTGTCACCGAAGAAGGACGCGCTGATCGTCCGGGTCACGCTGAAGGACGGCGACGACGACAACCGGGTCCAGCCGCTGCTCGACACGACCGCGAAGGTCCAGCAGGACTACCCGGCGCTGCGGGTCGAACAGGTCGGTGGCGAGTCGATCGGCAAGGCGCTGGATGAGACCCTCGGCGAGGACTTCAAGCGGGCCGAGATGTTCAGCCTGCCGGTGACGCTGATCATCCTGCTGCTCGCCTTCGGCGCCCTGATCGCGGCCGCCGTGCCGCTGGTGCTCGCGCTGACCGCGGTGGTCGCGGCGATCGGACTCTCCGCCGCGGCCTCGCAGTTGGTGCCGGCGGTCGACGCGGTCAACAGCGTCATCCTGCTGATCGGTATGGCGGTCGGCGTCGACTACTCACTGTTCTATCTGCGCCGTGAACGCGAGGAGCGCGCCAAGGGCCGCACCCACCTGGACGCGGTCGAGGTGGCCGCGGCGACCTCGGGACATGCGGTCGTCGTCTCCGGCACCGCGGTGATCATCTCGATGGCGGGTCTGTTCCTGGCTCGGGACGCGGTCTTCTCCTCTTTCGCGGTCGGCTCGATCCTCGTGGTCGCCGTCGCGGTGGTCGGTTCGCTGACCGTGCTTCCGGCGATCCTGGCCAAGCTCGGCCGCTGGGTGGACCGCCCGCGCATCCCGCTCATCTGGCGCCTCACGGCGAACAAGACGAACCCGCGTCTGTGGCCGGCCCTGCTCAAGCCGGCTCTGAAGCACCCGATCGCGACCCTGCTGGTCTCTGTCACCGCGCTGCTCGCCGTGGCGGCACCCGCGCTGGGGATGAACCTGAAGTTTCCGGGCACCGAGGACCTGCCGCGCGACACGGCGGTGATGCAGGCGTACGACCGGCTGACCGCGGTTTTCCCGAGCACGGGCACCAGCCACGAGGTCGCAGTACGGGCCCCGGCCGGCGAGCAGGCCGCGGTGAAGGCGGCGTTCGGTGAGCTGATCAAGAAGACCCAGTCGGACAAGCTGTACGCACAGGACGGGCTGGAAGAGCCTGAGGTCTCCGCCGATGGCACGGTGTCGGTGTTCGAGGTCGCCACGCCGTACGAGGGTGGGAGCCAGGAAGCGCGGGACTCGCTGACCAAGCTGCGGACGGAGCTGATGCCGCAGACCTTCGGCAAGGTGCCGGGAGTGGAGTACGCGGTCGGCGGGTTCGTCGCGGCTGACGTGGACTACGCGGCCCACACCAGGTCGAAGCTGCCGCTGGTGATCGGGTTCGTGCTCCTGCTGACGATGATCGTGATGATGGTGACCTTCCGCTCGGTCGTCGTCGCGGTCACCGCGATCGGACTCAACCTGCTCAGCGCCGGAGCGGCGTACGGGGTGATCACGGCGGTCTTCCAGAACACCTGGGCCGAGGGCCTCCTCGACTTCCGCTCCAACGGAGCCGTCGTCTCCTGGCTGCCGCTGTTCCTCTTCGTGGTCCTCTTCGGCCTCTCGATGGACTACCACGTCTTCGTGGTCAGCCGGATCCGCGAGGCCGTACTCCGAGGCGTCCCGACCAAGCAGGCCGTTGCCGAAGGCATCACCGGCTCGGCAGGCGTGGTGACCAGCGCGGCCGCCGTCATGATCGGCGTCTTCGCGGTCTTCGCCACCCTGAGCACCCTGGACATGAAGCAGTTGGGCGTCGGCCTGGCGGTGGCGATCCTGATCGACGCGACGATCATCCGCGCGGTCGTCCTCCCGTCCATCATGACGCTGCTCGGCGACGCCAACTGGTGGGCCCCCAAATGGCTCCGCTCCAAGCCCGCCAAGCACGCGGCGCCGGCAGCAGCTCCCGAGGAGGAGCGGGAACTCACCCCCGTCGGCTGACCCACTGGCCAAGAGTTACCCCCGCGGCCGGATGGTTACCCCAGGTTCTGACCGGGGGTAACCATCCGGCCGGCAAGGTAACTCTTGCTTGAGCGGGGGTTAGGGCGAGGGTTGCAGGCGGACGGTTAGGCCTTTGGCTACGGGGGTGTTGCTGCCTTTGGCCAGGTCGTCGGCCGACATCAGGACGTTGGTTTCCGGGTAGTACGCCGCGACGCAGCCGCGGGCGGTGGGGTAGGAGACCAGGCGGTAGCCGTTGGCCCGGCGTTCCACGCCGGCGAACTCGCTGATGATGTCGACGAGCTGGCCGTCCTCCAGACCCAGCGCCTTCAGGTCGTCGGGGTTGACGAAGACGACCTCGCGGGTGCCGTGGATGCCGCGGTAGCGGTCCTCCAGGCCGTAGATCGTGGTGTTGAACTGGTCGTGGCTGCGCATCGTCTGCAACAGCAGGCGGCCGGGCTCGGTCGGCAGCCAGGACAGGTCGTTCGCGCTGAACTGCGCCTTCGCGTCCGACGTCTTGAACTCACGCTTGTCCCGGGCGGCATGCGCCAGCAGGAACCCGCCTGTCGCCTGCAACCGCTGCTCGAAGTCCTCGTACCCGTCGCAGACCCGTCCGATCCGCTGCCGGATCAGGCTGTAGTCGTCGGCGAAGTCCGCCCAGGGGATCTGCCCGACCTCGGGGACGACCAGCGCGGCGATCCCGCAGACGATTGCGATCTCCGACTTCAGCTCCGGGGCCGGCGGCACCAGGTTCCCCGTCGACAGATGTACTGCGCCCTGCGAGTCCTCGACCGTCACCGACTGTGGCCCGTTCGGCGTGTGGTCGTGATCGGTCCGTCCGAGCGTCGGCAGGATCAGCGCCTCGCGCCCGGTCACCACGTGCGACTTGTTCAGCTTCGTCGACACATGCACGGTCAGATCACACCGCCGGAGGCCTTCGTGGACGACGTCGGTGTCCGGCGTCGCCATCGCGAAGTTGCCGCCCATCGCGAAGAACACCCGGACGGCGCCCTCCCGCAACCGGTGCACCGTCTCGGCCGCGTCGATCCCGTGGTCGCGCGGCGAAGTGAAGGCGAACTCACGGTCCAGCCGGTCCAGGAACGCGTCCGGCATCCGCTCCCAGATGCCCATGCTCCGGTCGCCCTGCACGTTCGAGTGACCGCGCACCGGGCACGGCCCCGCGCCCGGCTTGCCGATGTTGCCCTGCAGCAGCAGCACGTTGACGATCTCGGTGATGGTGGCAACCGCTTCGCGATGCTGCGTCAGCCCCATCGCCCAGCAGATCACCGTCGCCTTCGACTTGAGGAAGCGAGCGGTGAACTCCTCGATCTCCGCCCGCGTCAGCCCCGTCGCCAGCTCCACCGCCGCCCAGTCCAGCTCGGCGTTGTGCTTGGCGTACACCTCGTACCCACTCGTGTGGTCCTCGATGAACGCCTTGTCCAGCACGGTTCCCGGCGCGTCTGCCTCGGCCTGCAGCAACAAGTGGCCGACGGCAAGGAACAGCGCCTGGTCACCACCGATCCGGATCTGCAGGTGCTGGTCGGCCAGCTCGGTGCCCTTGCCGACCCAGCCCGACGGCCGTTGCGGGTTCTTGAAGTTCATCAGCCCCGGCTCGGGCAGCGGGTTCACCGAGACGATGTCCGCGCCGTTCCTCTTCGCGATCTCCAGGTGGCTGAGCATCCGCGGCGCGTTGGTGCCCGGGTTCTGCCCGACCACGACGATCAACTCGGACTCCTCGAGCATCTCCAGCGTGACCGCGCCCTTGCCGCTGCCGATCACCCGCGTCAGCGCCGTACCGGAGGACTCGTGGCACATGTTCGAGCAGTCGGGCAGGTTGTTCGTGCCGTAGGCGCGGACGAAGGTCTGGTAGAGGAACGCAGCCTCGTTGCTGGTCCGCCCGGAGGTGTAGAACACCGCGTCGTCGGGATCGTCGAGCGCCTTCAGGTGCCGGGCGACGACCTGGAACGCCTCCTCCCAGCCGACCGGTTCGTAGTGCGTCGCGCCCGCCCGCAGCAGCATCGGCTCGGTGATCCGGCCGAGCTTGCCGAGCTCGAACTCGGAGATCTGCTGCAGGTCCTCGATCGAGTGCTCGGCGAAGAACGCCCGCGGCACCCGCTTGCGGGTCGCCTCCCAGGCGACCGCCTTGGCCCCGTTCTCGCAGAACTCCGCCGAGTGTTTGCGCTTGCTGTCCGGATCCGGCCAGGCACAGGACGGGCAGTCGAAGCCGCGGTCCTGGTTCATCTTGAGGAACACCTTGCCGGTCCGGACCGGGCCCATCTCGCGCAAACCGAACTTGAACGACGAGAGCACGGCAGGCACGCCGGCGGCCTTCTTCTTCGGCTGTTCGATGTCGACCATGGTTCAACTGTAAATCGTCCTATCGGCACAGGCAGGGTTGATAGCCGTCGCCGATGCCGGCCACCGCCGCGCGATCGCGACGGATCGGTCCCGACCGGTTGCGGACAGAACCGTCGACGGACCGGGCAAGTCGCGTTAGCGTGCGAATGGAAAGCGGTTACCGCACCTCTCGCCCCGAAGGATCCGCCATGACCTTCCGCCGAGTCGCAGCCCTCGTCCTCGCCGCTCTGCTCGCCACCGCAGGCGCCCCCGCCACTGCCGCTGCCGCTGCCGCTGCCACAGCCAGTACGGCGTACGCGGCGCACCCGCCGCAGGCCCGACCCCAGCTCGAGAAGCTCGACCGCGGTCTGGTCGCCACCAGCACCAGCGAAGGCGTCTTCCTCAGCTGGCGCCTACTGGCCAAGGAGGCGACGGGCAGCACCGAGCACGGACTCACCGGAGCCGACTTCAACGTCTACCGCGACGGCAAGCGGATCGCCACCGTCACGGACAGCACCAACTACCTGGACCGGACCGGCGGCCAGGGCTCCCACTATCGGGTCGTCTCCGTCGTCAAGGGCCGGGAGCAGGACCGCAGCGCCAGCGTCACACCGTGGTCCAACGGCTACACCGACCTTCCACTGCGTAAGCCCGCCGACGGAGTCACACCCGCCGGTGAGCCGTACACCTACTCGGCCAATGACCTGAGTGTCGGCGACGCGGACGGCGACGGCCAGTACGAGTACGTCGTCAGCTGGACCCCGTCGAACGCCAAGGACGTGTCCCAGATCGGATACACCGGCAACGTCTACCTTGACACCTACAAGGCCAATGGGACGTTGCTGCACCGACTCGACCTTGGGGTCAACATCCGGGCCGGAGCCCACTACACGCAGTTCCTCGTCTACGACTTCGATGGTGACGGCCGCTCCGAGCTGATGCTGAAGACGGCGCCTGGTACCAAGACGACCAGCTATGACCGCTCAGGGCGGGTCAGGTCGGATCGCTACATCACCATGCCTGCAGCGGACCGCCGTGCGGGCTACAGCCACCGTGACGACTACCGGGTCAGCAAGGCCGGCTACTACGAGCACCTGGTCGCTATGTTCCAGCAGTGGCA
This sequence comes from Kribbella sp. CA-293567, assembly GCF_027627575.1. Lineage (NCBI taxonomy): Bacteria > Bacillati > Actinomycetota > Actinomycetes > Propionibacteriales > Kribbellaceae > Kribbella > Kribbella sp. CA-293567. Next base: position 2,031,261 of record NZ_CP114065.1, read on the forward strand.
GGACCAGCCCGAGGTCAAGAGCGGCAAGTGGCCAGCCACGCTGGAAGCCGCTTTCGGCATCGAACAGCGCTACCAGTACCCACTGGTCCGTACGGATGCCGCTGCACTCGTCGACTACTTCATGGACGTCTACGCGCCGAGCCGTAGCGAGCGCAACAAGCTTCGCGACTTCGAGGGCTTCATCCTCAGCGGTCCTGAGTACCTGACGGTTTTCGACGGCCGGACCGGGCGGGAACTCGAGACGACCCGCTACCAGCCCGGCAGAGCAGACGACGGCCTGCGCTGGGGGGACTACGCCATGTCGAGGATCGAGCCCGGCAACCGCGTCGACCGCTTCCTGGCCGGCGTCGCCTACCTGGACGGCTCCCGCCCGTCAGCGGTCTTCGCCCGCGGCTACTACACCCGTACGACGATCGCCACCTACGGCTGGAACGGCAGGAAGATCACCCGAGGCTGGGCGGTCGACAGTGGCTGGACCCCGATGACCAACCCCTTCAACGACAGTCCGCACGGCCGGGACGGCACGGATCCGCAGTACGGCTCGATCACGACGCAGGGGTTCCACTCGCTGAGTGCGGCCGACGTGGACGGCGACGGGAAGCAGGAGATCGTCTACGGGTCCGCCACGATCGACGACGACGGGGAGGTGCTCTACAGCTCCAAGGACGTACTGCCGCCGTCCAGTGCCGACCCCGGCGCGGTCGCGAGGCTCGGACACGGCGACGCGATGCACGTGACCGACATCGACCCGCAGCGGCCGGGCAAGGAGATCTTCACCGTGCACGAAGGCGCCACCTCAGCGCCGTACGGGTACGCCTTGCGGGATGCCGCCACCGGCCAGGTGATCTACGGCGAGTACTCCGGACGCGACACCGGCCGCGGCATGGTCGGCGACATCGACTCCACCGAGCCGGGTCTCGAGACCTGGGCCATGCGGTTGCGGAGTGCGGACGGCGATGCGCTCGGCACCGCGTATCCCGGGACCAACCAGAGCATCCGCTGGGCCGCCGACATGACCACCCAGATCGTCGACGGCGCCGGCACGGTGACGCCGACCATCAAGGACTGGCACCGCGGCACGCTGCTCACCGCGACCGGAACCCTGACCAACAACGGCACCAAGGGAAACCCGTCACTGGTGGCCGACATCCTCGGTGACTGGCGCGAAGAGCTACTGGTTCGCACGGCCGGCAGCAGCGCGATCCGGATCTACCTGAGCACCGAGGTGACCGACCGCAAGCTCTACACGTTGATGCACGATCCGCAGTACCGCGTGGAGGTCGCGCGGCAGAACACGGCGTACAACCAGCCGTCGTACCCCGGGTTCTATCTCGCCTCGGACCTCGACTGGTCGAAGGTGCCGCTGCCGAGGTGACACCGGCGTCGGGCGATCAGCCGACAGGTGTCAGCTGGTCAGCCCGAAGCTCCGGCCGTTCGGCTCGGAACGTCCGGCCGTTCACCCGCTGTGACGCGGGCCTTGCAGAGACGAGTGTTTGACGCGGCAGCAAAGCGGCATCTGGGGGGATGAGCGTCGGCTCCGCGCACCGGGTCCAGGGGTCGGACCCAGGTACGCCGGCCGTTCCGTCGTGCGTTGCCGCGCCTGGAAGACCCTGTCTCCGTCGCCTGCCGGAGCATCTGCAAAGGAAGCACCATGAAAGACCGCCTTCGGGCCGCCGTTCTGGCCGCCCGAACCGTCCACCGTGCCTCGAACCAGCCATCGACCCGCCGCGTCCACCGAGCCCACTCCGGCCGGGACCGATCCGGCCGCCGGAACGAATCCGGCTTCACCCTGATCGAACTGCTGATCGTCGTCGTCATCCTCGGCGTGCTGTCCGGGATCGTCGTCTTCGCCGTCAGCGGCATCCAGGACCGTGGCAACGCTGCCGCCTGCAAGACCGACAAGAAGACCGTACTGGTCGCCGTGGAGGCGTACTACGCCAAGAACGGCGCCTACCCGCCGGCGGGGGAGGCCGGCTGGCTGGAGCTCACCGTCGGTGTCAACCAGCTGCTCCGTGAACGCCCGGCCGGCAGCGGCTACGCCATCACCCTCGGCGTCGGTGGGCTGGTGACGGCGACCGGCGCCTGTACCTGATCGATTCCCGCCCCTCCCGCGCTCCTCTCGGCGCGGCGGCGGGTGGACCGGCTCGGAGGAGGGCCGGTCCATCCGCTGAGGGGAGCCCGCAGTACCGCCCGAGCGCTGCCTTGCAAGCAGTGCCGTCCGAGTGACCCACCAGCTGGCGACCGGCCCGTCGTTCCGTGTCGCCATCGGCATACCGGCTGTCCTCGCAGCCGGTATGCCACCTCGGCGGGCGGCTCCGATCGATCCGGAAGGGATTCGATGAAAGTTCCCGCGCCCGGCGGCAGGGTCGACCTGCTGCTCGAAGAACTCTGGAACGCCGGCGGCACCGACCTGCTGCTGACAGTGGGGATGGCGCCGCAGCTGCGCGTCCACGGTGTGCTGCGACCGGTCGCCGACCGGACCGTGCTGACCAGGACCGACACCGACACCCTGCTCGCCGAGATGCTCAACCCGCATCGGGCGAACGTCCACCAGACCACCTACGAGCAGGACTTCTCCTTCTCCTGGCGGCAGAACGCACGCATCCGGGCGAACGCGTTCACCCAGCGCGGCGACACCGCGATCGCGTTGCGGATCATTCCGCGCAGCATCCCGACGGTGTCCGAGCTGGGCCTGCCGGAGATCGTCGGCAAGTTCGCCCAGCTGCACCAGGGGCTCGTCCTGGTCACCGGCCCGACCGGTTCGGGCAAGTCGACCACGCTCGCCTCGGTGATCCACCAGATCAACACCGACCGGGCCTGTCACATCATCACCATCGAGGACCCGATCGAGTACGTACACGAGCACCGCCGCTCGGCGGTCAACCAGCGCGAGGTGGGCAGCGACACCGCCTCGTTCCCCGACGCCCTGCGCGCCGCGCTGCGGGAGGACCCCGACGTGCTGCTGGTCGGCGAGATGCGCGACCTGGAGTCGATCCGCTTCGCGCTGACCATCGCCGAGACCGGCCACCTGGTCTTCGCCACCCTGCACACCAACGACACCGCGCAGTCGCTGGCCCGGATCATCGACGTCTTCCCGGCCGAGCAGCAGTGCCAGGTCCGGGTGCAGCTCAGCGCAGCGCTGAGCGGGGTCGTCTACCAGCGGCTGGTACCGCGTACCAGCGGCGGCCTGGTCGCGGCCTTCGAGGTGATGGTCGCCAACGCGGGCATCCGCAACCTGATCAAGGAAGGCAAGACGCACCAGCTCCGCAACGCGCTCGTCACCGGGCGGCGCGAAGGAATGATCACCCTCGAACAGTCCCTGTCCGCGCTGCTCCAGGCCGGCGAGATCTCGTACGCCGATGCCGTCTCGCGCTGCGCGCATCCCAAGGAACTCGAGGTCCGGCCGAGGACAGGAGCAGGAACCAGACCATGAAACATCGCGGACGGGGAACCGCGCCTCAGGCGCAGCAGGCCGCAACCACCCAGCATCTGCCGCACAGTGCCCTGGCCGGCATCGACGACCGGGTGCGTGCCTTCCAGGACAGCCATGTCACGCCCACCGAGGTCGCTGTCGACAACCAGGACGCGCCGGTGGTCCAGGTCGTCCTGCTGATCATCACCCAGGGGCTGCGCGACCGCGCCTCCGACATCCACATCGAGCCGCACGACGACCGGGTCCGGGTCCGGTTCCGCGTCGACGGCGCGCTGCGGGACCAGGTCGAGCTGCCGGGCACGATGGGACCGGCCGTGCTCAGTCGGATCAAGGTGCTCGCCGACCTGAACATCATCGAGCGCCGCCGCTCCCAGGACGGCCAGATCCGGATGCGGATCGAGGGCCGCGACGTCGACATCCGGGTCTCCACCACGGCGGTCGTCGGCGGCGAGAAGGCGGTCCTGCGGTTGCTCGACAAGAGCCGGATGCTGTTCCGGCTGGAGCAACTGGGGCTGGAGCAGCTCGGCATGGCGCCCGAGCTGGCCGAGCGCTACGCGACGCTGCTGCGGACGCCGTACGGGATGGTCATCTGCGCCGGACCGACGGGCAGCGGCAAGACGACCACGCTCTACGGCTCGCTGAGCGAGATCGACAGTCCCGAGCGCAACATCATGACGATCGAGGACCCGGTCGAGTACTCCTACGCCTCGATCAACCAGATCCAGATCAACGAGGCCGCCGGGATCACCTTCGCCAGCGGGCTGAAGGCGATCCTGCGGCAGGATCCTGATGTCATCCTGGTCGGTGAGATGCGGGACGCCGAGACCGCCCGGATCGCGGTCCAGTCCGCGCTGACCGGGCACCTGGTGCTGTCGTCGGTGCACGCGACCGACACCGCGACCGCGCTGCACCGCCTGCTGGACATGGGGATCGAGCCCTTCCTGGTGGCGTCGTCGGTGAGCGCTGTGGTCTCGCAACGGCTGATCCGGCGGATCTGCGTCAACTGCCGTGAGTACTACGAACCACCCGCGCCCGAGGTCGCGTTTCTCCGCAGTACCGGCGTCGCGGTGCCACTGGGCGGCCTGGTGCGTGGCGCCGGATGTGAGCAGTGCGCCGGCACCGGCTACCTGGAACGGACCGGGGTGTACGAACTGATGCCGGTCACCGACGCGATCCGCGAGCTGGTGGTCGACCACGCGCCGCTCGCCGAGATCCGCAAGACCGCCTGCTACGAAGGGATGCGGACCCTGCAGGAAGAAGGCGCGCGACTGGTCCAGGGTGGCGTCACCACGGTCGCCGAAGTCGTCCGCTCGATCTACACGGTGGGGCTGCGATGACGCGGTACGGGTACGTCGCGGTGGAACCCGGCGGCAGGACCAAGCGCGGTACCACTCGCGCGGACACCCGGGAGGATGCCGAGCTGGCGCTGTACGAGCGCGAGCTGCGCAACATCCGGCTGACTGAGAAGCCCGGGCTGCTCAAGATGGAGCTCACGGCCCAACGGGTCAAGCGCGAGGAGGTCATGCACCTGACTCGCCAGCTCGGCGCATTCGTTCAGGCCGGGATGCCGCTGACGGAGTCGGTCCACAGCCTCGGCCGTGAGTCGGACAACATGACGGTGCGGCGGATGATGTACGAGGTCGAGGACGGCCTGCGCGACGGGGAGAAGCTGTCGGACTGCTTCGACCGGCATCCACGGATCTTCCCGGAGTACTACCGCGGCATCCTGCGGTCGGCCGAGCTGAGCGGCCGGCTCGACACGGTGCTGGCCCAGCTCGCGCGGTACCTCGAACGCGATCTGGAGGCGCATCGGAGGATAAAACAAGCCTTGATCTATCCCGGCGTCGTCGCGGTGATGTCACTGGTGACGATGGTGGTGCTGGCCGGTTTCGTGCTGCCGCGGTTCAAGGAGTTCTTCGACAGCCTGGGCGCCGAACTGCCGCTGCCGACCAAGATCCTGCTCGGCGTCACGGACTTCCTCACCCAGTGGTGGTGGGCGCTGATGATCGTTGCCGGACTGGTCGTCCTGGCGCTCGGGTACCTGCTCAGTACGACTCCTGGTCGCTATCTGCGCGACCGGCTGTTCCTCGCGCTGCCGGTGATCGGCGGGACGGTCCGGTACGCGTTGGTGGAGCGCTTCTGCCGCATCCTCGCGTCGATGCTCGCCGCCGGAGTCCAACTGCCACAGGCTTTGCGCATCGCCACCGGGGCGCTGCCCAATCGGGTGTTCCGGCGGGCGCTGGCCGGCGTGATGACCGCGATGCTCGCCGGGGAAGGGCTCGCCCGGCCACTTGCCGCGACCGGGCTGTTCCCCGGGACCGCCGCGCAGATGCTGCGAGTGGGGGAGGAGACGGGGACGCTGGATCGTCAGCTGGAGGTGACGGCGCAGTACTACGAGGGCGAGCTGGACTACAAGCTGAAGAAGCTGATCGGGTTGTTCGAGCCGGCGGTGATCGTCGTGATGGGCGCGGTGGTCGGGTTCGTCGCGATCGCGCTGGTGTCGGCGATGTACGGCGTGTTCCGGCAGGTGCAGGGCTGATGCGCGTCCACGGGGAAGGGCCCGGGAGTCGGGGTGATCGGGGTGATCGGGGTGAGAGTCTGCTGGAGCTGGTGGTCTCGATCTCGCTGATGGGGGTGGCGATCGTGGCGGTGATGTCGGGGCTGACCACGACGGTGCTGCTGTCCGACGTCCAGCGCAAGGAGGCCACGGCGGGCACGACCGTCCGCAACTACGCTTCGGCGCTGCAGCAATATGTTGCCAACGGCCACTATGTCGCCTGCGCCACCGCGGGCTCGTACGTCGTACCGGGGTTCACGCCGCCTGCCGGGTTCACCGCCCGGGTGGTCGCGGGTTCGGTGAAGTACTGGACCGGCGCGCTGTGGTTGCCGTTGTGCCTCCCGGATCGGGGCCTGCAGAAGCTGCGGATCTCGGTCGAGAGCGCCGACGGGCGGGCGTCGGAGTCCCTGGACGTCGTACTCCGGAAGCCCTGTGGGACAGAGGACCCGCCGTGCTCGTGAAGCGTGACGAACGTGGCTTCACGCTGCTCGAGGTACTGATCACGATGACCTTGATGGGAGTGGTGTCGCTGGCACTGTCCGACCTGGTCATCAGCGCCCTCAAACAGATGAGCGCGACCTCGGACCGGCTGGACCTGTCCCAGGACGAGCAACTCGGCGCGGTCTACTTCGCCCGCGACGTCGCCTCCTTCGGCCTGCGCGACTACAGCGCGGCGATCAGTGGAGGATCCCTGCCGTTCAAGTCGTCGCTCCAGCTCGACGCGGCCGACGACGTAGGCGGCACGCCCTGCGGACCGGTACCGGTCTCCGCGCTGCGCCTGCTGTCGGACGACTGGGATCTCTCTGTTGCCCCGCCAGTACGCCGTACCGCCGTGGTCGCGTACTACCTCAAGCCCGGCGACGGGGGACTCGAGCTGCACCGAGCGAGATGTGTCGGCTCGAGCACCCCGTCGTCGGATGTCCGGCTGTCGGAGAACGTGAAACCGGGCAGTGTGGCCGTCAGTTGCTCAACACCGTGTACTGCGGTCGCCGCGCCGCTGTCGGTGACGCTGCGATATGTCGCGACCAAGCCGTCCAGTGGCGACCAGGAGATCGTGCTGAGTGGACTGCGGAGGCAATCATGAGGAGGCGTGGCGAGGACGGGTCGTCACTGCTCATGGTGCTCGTGGTGATCACCGTGGTCGCGCTGGCGCTGGCCGCGCTGCTGACGAGGGCGGACTCGGCACAGCAGGTGACCAAGGCTCTGCGGGACGAGGCAGCCGCGTCGTACACGGCGGACGGAGCCATGCAGGCGGCGATCAACAACCTGCGCAACAGTTCCTACAACGGTGAGCCGGGCCAGCGCTGCTTCGGTCTGTCGGACACGCTCTCGCTACTCGCCTTCGACGGGCTGAGTCCGGTGGCGGTGAAGTGCCAGCCGGAGCCGAAGCAGGTCATCGTGCAGTGCACGAGCAGCGCGGACTGCAACCGGCCGGAGCACGCGATCCTCGCCCTCAGCACCGACCCCGGTGAGGCGGCGATCTCCGTCTCCCAGCCGGCCGACTCGACGTTCCGCGTGCGCGGCAAGGTCTTCTCCAACTCGTCCATCGACGTCAGCGGCGGGACTTTGTCGGCTACCGGCGCTCTCTCCGCGCGAGGCCTGTGCTCAGGCGAAGTACTGGCGCCCCTGTGCGGCCTAGGCGGTACTCCGCAACTGGACCCCGGCTATGCGCCGACGGTGACCACTGTGCCCGTCCACCGTTCAGTGCCTGCCTGCACAACCCCCAACTCGGTAGTCACCTTCATCCCCGGCTACTACGACGACGCGGCGGCGCTTTCGGCGATGATGAGCGGCAGTAGCCCTTGCCGGAACAGCACGTGGTGGTTCAAGCCCGGGACCTACTACTTCGACTTCCACAACACCACCAACCCTCTGCTCAGCGGTAGCAACATCTGGACGATGAAGGACGGCACGCTGGTAGCGGGCACCCCAGTAAGCCCCGCAGGCACTGTCGTCGCTGCACCGGCCGTACCGGCGATCATCCCCGGCGCGTGCGCCAGCCCGCTCAGCGGTTCCACCGCAGGCGTGCAGTTCATCTTCGGAGGCTCCAGTCGCCTGGCGATCGAGGCGGGCAAGGCGGAGGTCTGCGGGAGCTACTCGGCCAGCAAACCGCCTGTAGCCATCTATGGGCTCACCAGTGGCTCCGAGACAATCAGCAGCGACGTACTGCGGCCCACTGCGGTCTCGCTGCTCAGCAAGTTTGGCCTGTCGGCGACACCTGGGCGGCTGGGGGCGGTAGACGATCAAGCCGCCAGTTGGAAGAGCACGGCTGCAAACGACAGCGCCGGACTCACTCTGAGCGGCTACAACCAGGCCGGCGCGCTCCCGGTGGGCTCGGTGCTCGAATCGGCCGAGTTGAAGATCACCCACCGGCACAGCGACCCGTTGACCTCCGACAGATTCGATTTGTCCGTCGATGTCGGGCCGGGGGCGCCGCTCACCGCTTCGGTGACCGGGCGGCCAGGCGGACCGGCGTACGGGGTGACAACGATTCCACTCGATGCCTCACGGACCGGGTCGCTGGCGCGTGCTGTCTACGGTGGAACGTTCACCGGAGCGACGATCTCGCTCACGGCGGGCCTCACTGCCAAGGACGACACCGAAGACATCGATGCCATCCGGCTCGAGCTCAGCTACCGCGAACCCTCGCTGCGCAAGGGAAGTGGCTGTGTCGTGGAAGGCCCTTACCCGGCTGCCGGCTGCGCGCTGATCTCCGGGAACGTGGTCGTCGACGGCACCGTGTACGCGCCGGAAGCAGCGCTGGATCTCACCGTCACCGGCGGAAATCGGCCGATTGTCGAAGCTGGTCTGGTGATTCGTGCTTTGCGGGTTTCGATAACGGGCAGTCTCACTGGTGTGGCGATCGATCTGCCGGATGTTTCCCCGGGGTTCACCTTCGGGCTGCACCTGTCCGTCTACCTGTGTCCTGGGGCGCTGCTCTGCGCGCCGAGCGGGAAGCCGGCCCTGCAGGCCAAGATCGGCCTGGTCGACGCCGATCCGGCAGACCCCGACCCGGGCCGGCGCAAAGTCACGGTCCTCGGCTGGTGGCGGCCCGGCTGATGGGGGTTCTGGCGCGATCGTGGGTGCATTCGGTGGCCGGGGGAGACGAGACAATGAGTGAGCAGGTCAAGGTCGTGGTGGTGGACGGCCACACGCTGGTCAGGTTCGGCCTGACCGGGCTCGTCGGGCGGGAACCGGACCTGGAGATCGTCGGCGACACAGGTCTCGGCGCCGAGGCGGCGGCGATGGTGGCCGAGACGGAGCCCGACGTCGTCGTACTGGACGCGTTCCTGCCGGATCTGGACGGCCTGCAGCTGGCCCGCGAACTCCGCGACCAGTACGCCGAGCTCGGTATCGTCCTGCTCGCCTCGGACGGCCGGGACGACGTCCTGTTCAAGGCGCTGGCGTCAGGAGTGTCGGCCTTCGTCACGAACACAGCGCCGACCGAGGAGATCCTCGCCGCCATCCGCCACGCGGCGGTCGCCGCTACCAGCTTCACGGCGACCGGTCTGGCCTCCGCGATGGCGAGACGGGACCAGCCGGCTGCCCAGCCGTTGCTGAGCCCGCGCGAGGCAGAGGTGCTCTCGCTGCTCGGCCAGGGGCTGTCCGTCCGTGCCATCGCGACCTCGCTCTGCGTCAGCCTCTCGACAGCGAAGACGTATGTGGCCCGTCTGTACGAGAAGCTCGGCGCCTCCAATCGGGCCCAGGCGATCATGACCGCGCTCAGGCTGGGCCTGCTCGAGTCCTCGTAACGGCGGGCGGGCTAGGCTCTCCCGGGAAGAGCTACCAGCTGTGGAGGGCCTGAAGATGCTGACCCTGCGATCGCTGGAACCGGCGCAGTGATCGATCGCCGTGTAGTGGTTCTGGTCGTTCCTGCTGTGGGCACTTGGGCCCCGCCCGGGCGCGCCGCCGACGCCTGGCGGCTGGCGCTTGCCGAGGACACGTACGAAGTACTGGCGTCTCTTGACCGAGTGGATGTCGCGGTAGCCGTCGTTGGTGGAGACGAAGCTGCTCTCGCCGAAGTGGCGGCGCTGACTTGGCCTGACACTCCGGTGTACTCCGTTGGTGCGGACCGTCCTGTGCTCGATGCAGTTGATCAGGCCGGCCCTGCTGCGGCCGTCGTCGCCGTCAGCCATGACGTACCGGACCTGCCCGGCCTGCTGATCGGCAAGCTGTTCCGCGCCCTGGGCTCAGCAGACTTGGCTGTCACGCCCGCCGAGGACGGCTCGCTGGCAGCCATCGGCATCAAGCTCCCCACCGCTGCGTGGGTAGCGGCCGCCGCTCCAGCATTCGACACCCCACTGGCGGATCTGGAGCACCTCAAGCCCCGCCGCCACGCCATCGCCCTGGGCCCTGGCTGGCACCGTCTGCGGTCGAACGCTGACATTGCGCGACTAGACCCCGGCCTCGAAGGCTGGGATGCCACCAGATCCGTACTTCGAGGTTCTTGAGCCGTCACCTTCTCGCTATTGGCTCGTTTCACCATGCAGCGGGGATACGGGGGAGATCACGGGGACCTCAGTGGCCGTCGTCGCAACCGATCTGCCGGTGCCGTTCAGGGGCGGTGCTACCGGCAGCGCGGGGAAGGGGGGAGCGACGACGGCCGCAGACCCGTGCGCGGGCCGGCACGTGACTACTGCCTGTCCTTGTGTACGAAAGCCCTGTCGACCAGTTCGACCACAGTCCGATCGACACCGTCCGGCAACGCATCGACCTCGAACCACGCCAGATCGTGGGACTCTTCGCTCACCACGTACTCCGTCCCCGCGGCAGCGCTCACCCGAAACTGCACATCGAGGTGAAACGTCCCTAGGCACCCACCCGCGGTCAACTCGTGCCGCGACAACTGCAGTGGCACCGGATCGATCACCAGCCCAGCCAAGCCGGACTCCTCGGCAGCTTCCCGCAGCGCAGCGCCGGCGAGCGTCGTGTCCCCCGGCTCGCAGTGCCCGCCGAGCTGCAGCCACCGATTGACCACGCCATGCAGAGTCAGCAGCACCCTCGGCGAGGATGCATCGACAACCAGCGCGCTCGCGGTCAGATGCTCCGGCCGCGAACTGCGCCACATCCCGTCCTCGTGCGACGCGAGGTACTTCAGATAGTGCTCCCGCAGCTCCGCCTGCTCGTTGTCAGGCGGAGTCCAGCGAGTCAGTACGGCGGTCGCGTCGTCGTGCAGCGTCACTTGTCCGACGGGCCGTCCGCCGGCTTGTCGCCGCCGTCCTGTTCGTCCAGGAAGTCGCTGATGTCGATGTCGGCCAGCTCCCCGGCGTGCTGAGCAAAGCCGATCGGGTCGTCCAGGTCGGTCGCGCTCGGCAGCAGATCCGGGTGCGACCACAGCTCGTCGCGACCCTCGATCCCCCGAGCGTCCCGTACTGCGGCCCACAGGTTCGCCGCGTCCCGCAGCCGCCGGGGCCGCAGCGTCAGGCCGACCAGGGTCGCGAACGTCTGCTCCGCCGGACCGCCGGCCGCGCGACGACGGCGTACGGTCTCGGCCAGCTGGACCGCGGAGGGCATCCGGTCCTTGGTCGCCTCGCGGACGACGTCGTCGACCCAGCCCTCGACCAGCGCGAGCGCCGTCTCCAGCCGGACCAGTGCCGCCTTCTGCGCCTCGGAGTCCTCGGGCTCGAACAGTCCGCCCGCGAGAGCCTCCTGCATCGCCTCGGGGTTCTGCGGATCGATCTCGGACATCGCCCGCTCGATCTTGCCGCTGTCGACCTCGATCCCGGCCGCGTAGTCACCCACGGCGGCGAACAGGTGCTGCCGCAGCCACGGCACCCCGGCGAACAACCGCTGGTGCGCGCACTCGCGCAGCGCGAGGTAGAGCCGGACGTCCTCGTCGGTGAGTCCCAGGCCCTCGGCGAACTTCGCCACGTTGTCCGGGATCAGCACCGCCTGCCCGGCCGGGCCGAGCGGAAGGCCGATGTCGGAGGAGCTGACCACCTCGCCCGCGAGCTCGCCCAGCGCCTGCCCGACCTGCGCGCCGAAGATCGAGCCGCCGAGCTGACGGAGCATGCCGCCCATCGGTCCGGCCAGCTGCGCGGCCTCGGCGGGCAGCGCGCCGCCCATCGCTCCGGCGACGTGCTCGGCGACCGGGTCGACCACCGTCTGCCAGACCGGCAGGGTGTTCTCCACCCACTCCGCCCGGCTCCAGGCCGCCGAGGTGGCCGATGCCTCGGGCAGGGTCGTCGCCGGGTCGAGCCAGTGCTCGGCCAGCCGGACGGCGTCCGCGATCCGCTCGTTGTCGGTCGGCGTGACCGAGCGGTCGCCGGCCGCGGAGACGGTCTTGCGGGCGATGTCCTTGGCCAGGTCCCAGTTGACCGGCTTGCCGTCGCCCGAACCGCTGAGCAGCTGCTGGACCTGCGCGAAGATCGCGTTCAGGTCTACGCCGTCAGCGCCACCAGGGCCGGCCGCACCGGAGAACTGCTGGAACATGGCCTCGAACGGAGTTCCCTTGAACGGGTTGTCCGGTTCGTCGCTCATCGGAGTGGGCCTTCCTGTGCTGTGGCCATTACTGGGGGGCGTACTACTCCAACGTACTGGTTCCCCGGCTCCGTTCCTCCACAGGCGAACGCATTACCGTGGTCACACGGCGGCACGCGCTGGTGCGGTCGTGTACACAGTATGTGCACGCAGAGAGTAAGGGACCATCATGACCGAGGCGATCAGGCTGCTCGACATCCGCGACACGGCGCTGTCCAGCGACGAGGTGCTGGCCGCGGTCGCCGACCCCGGCGCCGGCGGGACGACGCTGTTCGTCGGCACCGTCCGCAACCACGATCACGACCGCCCGGTCGACGAGCTGCGCTACGAGGCGCACCCCGAGGCGCTCAAGCACCTCCGGGTCGTGGCCGAGCGGATCTGCGCGCAACACCCGGCCGTGACCGCTCTGGCGGCCGTCCACCGCACCGGCCCGCTGGCGATCGGCGACGCCGCCGTGATCGTCGCGGTGGCCGCCGCGCACCGCGATCTCGCCTTCGCCGCCAGCCGTCAGCTGATCGACGACCTCAAGGCGGAGGTTCCGATTTGGAAACACCAGCACTTCAGCGACGGTGCGAGCGAGTGGGTCGGCGCTTGCTGACCCGTACTCTGGGCGCATGAAGGTGGCCGGATGAAGGTTTTGGCGTGGCTGGCGTTCCCGCTGGTCGCGACCGGGCTGGCGATGTGCTGGGCGGCTTGGCGTGGGCGGACCCGAGGTCCCCGCCGGTCCGGTGGTGCCTTCGCGTCGGTGGAGGAGTTCCGCCGCTTCACCGAGGCGGTGGCCGCGCCCGGTCCCCGTTCCACCCCTGAGCCGCGCCGCGGGCTGCGCGGGCTCTTCCGGAAACTCAAGATCGCAGGGCAGGGTTCGTGACACGTCGTACCGCCACGCTGGTCACCTCGATCGTCGTGCTCGTCATCACGCTCGGACTGGTCACCGTCTTCCCGGTGCCGTTCGTCTCGTTCAGCCCGGGGCCGGTGAAGAACACCCTCGGTGAGTCCAAGGGCAAGCCGGTGATCGAGATCACCGGCCACGCGACCTTCCCGACCACCGGTCAGCTCGACCTGACCACCGTCTCGGTCACCTCGCCCGACCGTGAGCTGACCCTGCCGCAGGCGATGCGCAACTGGCTGGACCCGCACCACGACCTGTTCCCGCGCGACATCATCTATCCGCCGGAGCAGAGCGCCGACGAGGTCGAGCAGCAGAACACCGCGGAGATGACCGGCTCGCAGGACAGTGCCGTCGCGGCCGCCCTGCAAGAGGCCAAGGTGCCGTACAAGCCGAAGGTCTCGACGGTCTCCAAGGGCAGCCCGGCCGACGGCAAGCTCAAGCCCGGCGACATCGTGCTCGAGATCGACGGGGTGGTGCCGAGCCAGGTCCCGCAGGTCGGCGAGCTGGTCCGCAAGCACAAGGTCGGCGAGAACGTCAGCTTCCTGATCACCCGCGGCGGCAAGCAGCAGACCGTCGTCCTGAAGACCGCCGCGACCCCTGGCGAGGAGACCCGACCGATGGTCGGCATCTCGATCGGTGTCGACTCGCCGGTCAAGGTCACCGTGAACCTCGGGCAGGACATCGGCGGTCCGAGTGCCGGTACGGCGTTCGCGCTGGCCATCTACGACAAGCTGACCGACGGCGACCTGCTGGCCGGCAAGCACGTCGCCGGGACCGGAAGCATCGACGCGCTCGGCCAGGTCGGCGCGATCGGCGGGATCCAGCAGAAGATCGCCGGCGCCAAGGACGACGGCGCCACCGTCTTCCTGGTCCCCGGACCGAACTGTGAAGCCGCCCTGCACGCCGGGGTGGACGGTATCCGCCTGGTGAAGATCACCACCCTGCACGAGGCGGTCGAGGCATTGAAAGCACTGGCCAGTGGAACTGGAGACGTCCCGGCATGCACGAAGTAGGACCTGACAACAAGTACTCCGACGCGCTCGGCCAGGCGGTGATCGAGATCGAGCGGCACGTCAGCAGCGCCGGCTGGGACCAGCCCGCGCAGTTGTTCGCGCTGGTTCCGACCGAGGACCTGCTGGCCGCCGAGCCGCAACTGGCGGCTGAGCTGGGCGCCGATGACGCCTCCCAGCCGCTCACCCCGGTGGCCCAGGGCGAGCTGCCCGGCGGCATGGACGACGAACACCTGGCCGAGGCGCTGGCCCGGATCGAGTGGCCCGACGGAGTGAGCGGTTGCGCCGTCGCGGTCGAGCGCGTCGTGCTGCCGGCCTCGGCCGAGAGCGGCGCCGACACCGATGCCGAGCTCGCCCAGCTGGCCGGCAGCGACCCGCGCCGACACGAAGTACGGATGGTGGCCGCCGTCCTGCGCGACGGCGACCGCTTCGGTGCCGTCCGGTTGCGAACCCACGACGAGGACAGCGCCGTACTGACCGGCGTCGACTTGGTCCCTACGCTCTGCCAAGTACTGTCATTGACATTCGAGCCCTCGACCGCGGTCGGTCCGGGTTCCGTGTTGGGCGGTACCAGTGACAACGAGGAGAAGCTGCCATGAGTGACGGCGTCTACGACATGCCGGAGGAGCCGAGGCGGTCGAGGCGTACGCCCGGCCAGCGCCCGCGGGCCCTGCTACCAACGATCGCCACCCTGGTCGTGCTGCTCATCCTGTTCAGCGTCTTCACCGACGTCTGGACCCAGCGGCTGTGGTACCGGTCGGTCGATCTCGGCTCGGTGTTCAGCACGGTGCTCGGCACCCGGGTGCTGCTGTTCGTCGTGGTCGGCCTGCTGATGGCGGCCGCGGTGGTGGCGAACGTGATCATCGCCTACCGGACCCGTCCGCGGGTCGCCCTGGCACCGTCGCCCAGCCCGGGCTTCGAGCGGTACGGCGATCTGCTGCAGCAACGCGGCAAGATCGCGATCGGCGCTCTGGCGGCCCTGATGCTCGTCTTCGGTGGCTCTGCCGCGTCGGGGGAGTGGAAGGTCTTCCTGGCCTGGCGTAACCGAACCCCGTTCGGCATCCCGGACAAGCACTTCAACATGGACATCGCGTTCTTCGTCTTCGACTACCCGTGGCTGCGCGTCCTGCTCGGCTTCGGCTACTCGATCGTGCTGCTGTCCCTGGTCGCGGCCATCATCACCCACTACCTGTACGGCGGCTTCCGCCCGTCGGCGAAGGGCCAGAAGGCCTCCGGCGCCGCGCAGGTGCAGTTCTCGGTGCTGCTCGGCCTGCTGGTGCTGCTCAAGGCGTTCAGCTACTGGCTCGACCGCTACGGTCTGGCGACCTCCGACAGCAGGCTCTTCACCGGTATCTCCTACACGGGAGACAACGCGGTGCTGCCCAGCAAGGAGATCCTGGCCGTCATCGCGGTGATCTGCGCCGGCCTCTTCTTCGCCAACGTCGTCCGTAAGACCTGGCTGCTGCCGGGCGTCGGCACCGTCGTGCTGGTCCTGTCGGCGATCCTGCTCGGCGCGCTCTGGCCGGCTGCTCTCCAGCAGCTGCGGGTCCGCCCGAGCGAGCCGGTGAAGGAAGCGGCGTACATCACCAAGAACATCGAGGCGACCCGTCAGGCCTACGGTCTGGAGAAGACCAAGATCATCAACTACGAGGCCAAGACGCAGGCCTCGCCGGACCAGCTGGTGGCGGACGCGGGCGTGCTGCCGGGAATCCGGCTGATCGACCCGAGCGTGGTCGGACCGACCTTCGAGCAGCTGCAGCAGGTCCGTGGCTTCTACTCGTTCCCGACCGACCTCGACGTCGACCGGTACAAGATCGGCAACGAGACCCGCGACACCGTGATCGCGGTCCGCGAGGTCGAGATCGACCGGCTGCCGGCCGGGCAGCGCAACTGGAACAACGACCACACGGTCTACACCCACGGCTACGGCGTGGTCGCCGCCAACGGCAACCAGCGTGCTTCCGACGGTACGCCGGTGTGGTCCGAGAAGGACCTGCCGCCGGTCGGGGACCTGGGGGACTACGAACCACGGATCTACTTCGGTGAGCAGTCGCCGGACTACTCGATCGTCGGCGGCCCGAAGGACGGCGCTCCGGTCGAGCTGGACACGCCGGAGGGCCAGGACGGCGGCCCGCCCACGCTGAACACCTACGCGGGCAAGGGCGGCGTACCGATCGGTTCGTTCGGCAACAGGTTGCTCTACGCCACCAAGTTCCGCGACGCCAACCTGCTGCTGTCCAGCCGGGTCAACAACGACTCGAAGATCCTCTACGACCGCAACCCGCGCGAGCGGGTCGAGAAGGCCGCGCCGTGGCTGACCCCGGACGGCGACCCGTACCCGGCCATCGTCGACGGCCAGGTGGTCTGGATCGTCGACGGGTACACCACCTCGGCGAACTTCCCGTACTCGCAGAAGGTCGCGCTCGACGACAGCACCCGCGACACGACCACTGGCCGTGGCACGGTCGCGCAGCAGCCGAGCGAGGAGATCAACTACATCCGCAACTCGGTCAAGGCCATCGTGAACGCCTTCGACGGTTCGGTGGAGCTGTACGCGTGGGACGAGAGCGACCCGTTGCTGAAGACCTGGATGAAGGCCTTCCCGGACACGGTCAAGCCGCGCTCGGAGATCTCGCCCGCACTGATGTCGCACCTGCGCTACCCCGAGGACATGTTCAAGGTGCAGCGCGACCTGCTGGCGAAGTACCACGTGACCGACTCGACCACCTGGTACCAGAACAGCGACCTGTGGCGGGTGCCGTCCGACCCGACCGTCGCCGCGGGCAGCGGTGGGGACTCGCAGACGCCGGACCAGCCGCCGTTCTACCTGTCGCTGCGGATGCCGGACCAGAAGGAACCGACCTTCTCGCTGACCTCGGTCTACGTGCCGAACGCGCAGCGGGAGAACCTGACCGGCTACCTGGCCGTCGACGCGGAGGCTTCTTCGCCGGACTACGGGCAGATCCGGATCCTCAAGTTGCCGGGCAACGTGCAGATCCCAGGTCCGGGGCAGGTCTCGAACAAGTTCCAGACCGACGAGAGCATCCGGCAGGCGTTGCTGCCGATCAACCAACCGTCCAGCGGCGCCAGAGCCCAGTTCGGCAACTTGCTGACGCTGCCACTGGGAGGCGGTCTGCTCTATGTGCAGCCGGTCTACTCGGTGCGGACGAGCGGTCCCGGTAGCTATCCGGTACTGCGGTACGTTCTGGTCGGCTTCGGTGACCGGGTCGCCTACGGCACGACGCTGAAGGAGGCGTTGGAGAAGGTCTTCAACACGAACGTGGAGACGGGTGAGAAGCCGCCGGTGGGCACGCCGACCACCCCGCCGGCCAATCAGACGGTCAAGCAGGCGCTGGCAGAGGCGCAGACTGCCTACGCGGCAGCCCAAGCGGCCCTCACCAAGGGCAACCTGGCGGAGTATCAGGCACAGGTGACCAAGATGAAGGCAGCCATCGACCGAGCGGTGAGTGCAGGCGCAGCGCCCACCACTCCGCCGGCGACACCGCCGTCCGTCACTCCGACCCCCACCAGCCCACCGAGCTCCCCGACGGGCTGATCCGAGCACTTGCTGTTCGATCCGGGCGGTGACACCGAAGGGTGTCGCCGCCCGGATCTCTTTGTCCACAGGCGGAAAACCCGTCCCGGAAATCCGGCAGACCGGCTGCATCTTCTCTGGCAAGGAACAACTCACCCGATCCCCGGGTGACTCGCCTGAGGAGGCAGCCATGTCGTGTTCTTCGTCCTGGTCCGTGGTCCGGCCCGCGACCCGTCGTATCGTGATCGGCGGCGCCATCACCGCGCTGGCGGCCCCCGCCGTCCTGGGCATCCTGCTGCCGACCGCCGCGGCGGCGGCCCCCGGTTCAGCATCATCCTGCGGTCAGCACCTGCTGTCCGCGACAACCCAGCAGAGGGCGTGCATCTTGGACGGATTCGCCATCGACCACCTGCCTGGCGGCATCGGCTCGCCGAGCGACTTCGAGTACGAGTGGGAGGAAGTGGTCTTCCACAGCCGGGTCTGGGAGACCGGCCCTGATCCCGAGGGAGCGACCAAGGTCGACCTGACGGCCAAGACGATCCGCGGCGAGAAGGTGATCGACCTCGAGACGCTGCGCACGTTCCTGACCGAGTACCACGAGAAGGACCCGGAGTCCTGGGAGCTCACCGCCGTCGACGTCGCCGGGTACGGCGGCTATCGCGCCGACGACCTGGTGTTCTTCTTCGTCGAGCCAGGGATTGCCGCCGAGGTGTCGATCGACCGCGTGCGCTTCAGCGACGACGACCTGCTGGGCACGGCGACGAACTTCCGTCCGGTCGACTCCGCCTGAACCGGCGCGGGGCCCACCCCGAGCGTTGTCGGTGTGGGCCCCGGCCGATGGTGCCGCCGCTTGGCGCGGCTACAGGATCGAGTTCGCGCTGACGGTGAAACCAGTGTCCACCGGTGCGCCGGCATTCGTGAAGCAGTTGACGTTGCGGACGATCAGATCAGGACCCACGGAGCTGTTGGTCCAGAACGTGTTCAGCCCGCAGAAGTTCGAGTTCGACCCGTAGGCGGTCACCTGGACCGTGTTCTGGGGGTAGGCGATGCGCGGGAAGATGACCATCGACAGGCCGGGACCGGTCGAGGTGATCGTGTTCGCTCCCAGTCCGAGCACCGAGTTGAGGTTGGTGCTCGGCGGTCCGGCCGGCGGCTGGTTGAGGAAGTAGCCGTAGTACTTGGGCGGCACGGCAGCGCCGTACAGGGAGACCTTGTACTGGTAGGTGAGGGTGAAGCGCGTGTTCAGCAAGGCACCGGTCGAGTCGAAGCAGATCACTCTGACGTCCTGACCAGCGCCGCTCGACGACCAGCCGCGGATCTTGCAGCGTGCTCCGAGCTGCGGGTGGACGGCGGTGGCTTGCAGACTGCCGTCGAGGGTCCCGCCGGCCACCAGGCCGGGGAACTTGACCTGCCACTGCCCGACTCCGAGCGGGGTCGAGGTGTTCGGGGCGCCGACCGAGTTGTACTGGCTGACCAGCGCGCCGTTGGGCTGCGAGTCGACGTACCCGTAGGGACCCGGCGCGGGACCGCCCGACGCGCGGACGAAGAACGCGCTGAAGCTGGTCGGGTCGAGTGCGCCACCAACGCGGTAGCAGCGAATGTTGACGATCTCGTCGGTACCGGACTGGAACCAGTTCTCGGCCTGGCACCAATGCGGGGTGTTGTTGATCGCCGTGACGTGAACGACGCCGCCAGGTGCGCCCTGTCCCGGGAACTTGACCTGGTACCGGCCGGGTGCGAGCACGATGACGCTGCTGGGTGCCGGCCAGGTGCCGGTGGCAACGGTGGTGCCCGCGGTCTGGTTCCACAGCACCCAGGCCTTGCGGTCGGGGACGGCGGCGGTCGCGGGCTGAACGATGGTGAGGGCCGCCGCCAGCATCAACAGACATGCTAGGAGGCGGGCAAGCAAAGACGGTCGTGGCATCGGATTCCCCCCTTAAGGAAATTTCCTTGGGAACGATTACTGAGGGAATGCAAGCATGCGCTGTCAGCGATTGGCAATAGCTCAGTGTAATGCTGTATATACGGAGCGTTTGATTGATCAATACCCGATCAGGCGATGCAAACGATGGAATGTCTGCTCGAAGCCGAGCCGCGGCCAGGCCCTGGACGACAGCAGGTTCGTCACTCGCCAGTCCGTCACCACGGAGGTGTATCCGCATTCGGCTGCCCAGTTCAGCACGGCCTCGCCCAACGCTCGCCCTGCCCCGGCTCCGCGCGCCTCGGGAAACACTGCCGCATAAGCAAGAAGGCCGGCATTGCCGGGCCGCGCCAGCCCGCCGTGCGCACTGGATTTCTCCACCGAGCACCCGACCGACGATCCGATCAGCTTTCCGTTGCGCTCAGCAACAAAATTGGCGTACTCCGGATCGTCGATCGATTCCTGCCAGTCCGCGAATGCTTCTTCGAGCGTCAGCGTCTCGCCGGAACTGAAGGTCGGCGCCAGCCCCTGATGCGTCGGCAGTACCAGCTCCAATTCGGCCAGCGCCTGAATGTCATCGCGCCGCGCACGTCGTACCGTCAATCCTGGTCGCTGGGGGAGCGGTGCGGCCGGCGCCGACCGTACGGCGTGAGCATGCTGCGCGCCGAACCCCAACCGGAACCAGGCGTCCAGCAGTTCCGCATCATCCGGCACCATCACGTACTGCGCGATCTGCCCGTCCGCCACCCACTTGGTCGCCGCGACCGCGTACAGGTCCCGGATCTTCTCCGGCTCCCGCACGGCCTGTCCCGCCCGCTCGACCCAGACGTTGTCTCCCCACGCCGCGGATGCTTTAGGGGCTCCTAGCAAATATCCGACGAGCTCCCCGCCCTCCAGGAGCGCAGCCCCCGACGCACCCTCGGTCTCCCAGGCAGCCGTCACCTCCGCCAGCGCGATCTGCGGGTCCTCATACTCAGCCGGCAACAACGGATGCCTCCGCCGATGCCCCATCTGCCGCTCGGCCAGCAACCGCGCAGCACCCACCAGATCAGCCGTCCCGAATGGCCGCAACACCCCATCACTCATCCTCAGAAGCTACGCCGCCGCACCCTCTCCCCGACACGCTTTTTCCGCTCCGACCCTCGATTTGGACTCTGGGCCCGCATCCCCTAAACTAAAGACATCAAGGCGGCGCGGGGTGGAGCAGCTCGGTAGCTCGCTGGGCTCATAACCCAGAGGTCGCAGGTTCAAATCCTGCCCCCGCTACTTTGGAAGGCCCGGACCATTAGGTCCGGGCCTTCGCTTTGTTCTGCGCCCTCTGATCGGCGGATCATCCTGCTGTGACCCTCGCTGCTGAGTGCTGTTGTGACGTGCTTCACTCACCTCACTGACCGGGCAAGAGAGTAGATGTGCTTGGCAACGAGCCTTGACCTCAACTTTGGTTGAGGTCAAGGCTCGCGCCATGCCGGCTGAACCCACTGCCTACCGAGTAGCGCCGTACCCGACCTCGCCGTCGACGGCTCTTAGCAGTCTGCGCCGCCGATGAAGCCGCCGGAGGCTGACGTTCGCCCGAACGGGCGCCTGCTACTCACCGTTCTGCTGCTCGGCTCCACGCTGACCGTGATGGCCGGCGCGATCTTGACTCCGATCCTCGACCTGGTCCGTCGGGACCTGGACCTGTCGGAAACGCAGACCGGTCTGGTGCTGACCATGCATGCGGCATCGTTGGCCGCCGTCAGCCCCTTCATCGGCCGCACCATCGACCGCTTCGGTGTGCGAGGCACGCTGTCCGCCGGCCTGATCCTGTACGGCGCCGCCGGTGGAGCCGGCCTGGTGACCAGCGGCTACCCGGCTCTGCTGGCCAGCCGCCTGATCTTCGGCATCGGCGCCGCCGCAGTCTTCACCGGCACCACCTTGCTCCTGCTGGAATCCTTCGACGGCACCGCCCGCGATCGCGCGATGGGGTGGAGGTCATCGGCCATCAGTCTCGGTGGCCTGATCTGGCCGATAGCCGGCGGTGCCGTCGGCACCATCTCCTGGCATGCACCCTTCGCGATCTACCTCGTCGGCGTACCGCTCGGCATCCTCGCCCTGACGGCGTTGCCGAATCAGAACAGACGGCGACCTACCAGTCGTCCCGCTCGAGGCTCTCTCGTGAAGTTCATCCTCGGCCAGCCGGTGCTGATCCTCTACTACCTGCTGCAGCTAGCGAGCTCGTTCCTGCTCTACGCCATCCTGATCTTCCTACCACTGCGTCTCGGCGAAGTGGGCGTGACGAAGCCACTACTGGTTGCGCTCTGCACGGCGATCCTGTCCGCAGCCATGACCGCCGTCGGCCTCTCGTTCGCCTCTTTGCGGAAAGCCCTGCGCGACCTCACCCTGCTCCGCATCGCCTTCATCAGCTGGGTATCAGCCCTTGCGGCCCTCAGCATCGCCCAAGAGCCGGTGCTGATGATCGCGGCGGTCGCCGTCTTCGGCCTGGGGATGGGAATCGTCGTCCCGACTCTGACTCTTGTCATCGGCGAGGCTGCCCCCACGGCACTTCGGGGCCGGGCAACCGCCGTACTCGCCACCATCACGTTTGGTGGGCAAGTAACGGTCCCTCTGTTGCTCGGACCTCTCGCCGCGGCAGCCTCGACCCGAATCGCCTTCATCGCCGCTGCGGTTCTGGCAGCCGTGTTCCTCCTGATCCTCACCCTGACGACTGACCGCCGGAAGGCCGGCACTCTCCCTGATCAGCTCAGTTCCAAGGTGCGTGAATGACCTTCTCGACCTCGATCGTCAGCACGACCCGCACCTCGTCGCGTCCGCCGTGCCACGAATACTCACTGCCGGTGTACTTCTGCGCCAGCTTCTCGATCCCCTCCGCGCCACCGTCGGTCGTGATCCCGGCCACCCGTCCGCGCACCGAGTGGTACCGCGAGGTGTCGTCAGGATCGGCGACGCTGACCGAAACCCGCGGGTCCTTCTCGATGTTGCGCAGCTTGCGGTAACCCTCAACCGTGTTGATCACGATGTGTTGGCCGTCGGTGTACGTCGCGCGGAGTCGGCTCCTGATAGTCGGCTAAGAACTTGCCGATTCGGACATCTCTGGGGCGAGTGCTTCGTTGATACTGGCAAGACGAAGTAGAGGGAGTCGCAAATGAGCCTGCTGGGTGCACTGGTCGGGTACGCCTTGACGGCGTTCATCTTGGTGTTGATCGCGCGGATGCTGCTGGACTGGGCCGCTGTGGCCGGGCGAGGTCCTGTCTGGGTGGCGAAGGCGCGGGCGGTGACCCACAAGCTGACCGAGCCGGTGCTCGAACCGGTACGTCGTCGCGTGCCGCCGTTGCGGGCTGGCGGACTCGCCTTCGATCTGGCGTTCACGCTGGTCTTCTTCGCGGCGCTGATTCTCCGATCCATCGCGTTCAGCCTGTAGCCGTCGCAGTTGACCCTCACGCGACGTGAGGGTCGGTACTGGTCCGATGAACGATTTCATCGGACCAGTACCGCTGCCGGCCCTCGACGCGGTGGCGCCCGACATCTATCGCGGGTACTACGGAATGCCGATGTTCGTGATCGTGCCGACTCGCGATCTCGAGGCATCGAAGGACTTCTGGATCAGGGGACTCGGGTTCATCGACCTCTTCTCCGTGCCCGGCCAGTTGGTTCACCTGCGGCGCTGGGCTTTCCAGGACGTGCTGCTTGTACCGGCTGACGAGGTTGCCGAGACGGCGTCGTCGAGCGTCAGTTTCGCCTGTGTGGTCAGCCAGATAGATGAAGTGGTGAGGCGCTGCGAAGAGCTGATGCCAGGCTCGACCACCGAGCCTCGGGTGATGCCATGGAACTCGCTGGAATTGACGGTCACCACGCCGGAGAACACCCGAGTGGTGATGACAGCGGCCCGACCGCTCGACCCGGACAGCGCCGAGGCGGCCAACTTGCGGGCCATGGGCATCGAAGTACCGCAGTGAGCCGAAGCATCGCGGGGATCGAAGTACCGTAGTGCGAGTGAGCGAGGATCTGACCGTCGGGCGAACCGCCGATCTCGTCGGTGTCAGCGTCCGGACGCTGCACCATTGGGACGCGATCGGTCTGGCCCGCCCGAGCGGCCGCACCTGGTCGGGCTACCGCGTGTACTCCGACGAGGATGTCGGGCGTCTCCACCGAGTGCTCGTCTACCGTGAACTCGGCTTCCCGTTGGCGGAGATCGGCAAGCTCCTCGACGACCCCGAAGTGGATGCCCGCAGTCATCTGCGCCGTCAGCGTTCGGAGCTGGTGGACCGGATAGATCGCTTGCAGACAATGGTTTCGTCGGTCGATCGGATGCTGGAAGCAACCAGAACCGGCATCCAGCTCAGCCCTGCCCAACAGGTCGAGATCTTCGGCGCCGGCTGGCGACCGGAGTGGATCGACGAGGCCGAAAGCCGCTGGGGCGACACGCCGCACTGGGCGCAGTACGCCGAACGCACAGCGACCCTCACCCCCGACGACTGGAACCAGATCGCGACGACCACCAAGCAACTCGACGACGACCTGACCGCCGCCCTTCGCTCCGGCCTCGCCGCGAACTCCTCCGAAGCCAACGCCCTCGCCGAACGCCATCGCGCCCTGCTGACGACGTACTTCGACTGCACCCACTCCATGCACGTCTGCATCGCCCGCAGCTACACAGACGACCCGCGCTACGTCGAGCACTACGACAAAATCGCTCCCGGCCTGTCCACCTGGCTCCGCGACTCCATCTTCTCCAACGCCGCGACCCACGGCATCGACCCCACCTCAGCTGTCTGGGAGTGACTTGACGAGCCGCGCCCGCAGCCCAAGATGGTCGGAGACATACCCCAATCCCGGCTTCTCGTTCGGGAACAACAACTCGGTGTCGGTGGCCTTCACTCCCGAGAGCAGCGCGAAGTCGATGCACTGCGACCGCATCCCCACCGAAAGGTAGGCCGCCTGAAACGTCGGGGGACACTGGCCGTCGAACGCATCGGCCAACCCTGTCGTGGCGAGGAATTCCTGCACCAAGGACTTGTGCCGTGGAATGTTGAAGTCACCCGTCACAACGCAGGGGGAGGCGACCTCCCCGAGCAGCCGCGCGAACGAAGCCAGTTGCGCCCGATGAATCGGATGGAACCTGTTCTCCGCCGACCAACTGCCGTCGGTGTTCGCCAGCAGATGCACGTTGACGAAGCACATTCCGTCGATCCGGCTGACCAACGCGCCTTTCAGAAATCCCCGCCACCGCAACGACAGTTCCGTACTCCGCGGCGCCGGTGACCGCTGGTACCGGACGGACTCGACTGGCAACCGCGAGAAGGTCACCACCCCGCCGGCCGGCCCAGCCGCCGACGGCCGGTACACACCCCGAAATGTCGGCAGGCCTTGCGCCAGCAGGCGGAAGTGGTAGTAAGTAAGTACTTCCTGAAAGTTCACGACCTGCACCGAAGACGTTTCGAAGGCCGCAGCGATCGCGGCGTACCGGGCCCGGAGCCGCGAACGTCGGAGCGGCATCCCCCGGGTGTTGAGAGAAGCGACGACAACCTGCCCGTTGTGCCCATCCTTCGCGGCTTCCATGCGCCCGATCCCCATTCCTATTCGTCATGATCGCGACCCCTTGTGCGCATCACCGGCAGGCAGTTAGATGAGCGCCACTTTCCCGCCCGTCATACAGCCAGGAGAACCACACATGTTCGCCATCATCGCCGCAGTCATCTTCGGGCTCGCGCTCATCCTCGACTGGGCCAACGCCACGGTCAGCGACGCGTTCACCCCGCAGACCCTTCTGATGGCCGGCCTGCTCTGCATCGCTCTCCACCTCGCCGGTATCGGTGCCTCCAGCAAGTTCGGTCGCCGCCGCTGACAGCAGTTCCGAAGCGCGCAGAGTTCGCCGCGGCGGCGCCGACCAACAGTGGTCGACGGCGCCGCGGCGCTTGTCTGCAGGCCGGTTGCTGTCAGCTCTGCGCGGGACGGATCGCCACAGTTGGCTGCAACCGTCGCAGGCCGTCGAGGTGGTCTGCTGTCCACAACATTCGTACTGCGGTCGCGCTCCATCGGCCGTCGTCACCGATCAAGTCCCGCCGTACTGCGCTGACCAACCGCTCGCCGGCGTCATGATCCCGGTCGATCGGTGGTGGCAGCGCGGTGCTCCCGGCCAACGCCTCGGCCGCGCGCTGGTACCACTCAACGATCACCGCAGCCTCGTCCACAAGCTCTGCACGAGCCGCTGCCCGATCACCGGTCGCCGGCTCATCACCACGACTCCACAGCTCGAGGATGGCATCCGCGGTGACCCGCAGTACGGCGACGCCGGTCACCAGGGTCGCCACGTCGGCCAATGGAAGTTTCTTGCCGCCGCGCTCGGCCAGAAAGGTCCTGAACGCATCATCGAGCCGACGTGCGGCCGCGGCAGCCCGCTGACTGTCTTCCATCGGTACTGCGACCGCGGTCGCCTGGCCATCGCACTTGCTGATCGCATAGCCGACCGCCTGGCTCAGATAGCGGGCTCCGGCTGAGTACGAGTCGGCAAGTGCCTGCTGGAGTGCAGCGCTCGCCCCGCGCGGCCAAAGTAGCAGCCCGACCAACAAGCTCACCCCCGATCCGATGGCGACGTCTTCGATGCGGATGAGCCCGATCTTCCAGCCTGCAGGGGAGATGATGTCGAACAGGATCAACAGCACGCCGGTGAAGGCGGCCTGGCCAGCAGCGAACGAGAACGCCGCTGGCGCCAACCCGGCCAGAACTATGGCTATCGGCAACAGCAACCAGGCGACGGTGGTGTTGGGACCGATAGCCAGTACTACGGCGCCGCCGATGATGATGCCGGCCACTGTCCCGGCGAGGCCGCGCAGAGCGCTCTGACCTGTGCTGAGCGCGTTGGAGCGCAGTACGGCGAGTGTGCCGAACACGACCCAGAAGGAGTGCTGCACACCGGTCAGGTCTGCCACTAGGACCGCCAAGGCAAGACCCATGGCGCCCCGCACGCTGTTGTGCAGCCAGACGGAGTGCCGCTCCAGATGAGCGCCCGCTCGGTCCCGTGCAGACGCCAACGGCGAGGCGACGCCCATGGGTTCGTGTCCGAGCAGGTGATCCCACCAGCTACGACCGCGGGCTGCTACTGCCAACTGGATGTTCTCCGCGATTGCTGTGACCGCGAAGCTCATCTCTTGTGCTCTGAAGGTTGGTTCAAGGGAGCTGATAAAAGCCTTGAATTTGCTGCCGTCAGGAGAAGGGGGTAGCGAGGTCACCACTTCCTCCAGGGCCAACCGTGCTCGCCGAAGGCGTTCGACCTCGTCGTCGAATCCCGCGAGCCGGATCTCGTCGTTGTCCAGCAGATCGGCGGCTCGCTCCAGCAGGGCCGCTGCTGCGGAGTAGACGGCGATGAGCTGAGGCGCGGCCGGACCGGGATGCGGCATCCGCGGGTGCGGTTCCAGGACTGCGTTGAGCCAGATCACTTCGTCTACGACTCGAACCAAGGTCCGTGCCGAAGTCGTCAGCCCGGTCGGCCGATACGGCGTACCGAAGAAGGTGTCGCGAAGATCAGCCACGGCGGCCGATGCCTCGCCGGCTTCGTAGATCAGCCGCGCGGTCAGTTCGGTATCAGGCCCTTCGCGAAGGATCTCCAACCCGGCGCGGAGCCGCCTGGCGAGCAGCGTGCAGGCGTGGGCGGTGGGTCCGCGCAACGGTTCACGGTTCGGAGCAGGCCAGAGGAACGTAATTGCGACCAAGGACGCGGCGCCGGCGAGCAACCAGCCGAGAAGCCGATCCGGCAGCGTCGCCAGTCCGCCGGGCAGGCTGACCGGAAGGATGAAGCTCGCGAGCAGCGCGGTCGTGGCGCTCGCCAGTACCGAGCTGATGACCCCGGCAAACAAGATGACAAAGGCAACGATCAGGGTGGCCGCCGCGGCCGTCCAGCGCGAGCCGGAGGCCGCCGTACCGACCGGGATCAGCACCAGACCGGCCACGATCAGACTCAGCTGAGCTTGCAGACGCTCGATCCTGGTACCGCTGAAGTCGACAAAGAGAACGGTCGACATCGACCCGAACGAGGCGAACGTCGCGATCACCGGGTCGTCGAGCACCAGGAAGGCGAACGCGAACGTCAGCGGCATCACCACCGCGGCCCGCCCCGCCCGCCGAGTCGCGGACAACCCCGCGTCCTTGGCGCGCAGCCACTGCAGCACTCTCACCGAGATCCCCCAGCAGCCGGCACCCTCCGAGCGTACGCCGCCGCACCGGCAACACCTGCCGTCGCGCACGCAGTACACGAGGATTCCGACCGCTACCGCCTACCACGCCTTCCGCCCTACTACTGCGTACCGCGTTTACCGCCCCGCCTACTGCCTACCGCGCTCACCGCCTACCTCGGGCTGCAGACGAAGACCTCGATCGATCACCAAGCGATTCAAGAAGCGCGGCGAACTGGTGTCATCGACGACCACCGAGATGCCGCGGCAAGGAATTCGCGTGCCTCGGCCGAGGCGATTTCATGAGTTCGGGCCCACTGCTCGACGGGGATGCCGTCGCCACCCCACGAACCCGCCGTACGCCTGACCATCGCTTATCCGCCGACCAGGCGACGCCGTACCGGGATGAACTGCTTGACCTCAAGTCGGGTTGAGCTCGCAGACTGAGCGGCATGGACATCACCGGTCGGATTCCCAGCACAGCTGACGTCGACGCGATCCTCGCCTTGGTGGCGACGGTGGAGAAGGCGCAAAGCAGTGAGGATGCCGAGGCGTTTCTCGCGCTGTTCCGCGACGATGCGGTCTGGGTGACGGGACATGGCAAACGGCTTTACGGACGCGACACCATCGCCGATTTCACCCGGCGGGTGCTGCCCGGCGCCACCACGGATTCCTTCGCGACCTACACCCCCGACCACCTGCTCTTCGTACGCCCGGACATCGCGGTCGTCAACGTGAACCAGAAGTACGCCCTGCGCCCTGGCTCCACCGCCGAGCTCCCAGTGGAGACCGGTAGTCCCGTCTACTTTCTCGCCAAGGACGCCGGCGAATGGCGGATCGCCGCAGCGCAGAACACAGTCGTAGTACCGGAGAGCTGAGTCGCGCTAGGTAACGAAACAGGGACGACTGGCCAGTAAATCCACGCTACCCATCGCGGAGAGTGATGAACGACTGGTAGGCATGGTGCCGTTCGGACCATGGGGGCCCGAACGACAACGATCTCGTCCCGGGGGGAACCGAGGACGGGTTGGGGGAACAGTGAACAGAAATCGTGCTGCCCTGGAAGCCTGCGTACTGCTCGTAGCAACAGGCTTCCTGGCAACTAGCTGCGGCGCCACCACCGACTCCGGTACTGCGGCGTCTCAGACCACCGTCACGACCACGGTGACCACCGAGCCGACCGAGACACCAACCGCCACACCTTCTGCGACACCCGCTCTGCCGGTACCGCTGGCATCGATCCCACCCAAGAAGCCGGCCGTCAAGCCGGTCCCGAAGAAGCCGGCAACCAAGCCGTCCGCACGAGTCACGCTGAAGCCCAAGGTGACGATCAAGCCAAAGGTCAAGCCGAAGCCGAAGATCACCAAGTCCACGCCCAAGCCGACCTCCAGACCCACCACGGAGCCCAAGCCCGACACGTACTACGCGAACTGTTCCGAGGTCAGAGCGGCCGGCGCCGCCCCGATCCGCCGCGGTCAGCCCGGCTACTCCTCGAAACTCGACCGTGACGGCGACGGCGTCGCCTGCGAGAACTGATGGCTGGGGGACTGCCGCACCCCGGGAGGTTCATGGCAGCGCGCCTCGCCCCGCGGAAATGTCATTACGGCTGAGAGAACTCGACCCACGGAAACGTCAGTACCGCTGAGAAACTCAGGGCTTGACGGCGAGTTCGCCGAGTTCGGACCACTCGGACTGGTCGAGTTCGAAGTTGACGATTCGCGGGGTCTCGACCAGGTGCGGAGGGAGCTGGGACTGGGCTGCCTTGAAGTGGTCGGAGTTGACGTGGGCGCCGGCCGCGTCGTCGTCGGCGAAGGCCTCGACCAGGACGTAGTTCGTCGGGTCGTCGACGCTGCGGGACCAGTCGAACCAGAGGCAGCCGGGCTCGGCGCGGGTGGCGGCGGTGAAGTCGGCCGTGATGGCCGGCCAGTTGTCGGCGTCTTCCGCACGGACCTTGAACTTAGCGGTGATGAAGATCATCGGAGTGCTCCCTGCAGCCGAGGACGAGTCAGGTCGATGCTAACGGCGGCGTCCTCGCCGGTCGTGCCAGGTCAGGTCCTGGCATCGCGGTCCTGGGACGGCGATGGTCGGCCTGGGACGGTAGTGCCGGCCACGGGCGGCCCGGCGTCGGCAGCAAGGAGACAGGCAGTCCGGGCGGTCGTCAGAAGCCGAGTTGCTGACGCAAGGTCTCCAGCGTGTGAGCGGACTCCAGCGTGTACGCCGTGTCGGCGGCTGCGACCGCCTGCGCGAGGGCGTCGGTGGTGACGATGATGGTGAGCACCTCGGCGGTGATGCCGGTGACCGTGTTCGGCACGTGGATGGCGACGGTGACGTCGTCGGCCAGCCGCTCGGCGACGTGCTGCTCACTCAGCAGAATGATTCCGGCGCCCACCGCGCGAGCGCGATCGATCACCACCTCGGCGTCGGTGACCAGCCGCCCGGGGGCGACCACGATCACGACGTCGTCGCGCTCGATCGCGAGCAGGTCGTCGGCCAGCCGGAAGCCGGCCGTCTGGATGCACCGGCTGCGCCGGCCCAGCCGCCGCAGTTTGAGCGTCAGGTGTTCGGCCGCGACATAGTTCGCACCAAAGCCGTAAGTCGTGATCTCCCGTGCGTCGAGCATCAACCGGACGGCCTCCTGGAAGGAGTCCATCGACAGGTGCGCGTTGAGGAACTCGATCCGCTCGATCGCCTCGGTGACCACTCGGTCCCAGACGTGCTTGGGGTCGCCGCCGGTCGACTCGATCCGGCTGCGGAGTCGTTCCTCCCGCTGGCCCGTCATGAACGGGGTGGCGACCAGATCCTTCAGCTCGGCGAGTCCGGCGTACCCGAGGGCTTGCAGGGTCCGGATGACGGTCGCGTTGCTGGTCTTGCTGGCGACGCCGAGCTCCTGCGCCGAAAGGTAGAGAAGTCGCTCGGGCGTGCTCTCGGACAGGGATCGGCAAACCGATCGAGCGGCGGGCGTGAACTCGTCCCAGTGATCGCGAATCCGGGCGCGCAGTTCGACGATGGCCGGATTCCTCGGAACTCCGGCTGCACCATCGGTCATCTGTGGATCACCCGATCACTTGGTCGACGATTGGCAGTCTTTCTAACACAACCGCCGAAGAACTCCGAGGCCCGCGGCCGAGAGGTCAAGCGGCGAGACGCCGGCCTTGTCCGCGGGCCAGCACCGCGCGGCGCAGTTTGGTCCTGTCGGGATAGCCGGCGGCTTTGCCGACCAGGTAGACGTCATGGCTGCGGCGGTTGACCATGGCGGCGACGTACCAGACCGGGTTTCCCTCGGCCAGCAACGTGACGATCATCTGCTCTGTGCTGTTCCCGGACATCCTGACTCTCTCCTCGATCCGTGGTTCTGCTCTTACCGGTACGTCGGATCAGAGGTCGCGAGACAGACATCCGAGGGAGAAGTTTTTCTGTCACCGTAGAGCCTGGGGTAAACGAATGCCCCGGTCGATGACCAGGGCATTCGCCCGTGCGGGTCCCGGGGGGAGTGGGACCTCCACACGTTGGGGGGATCTCGAATTTATCCCTCAACGGGGGTCAGGGTCGCAGCATTGCGGCGATTCTCCAGGGGCTGTCCGCTGAGCGGTTCGAACCCTGCGCCCAACGGTCGGCCCGAAGTGCTCGAACGACCGATTCATTGAGGTCTCATCGACTTGTCCGGCGGCGATAGAGCACCGACGCGAGGGTGCTGGAAAGGACGAGCAGGCCGCTGCACCAGGCCAGTGCGAGCCAGCCGTTCGAGCCGAGCGGCGTACCGGTCAGGAAGCTGCGGACGGCCTCGATCACCGGGGTGATCGGCTGGTGCCTGCTGATCGGCTGCAGGAAACCGGGCATCGTTTCGGTTCGGACGAAAGCGCTGCTGAGGTAGGGCAGGAACAACATGAAGAAACTCAGCGCACTCGCCGATTCGACCGACTTCGCGATCACGCCGAGCGCCGCCGCGAGCCAGGAAAGCGCGATCACGTAGAGCAGCAGCAGGCCGATCGCGGCGAGCCAGTCGGTGAGATCGGCGTTCGGCCGGAAACCCATTGCGAGCGAGGCGAGTACGACGATCGCGGTCGAGGCGGCATTGCGCGCGACGCTCGCCGCGACATGGCCGGCGACGACCGCGAAACTCCGGATCGGAAGGGACCGCAAGCGGTCGATCATCCCGGTCGTCATGTCGTCCGCCACGGCCATCGCCGTATTGGCGGCGCCGTAGCCGGTGGTCAGGAGCAGAATCCCCGGCACGACATAGTTGATGTACTCCGTACCGGTGTCGATCGCGCCGCCGAAAACGAAGACGAACAGCGTCATCATCAACAGTGGCAGCACGATCGACACGATCAGCGTGTCGGCGTTGCGACGGCTCAACCGGACGCTGCGCCCGACCATCGTCGCGACATCACTGGTGGCGGCAGCGAATCCCTGGTGGGTGGTCATCTGAACAACTCCTAGGCGGTCAGGGTGAGGAAGACGTCGTCGAGAGTCGGGCGGTGGGAGGACACCCGCGCCGGGGACAGATCGTGATCGCGTAACGCGTCGAGCACTTGATGCAGGTGCCCGGCACTTCCGTCCGAAGGCAGGTTGAGCAGTGCGGCGTCGACCAGTCCGCCGTTCTCCCCGTCGGCGTCGAACAGGGCGGCGGCCTTACGCGCGGTGGCTTCGTCGGCGAAGTACAGTTCGATGCGTTCGCCGCCGACCTGGGTCTTGAGGCTGTCGGCAGTGCCCGACGCGGCGATGTGCCCGTCGTTGAGCAGCACGATCCGATCGGCGAGCCGGTCGGCTTCCTCGAGGTACTGCGTGGTGAGCAGGATCGTCGTACCGTCGCGGACGAGTTCACCGATCGCGTCCCACATCGTCAACCGGCTGGCCGGATCCAGCCCGGTGGTCGGCTCGTCGAGAAAGATCACCCTCGGCCGGGCGATCAGGCTCATGGCGAGATCCAGCCGGCGCATCATGCCGCCCGAGTAGGTTTTCGCCCGCCGGTCCATCGCCGCGGTCAGCTCGAACCGTTCGAGCAACTCGTCCGCACGCCGCGCGGCCGCGGTCCGGCCGAGATGCATCAGCCGGCCGACCATGGCGAGGTTCTCCCGCCCGGTCTGGTTGGCGTCGACCGCGGCGTACTGCCCGGTCAGGCTGATCACGCCACGAACCATCGTGGCTTCGCGCACCACGTCGTACCCGGCGATGGTCGCCGACCCGGCATCCGGCCGGGTCAGTGTCGTCAGGATCCGCACGATCGTGGTCTTGCCGGCGCCGTTCGGCCCGAGCAGCGCGAGGACCGACCCTTCTTTCACTTCGAGATCTATGCCTTTGAGTACTTCGACGGACCCGTACGACTTTCGCAGGCCGGTGGCTTGGATGATCATCCCTCTCCCTCTTATTGCGTATGAGCTACGCTAATTAGCGTAGCAGGTACGCAGTTTGGGTTTCTAGACTGAGGTGGTGGAGATGAGTGAGCAGCCCGAACTGCCGGCCGACGTCGCGCTGATGTGGGGGTTGCGAGACACCACGAAACGCGGACCGAAGCCGTCGCTGACGATCGGCGACATCACTCAGGCCGCGATCGAGCTCGCCGACGCTGAAGGGCTCGCGGCGGTGTCGATGGCCCGGGTGGCCGAGCGGCTGGGCAACTCGACGATGGCGCTCTACCGGCATGTGAAGAGCAAGGACGACCTGTTCGTCCTGATGTCGGACGCCGCACTCGAGCGGCCCACCCCACTGCCGGCCGACCTCGACTGGCGGGCGGGATTGACGTTCTGGGCGAACGGCGTACTGACGGCCGTGCGCCGGCATCGCTGGTTCGCCCAACTTCCGATCTCGGGCCCGCCCGCGGGTCCGAACAACCTCGCCTGGTTCGACTCAGCCCTCCGGGCAATGAAGGACACCAGCCTCAGCGAGGAGGTGAAGGTGGGCGTCGTGATGGGACTGATGACGTACGTGCACGGCCAGATCCGTCTGAGTCTGGATCTCGCGAGCGGGTTCGCGGACAACCCGGACGCCTTCACCCGGTACGGCGCGACGCTGGCTCGCGTGGTCGATCCGCGTCAGCTTCCCGCCCTGGCTCAGGTGCTGGCCGCGGGGGTCTTCGACGACGTGATGAGTTTCGACGAAGGAGACGCGGCCGACTTCGACTTCGGCCTGCAGCTCTACCTGGACGGCGTGGCCGGGTTCATCGAGCGGACCAGCTCACCGCAAGCCTGATCACCACCAGAGGTGTCGCGATGCACCTCCGGCGGGAGATCGCCGCGATAGTGACCGGGAGCGCCGGCCGGCTCAGGAGAGAGTGACGATCGCGTCGGCAGCGGGTTTCGTGGCGGCGATCAAGAGCGCGTTGTCTTCGTCGGAGCCGAAGGCGCGTTCATGTGCTTGCTCGGGGGAGCGGCCGAACAGCTGGTGGCGGGCGACGAGTCGTTCATGCCTTAGTTCATCGTCGAGCTCGATGTACCAGCACTCGTCCAGTAGCGCCCGGCCGGTGCTCCAGGGCGGTCCGTCGAACAGCAGATAGTTCCCCTCGGTCACCACTAGCGTGGTTTCCGGCGGTACCGGAATGCTGGCCGCGATCGAGTCCTCGAGTGACCGGTCGAACCGTGGCGCCCAGATCGTCTCGTCCGCCGACTCCGTCAACCGCTCGAGCAGCGCGACGAACCCGTAGCCGTCGAACGTCTGCGGCGCGCCCTTCACCGCGGCGAGTCCCAGCTCGTCGAGCGCCGCCTGCGCCAGGTGGTACCCATCCATCGGGACCAGCGCCACTTGGTGGCCTTGGGCAACAAGCTCCGCCACCAGCTGTTCGGCGTACGTCGACTTGCCGGCCGCCGGCGGTCCGGTGATCCCGAGGATCGCCCGACGTCCCCGGCTCGCGAGCGCCACGGCCCGCTCCAACGCGCTCTCCCGATTCAGCTCCACCCGGAAATCTTGTCAGCCCTGCCCGCCGTTGCCCAGTTTTGCGCACAAAGGATCACCTGCCGATCTGCTGGCCAGCAAGGGATCGACTGCTGCGAACGGACAGCTCGCGCAGAGTCGCCGATGATGCACGCTGAGCCATCCACACCGGCGCGGATCTCGGCTACTGTCGATCGACATGTTGCAAGCACTCGCCAACTTGCTCCTCCCCGCGCCCGAGTTCTCGATCCGCCCGGACGGGCGGCACGGAGACGAGATCATCCTGCACGGCCAGCCCTTCACCGAGGACGACGGTGAGTGGCTCGACCGCAGCGTCGTCGAAGGTCTGTTGCGCGATCCCACGGTCCAGCCGGTCCTGATCGGCCGGTTCGAGGACCGTGGGGTCGGCGCTCATCGGTTCGACGGCCGGAGCCGGGTGTGGCGCACGTTCGTGCTGGCCAACTACATCGGGGACGACGGGTACCCGCCGACCGGTTCCGACACCTGCCTGGTCGCCTACCGCTGG
Source organism: Kribbella sp. CA-293567 (assembly GCF_027627575.1). Lineage (NCBI taxonomy): Bacteria > Bacillati > Actinomycetota > Actinomycetes > Propionibacteriales > Kribbellaceae > Kribbella > Kribbella sp. CA-293567. The sequence continues at coordinate 2,066,644 of NZ_CP114065.1, forward strand.
ACCTCACCGACGGGCAAAGCCCTGCTGGTCTTCGAGCTCGACTGCTGATTCGGGCGGTCGCGGCTCAGCCGAGATAGCCGTCGGGACGGATCAGGATCTCGTCGCCGTCGGCTGCGTGGTAGTAGGAGAAGGCTTCGGGCGAGGTGTAGCTGCCGGGCAACGTCTCGCGGGTGATCGCGACGGCGTACGGGTGGTCGGTCGGTGTGCTGGGAGCGAAGCGGAGCAGGGTTTCGTGCGGGCCGCGGTACAGGTCGAAGAGACGCAAGTTGTTGCCATTGGCATCAATCAGCGGCGAGTCGGGGGCGCGGTCACCGCTGGTCAACGGGCCGGTGGCGTCGGGGGAGCGGTAGCTGATGTCGAGCTGCCGCACGTCCTCGCCGCGATCGAGGGCGGTTTCGTCGCCGTCGAGGTGCTTCTGCAGCAGCCCTTCACTCAGTCCGAGCACCCGGGCGGCATTGGTACGCCGTTCCGGCTCGTACGTCGCCAGGACCTCCTCCCGCCCATCGGCGAGTTTCCAGCCGAGGTTGTAGGCATCCTGTACGCCGGTGTTGAGTCCTTGCCCGCCGGTTGGCGGGTGCACGTGAGCCGCATCGCCCGCGATGAAGACGCGGCCGGCCCGGAAGTGCTTCGCGAGACGGATGTTCGGTCGCCAGACGGTGGACCAGGTCAGGTCCCGGAGCTTGGCGACGCCCTCGCCGGCGTATCTGTCGACCAGCCCCTGCAGGGTTTCCAGGGTCGGCTCGAGCCCGAGGTCGCCGAGTGGCGCACCGAACTGGAACTGGTCGCCGCCCGACAGCGGCGTCATCACGATGCCGTCCATCGGGTTGTCCGCGGCCGCGAACCAGTACCCGTAGTCGTGGTCCAGACCGTCGGCCGAGACGTCACCCAGCAGCATCCGGAACGAATCGTCCGTAGTGCCCTCGAACGCGATCCCGAGCTGCTTGCGAACAACGCTCTTGCCGCCGTCCGCTCCGACGAGAAAGTCCGCCTCGACCCTCTCGCCGGTGGACAGCTGGGCGACGACACGATCGTCTTCCTGATGGAAGCTGACCAGCGCGGTGCTTAGTTCGACGCTTGTACCAAGAGCAGCGAGCCGATCGCGCAGGATCGCCTCGGTCCGCGACTGCCCGAGCAGGTAGCCGTTCGGGTAGGGCCGGTCGGGAGTCGGCTCGACCAGCTCACCCATCCGGCGCTCGCCGGCCGGCTTGCCGCCGAGCGAGACCTTCAGCAGTGGCACCGGAATGCCTTGCGCCAGCACCTGGTCGAGGATGCCGAGATCCTCGAAGACCTCCAGCGTGCGGGGTTGCAGGCCGTCGCCACGCGAGCCCTGGAAGTACTCGTCGGCTTGGTCGATCACCCGGACCGCGATGTCGCGTCGGGCCAGTTCGATGGCAAGGGTGAGTCCGGTCGGTCCGCCGCCGGCGATCAGCACGTTCATCAGTGATCTCATTTCGATGAATTATTATTCAGTGAATTTAGATTCACTATGATCTTGACTAGGGTCGGTTGTCAAGAAGGAGGTGTTCGGGTGACGACGACACGCAAGGAACAGGCGGCCGGAACCGAGGCGGCGCTGAAGCAGGCGGCGCGTGAGGTGTTCGCCGAGCGCGGCTACCTGAACACCAAGATCACCGACATCACGGTCGCGGCCGGCCGGGCGACAGGGTCGTTCTACAACCACTTCACGGGCAAGGAAGAGCTGCTCGAAGCGCTGCTCGTCGACATGCTGGCCACGGCCGACGACCAGGTAATGACCGATCTGACCCACGAGGCGGACTTCAGCCGGATCGAGTCGGTGCGCTGGCACGTCACCGCGTTCTGGCGCTTCTACCGGGCGCACCTACCGGAGATGATCGCCATCAAGCAGGCCGCGATGGCCGACCCGGAACTGGGCCAACGGCTGCAGCGAATCATGGCGGCCGACGATGCCCACCTGATCGGCCACCTGTCGGAGCTGCCGCAGCCACAACCCGATCCGATGCTGCAACTCTCCGCGATGAACGCCCTGCTGGAAGGGTTCGCCTACACCTGGCTGGTCGTCAATCCGCCCACCGGCCGCACGATCACCGACGACGTGGCGATCGACCTCCTCACCAACCTCCTCCACCACGGCCTCGCCGGCGGTCGGTGAGGTGGTGGTGATCCGCTGCCGCTTCTACTCCTCCGGCGGTGGTGGCTCCTCCGCGCCTTCGGCTTCGTCGCGGGCGGCCCACTCGAGCAGGGTGTCGAGGGAGTAGGGGGAGTCGTCGATGGTGGCGTGCAGGTCGCCCAGTTCGGCGAAGCGGTCCGGGACCGTCTCGATGGTGAAGGCCTTCGGGTCGACGGTGTCGATCTCGTCCCAGTGGATCGGGGTGGAGACGGTGGCTTCGGGGTTGCCGCGCACGGAGTACGCGCTGGCGATCGTGTGGTCGCGGGCGTTCTGGTTGTAGTCGACGAAGAGCTTCTTCGGGTCGCGATCCTTGCGCCACCAGGTGGTGGTCACGTCGTCGGGGGCGCGCCGCTCGACCTCACGAGCGAACGCGAGCGCGGCCCGGCGTACGTCGGAGAAGCCGTGCTCGGGCTTGATCCGGACGTAGATGTGGATGCCGGAGCCGCCCGAGGTCTTCGGGTAGCCGGTCGCGCCGAGGTCGTCCAGTACTGCATGCGCCACGTGCGCCACCTGGCGAACCCGGTCGAACGGGCAGTCCGGCATCGGGTCGAGGTCGATCCGCCACTCGTCGGGCTTCTCGGTGTCGGCGCGGCGGGAGTTCCACGGATGGAACTCGACCGTCGACATCTGCACCGCCCAGGCGACGTGCGCGAGCTCGGTGACACAGAGCTCGTCGGCGGTCCGGTTGTACCGCGGGAACTTGACCCGCACGGTCTCCATCCAGTCCGGCGCTCCGTTCGGCAGGCGCTTCTGGTGCACCTTGTCGCCGGCCACCCCGGACGGGAACCGGTGCATCATGCACGGCCGCTCGCGGAGCGCCCGCACGATGCCGTCGCCGACGGCCAGGTAGTACTTCACCAGGTCGAGCTTGGTCTCGCCGCGCGCGGGGAAGTAGACCCGGTCCGGGTTCGAGATCCGCACCGTCCGGTCGCCGACCTCCAGCTCCACCGCGGGTGTCTTGCTCTTCGCCGCCTTGGACTCCGCCATACAGTCAACCTAACCGCCGGGGCCGGCAACGGGCAGCATCATCGGCGCCGAAATCCGATCTGATCCCGCCGGGGATCGACCGCCGTGGCCCCGCTCATCGTCGCGATCCGTAGAGATGGACAGCAGGGAACGCGAGCCGTTGCCGCAAGAGTGAGAGACCGTCTGGTACACCGGTCGAGCCGGGCATCGCGCATGATCAGCGGTGAGAACATTCGATCCTGACCCTCCTAGAGAGATTCCACATGGCGCAGCTCATCGTCGAGATCCACGTTCCGCTGGTCGACACCGGCGTGCGATCCGCCGACAACCCGGAGTTCGCCTACGGCTGGATCTTCGAGGTCGAGGAGTACCTCGCGGCCCATGAGGACGACGGCGGGTTCGAGGTTTACGACGACGGTGAGGAGCTCGACAACGCCTACCTGTTCTTCCTGACCGGCGCGGACGAGCGGACGCTGTTGTCCGTCGCGAGAGACGTGGCCAGGCGTCCGGGCATGCCGAAGGGCGCCTACGCGATCGTCACCGACGACGAAGCCGGGGAGCTGGGTGTCGGCCAGCGCGCACCGCTGTCGTAAGTACTGAGAGCCGCACCCGCCGGTAGCGGGTGCGGCGTCAGACAGCCGGTCAGGCGAGGCGAGTCAGCCAGTTGTGCGGGTCGGGAGAGCGGCCGTGTTGCAGGTCCAGCAGGGACTTGCGGAGCGTCGCGGTGACCGGGCCAACCCCGTGGTCAGTGCTGTGGTCGCCGATGGTGACCTCACCTCCATCCCAGGCCAGGCGGCCGATCGGGGTGATGACAGCGGCGGTGCCGGAGGCGAAGACCTCAGTGATCTCGCCGCTGCGCACACCGTCGCGCCAGTCGTCGGCGGAAATACGTCGCTCCTCGACCGAGTGGCCCAGGTCGGCGGCCAGCTGCAGCACCGAGGCGCGGGTGACTCCCTCCAGGATCGAGCCGGACAGCTCGGGAGTGGCGATGCGGCCGTCGGCGTACACGAAGAAGAGGTTCATGCTGCCGCTCTCCTCGATCCAGCGGCGCTCCACTGCGTCCAGGTAGGCCACCTGGTCGCAGCCGTTGGCTACTGCTTCCGCGAGAGCCGCGAGGCTGGCCGCGTAGTTGCCGCCGCACTTGGCGGCGCCCGTGCCACCAGGAGTCGCGCGGATCGACGTGCTGGAGAGCCAGATGGAGACCGGGTTGGGGCCGGTGTCGAAGTACGCGCCGGCTGGTGAAGCGATGACACCGAACAGCACCTCGTGCGCTGGGCGCACACTCAGCGCTGCCTCAGTGGCAATCATGTACGGCCGGAGGTAGAGGCTCGTCTCGCCACTGCCCGCAGGCGGCACCCACACCTCGTCCACAGTCACCAGTGCGCGCAGCGCCGAGACGAACGCTTCCTCCGGCACCTCTGGCAACGCAAGCCGCTGGGCGCTGCGCCTGAACCGAGCCGCGTTGACCTCCGGCCGGAACGCCCACACCGACCCGTCCTCATGCCGGTACGCCTTCAGCCCCTCGAAGATCTCTTGCGCGTAGTGCAGCACAGCGGCCGCCGGACTCACCTTGAGCGGCGCGAACGCAGTGACCTTCGAGTCATGCCAGCCACGCTCGAGTGTCCACGAGGCGAGCACCATGTGGTCGGTGAAGGACTGCCCGAACCCGGGCTTCGCCAGCACCGCAGTACGAGCCTCTGCTGTCGCCGGGACGGCGCTGAGCTCGACCGGGAAGTCCCATGCGTCTGTCAATGTCGCTGCCTGATTGTCACCTGTCACTCGCCGCACGCTACCCCTGCTGCCGGGTGGAGCTCGACTGGCTGCCCACAGTGCGGTTGTCGAAGGGCCGGCGCCTCAGCAACGCCTGGTAGTCCCAGAGGCCGGCGCGGCCGGCTTCATCACCTCGTACTGCGGCGAGCACGTGGCCGGCCGCGTCGTACAGGTGATGGGTGTGCCACTGGTCAGGCAGCTCCACCAGTACCCGCATGGCTACTGCGAGTCCAGCGGCGACGTCGCCGTCCATCACCAGGCAGCATGCGACCACCAGCTCCAGCTCGGCCCGAGCTGTCATCTCGAGAGACCACAGTCCTAGCGCCTGGTCGAGAGCCACATAGGCGCCGAGGGTGTCACCTAGAGCCGCGCACACGCGCCCTTCGACGGCGGGCGTTTCGACGCCGGCCCACTCGAAAGGGGAATCGCTCACTGCCGAGCGGCCGGGCAGGTCGATCGTCACTGTCCGAAGATCCTGCACGGCCTGCTGAGCCTGCGCTGCCTCGCCCTGTGCAGCCAGCACCCGGGCGCGCGCGGCCAGAGCGCGTGCGACGTCGGCTGGTCGATCAGCCAGCAGCAACGCATCGTCAGCGAGCTCGAGCAGGCCTTCCAGCGGGCGGTGCTCGGCCAAGCCGCTGGTTGCCTCGCAACTGCGTGCCAAGCTGGCGATCCGGCGCTCGGCCGAGCTGTCGGCGGTCGCGCGAGCGGTCCGCCACCAGCGCTCGGCCGCGCGAAGCCTGCCGAGCTCGGCGAGGGTCAAAGCGATCATGACGGCCAGCTCGGCAGACGGAACAGCCAGCGCGGCTGAACCGGCCGCGGCACCGGCCCGCAACAGCTGCAGGTCAGCGGTGAGCTCTGGCAGCCGCTCGGCCGGTGGGGTCGTGGCGAAGTCGTGGGCATGACCGGTTGCCACCGCTCGCCACTCCGCCACCTCGCGGCCGGGACCGAAAGAACCGGCCAGCTGATGCCGGACCGTCTCCAGTAGCTCCACCCCGGCGGGCAACCTGCTGCTTGCCGGCATCGTCTCGGACAGCAGCGTCCCGCCGTCCGGCAGTTCGGCGCCCGAGCCGGGGTCGTCGGTGACTTCGGGCGGTGCTGGTGGGTGGGTCTGCTCATAGGCGGTCGACAACGCCGGGCTGGTGCCCAGCTCGCGGTCGCACAGCCTGGCGAGGTGGGCTGAGCCCGGACGTCTGCCGCGCTCGATCTGGGACAGGTAGCTGTGGTCGTAGCCCACTCGGGTGGCAAGCTGCCGCAAGCTCAGGGCGGCTGCTTGCCGGGACTGCCTCAACTGCACGCCGAACGCTGCCTCAGTCACAGGATCCTCCCCTGCTCGAGCTGCCGGTCTGGCCGGCCCACTGGTCACGCCTGGTGGTTGCGGTGCGTAGCGAGAACCTACAAGGCCCTACCGACAGAACCCGTCGCGGCGCCGCCCGAAGCTCAACGCTGCAAGGGCTGTGCTGCCTTGAGTGCTGCGGGGACTGTGGGCTGTTCGGGCAGCCCACAGCTCACACCTGGTGACCACACCCCCTCACCGGCCAGCCTTGGACCATGAACACCCCGCAGCCAGAGCCAAGGCTCTTCCACCTGGTTCGGCCCTCCTGCGCAGCTCCGGTCGCCGAGGGCGTCGAGTGGTCCGACCGCACGGTGACGCTGCGCTGGTGGGGTCAGTGGCCGGCGACATCGGTCTGGGAGGGCGGTGTCGCCGCGGTGCTGGCTGTGCACGGCCGGAATGGTGCCACCGAGCTCCGTTGGCTGCCCGCGACTCCGTCCCTGTCCGGTACGGCGAACGAGCGCGAGCGGGCTCAGTCGGCCACCGGTACTGCGGATCGGCAGGTGCCTGTTGGCCTGCGGCTGGCCGCGCCGGGAGTGGACGGGCGGTGTGTCAGCTGTGGGCTCGTCTGGCCTTGCTTGAGTTGCGGGCCGTGAGGCAACGCTGTCGACAGGCCGGGACGGCTCGGGCAGGTGCAGCGGCGCAGGTCGAGGCGGCGGGTTTCCCACAGCGGCGGAGATCCGACACCGTGATGCCTTGACGGTGAGTTTTGCAACCTCTCTACTTAATCCACTCTCACCGCTGGAGGTCCGCCCATGCGTTCACGGTGTTCTGCCGCGCTACTCGGTTTTCTGCTCGTCGTCGCTGGTCTGGTCGGGGTCACCCAGACCGCCCAGGCGGCCAATCTGCTGACCAACCCCGGGTTCGAGGCGGGTTCGCTGAGTGGCTGGAGCTGCTCCGGGGGATCGGTGGTCACCAGCCCGACGCGCTCGGGCGGTTTCGCGCTGAACGGAGCAGTGTCCGGCTCCGACTTCGCGCAGTGCAGCCAGACCGTGGCGGTGCAGCCCAGCACGGCGTACACGTTGTCGGCCTGGGTGCGCGGCTCGTACGTGTACCTGGGGGTTACTGGCGGCGCCTCCACCTGGACGCCTTCGGCCAGTGGCTACACGCAGCTGACGGTCGCGTTCACGAGTGGTGCCAGCCAGACGTCGGCGCAGATCTACCTGCACGGCTGGTACGGGCAACCGGCGTACCAGGCGGATGACGTCAACCTGGACGGGCCTGGCGGCAACCCGCCGACCGGCGGCGCTCCCGGCGTACCGGGGAGTCCTGCAGTGTCCGGTACTACGAACAGCGCCATCTCCCTGAATTGGCCGGCTTCCACCGGCACAGTCACGGGCTACCGCGTGTACGAAGGCTCCACTGTCGTCAAGACGGTCACCGGGACCTCCACCACCATCGACGGGCTGGGTGCGTGCACCAGTCACAGCTACACGGTGGCGGCGTACAACAGCAATGGTGAGTCGGCGAAGAGTGCGGCAACGTCCGGTACTACGACAGGCTGCACCAACACCGGTCTCCCGAAGCACGCCCTGATCGGCTACAACCACGCGAGCTTCGCCAACGGCTCCGGGTACGTCCGGATGGCCGACATCCCGGCAGCCTGGAACATCATCAACCTGGCCTTCGGCGAGCCGACCTCGGTCACCTCCGGCGACATCCGCTTCAACCGGTGCCCGGTCGCCGAGTGCCCGAACGTCGAGAGCGACGCCGAGTTCCTGGCCGCGATCAAGGCCAAGCAGGCCCAGGGCAAGAAGGTGCTGATCTCGATCGGTGGCCAGAACGGCCAGGTCCAGCTGAACAGTACGGCGGCCCGCGACGCGTTCGTCAGCTCGATCAGCGCGATCATCGACCGCTGGGGTCTGGACGGGCTCGACATCGACTTCGAAGGCCACTCGCTCTACCTGAACGCCGGCGACACCGACTTCCGCAACCCGACCACCCCGGTGATCGTGAACCTGATCAGCGCGGTGAAGACGCTGAAGGCGAAGTACGGGGCGAAGTTCGTGCTGACGATGGCGCCGGAGACCTTCTTCGTCCAGATCGGCTACCAGTTCTACGGTCCGGGCACCAACGGTGGCGACAACCGGCGCGGTTCGTACCTGCCGGTGATCCACGCGCTGCGCGACTCGCTGACCGTGCTGCACGTCCAGGACTACAACTCCGGTCCCGTGATGGGGCTCGACAACCAGTACCACACGATGGGCAACGCCGACTTCCACATCGCGATGACCGACATGATCAAGGCCGGCTTCCCGGTCGGGACCACCGGGCACACCTTCCCCGGGCTCCGTCAGGACCAGATCGCCTTCGGGCTCCCGGCCGCCACCAGCGCAGGCAACGGCTACACCGCCCCGGCAGCCGTGCACCAAGCGCTGGACTGTCTGGTGAAGGGCCAGAACTGCGGCGGCTACACGCTGCGCGGCGGTGCCTCCCCGGCGTTCCGCGGCCTGATGACCTGGTCGATCAACTGGGACAAGTACTACAACTGGGAGTTCCAGAACAGCCACGCGCCGTACCTGGCGAACCTGCCCTAGCGCTTCGCGCTTACCTGTGGATGAACAGCGCCCAACGGTATTTGATCGTTCGCTCCGCGAAAGTCGCTGGGCGCTGGTATTACTGAGTCATGCCAACGTCAACATCCCGCCCGGTGATCCTGACCGTGGACGACGATCCGGGGGTCTCCCGGTCGATCGCCCGCGACCTGCGCCGCCGGTACGCCGAGGAGCACCGGATCGTCCGGGCCGAGTCTCCGGACCAGGCCCTCGACGCGCTGAAGGAGCTCAAGCTGCGGGGTGAGGCGGTCGCGGTGCTGCTCGCCGACTACCGGATGCCCGGCATGTCCGGGATCGAGTTCCTCGAAGCGGCGATGGACCTCTTCCCACTGGCCCGGCGGGTGCTGCTCACGGCGTACGCGGACACCGACGCGGCGATCCAGGCGATCAACGTGGTCGACCTGGACCACTATCTGCTGAAGCCCTGGAACCCGCCGGAGGAGAAGCTCTACCCGGTGGTCGACTCGATGCTTGAGCTGTGGAAGTCGATTCCGGAGCTGCCGGTCGACGAGACCCGGGTGATCGGGCACCGCTGGTCGGCACCGTCGTTCAGCGCGCGTGACTTCCTGGCCCGCAACGCCGTGCCGTACCGCTGGATGGGCGTCGACGACGAGGAGAGCCAACGGCTGCTCACGGCCGCCGAGATCGACGGTACGACGCTGCCGGTCGTCATCACGCCGGACGGCACGGTCCTCGTCGCGCCGTCGGAGGCCGAGCTGGCCGACAAGGTCGGTTTGTCGACTCATCCGGCCGAGGAGTTCTACGACCTCGTCGTGGTCGGTGGCGGTCCGGCCGGCCTCGGTGCCGCTGTGTACGGCGCCAGCGAGGGGTTGCGAACCGTCCTCGTCGAGCAGGTCGCGACCGGTGGCCAGGCAGGCCAGTCGAGCCGGATCGAGAACTATCTGGGCTTCCCCGACGGGGTTTCCGGCGCGCAGCTGACCGATCGGGCCCGGCGACAGGCGATCCGCTTCGGGGCCGAGCTGCTGACCGCGCGTCAGGTGGTCAAACTGGAGAACGCCGGGTCGGCCCGGCGGCTGCAGTTCGCGGACGGCAGCCAGATCGCTGCCCACTCAGTGATCCTGGCGACGGGCGTCTCGTACCGGACGCTGGATGCGCCGGGCGTGGAGGACCTCTGTGGTCGCGGCATCTTCTACGGCTCGGCGACCACCGAGGGCCCGAGCTGTGCCGGCCAGGAGATCTACATCATCGGCGGGGCGAACTCCGCCGGTCAGGCCGCGGTCTATTTCTCCCGCCATGCCAAACGCGTGCATATGCTGGTCAGAGGTCCCTCGCTCGAGGCGACCATGTCGTCGTACCTGATCGACCAGATCGGTGCCATCGACAACATCGAGGTGCACACCTGTACGCAGGTGGTGTCCTGCAAGGGTTCCGAGCACCTGGAGTGCGTGACGCTGACCAACAGCGCGACCGGGGAGAGCTGGGAGGTGAATACGGAGTGGATGTTCGTGTTCATCGGCGCCGCGCCCCGGACCGACTGGCTGCCGGGTGACCTGATGCGCGACGACCGCGGTTTCGTGCTGACCGGACCCGACCTGCGCGGGCGGCCGCCAGGCTGGGCGCTGGATCGCGATCCGTACCACCTGGAGACCAGCATGCCGGGCGTCTTCGCGGCCGGCGACGTCAGGGCCGAGTCGGTCAAGCGGGTCGCCTCGGCGGTCGGCGACGGCGCGATGGCCGTGACCTTGGTGCACCGATATCTGGAGATGCTCTGATGACTGAGGCCGTGGAAGCGGCGGGCGGACAGCGCGAGATCGGTCGCGACGAACTGCGAACGCTGTTCCTGTTCGAGTCCTTGACCGACGAGCAACTCGACTGGCTGGTCCGCGAGGGCCACACGCTGTCGGTCGGCGAGGGCCGCGTCTTCAAGGAAGGCGACGAGGCGACTTGCTGTTACATGTTGCTGTCCGGCGAGATCCGGCTGTGCAAGCTCCTGCAGGGCGAAGAGGTCGAGACCAACCGCACCTCGCAGCGCGGTGTGTACGCCGGTGCCTTCAACGCCTTCTTCGGCGCCGACGACCGTAAGGGCTACACGGCCTCGATGTACGCGCTGGAGCCGTCGGAGTTCTTCGTGATCGACGCCGCTGCGATGGCGACGATGATGAACACCTGGTTCCCGATGGCGGTGCACCTGATCGAGGGCTTCGTGATGGGCATGCGGCGCAACAACGAGACGATGGGGCAACGGGAGCGATTGCTTGCCCTGGGCTCCTTGTCGGCCGGACTCACCCATGAGCTCAACAACCCTGCCGCGGCGGCGGTTCGGGCCGCTGCGACACTGCGGCAACGGGTCGCCGGGATGCGCTCCAAACTCGCGATGCTTGCCGACGGCACCCTCGACGCGACGAAACTGCACAAGATCGTCGAGATCCAGGAGGACGCGGTCGAGCGGGTCGCCAAGGCGCGTGAGCTGTCGCCGATGGAGTTGTCCGACGCCGAGGACTCGCTGTCGGACTGGCTGGACGACAACAACGTGCGCAACAGCTGGGACGTCGCGCCGGTGCTGGCAGCGGTCGGGCTGGACGTGCCCTGGATGGAAGACGTGCTGACCGCCGTCGGACCGGAGTACCTGGAAGGTGCGGTTCGCTGGCTGATGTACACGATCGACACCGAGTCGCTGATGAACGAGATCGACGACTCGGTGACCCGGATCTCGACCCTGGTCGGGGCGGCCAAGCAGTACTCGCAGATCGACCGGGCGCCGTACCAGATCGTCGACCTGCGCGAACTGCTGAAATCGACGATGGTGATGATGTCGGGCAAGTTCGAGGGCCTGACGGTCGTCAAGGAACTGGACCCGGACCTGCCGGCCATCCCGGCGTACGCGGCCGAACTGAACCAGGTCTGGACCAACGTCATCGACAACGCCGTCTCCGCGATGAACGGCTCCGGCACGCTGACCATCCGCACCAGACGCGACGGCGCCTACGCGGTCGTCGAGATCGGCGACACCGGACCTGGCATCCCGGACGACATCAAGACCCGAATCTTCGAGCCGTTCTTCACCACCAAACCGATCGGCGAAGGCACCGGCCTCGGCCTCGACATCTCCTGGCGAATCGTCGTCAAGAAACACCACGGCGACCTGCGAGTCGAGTCGAAGCCGGGAGAAACCTGGTTCAAGATCGTCCTGCCGATCAACCCGGAGGCGGAGATCCAAGCACAAGCCGAACTGATCTAGAGCCCGCGCAACAGGTGGCGGAGCGCCTACGGCCTGGTCCCCGCCACCGCCGCAAACACATCCGCCGGCGTCAACCCCCGAGAATCGGCCCGCCATTTCGCCAGGGCGTCGGCCCTGCTGTCTTCATCCAGCAGCCCGACACCTGCGGCGATCAACTCCTTCGCCCGCACGATGTCTATTTCCTCGTACTCGAAGTCGAACTCCATGTAGTAGTCGTTGCGCAGAGCATTGTTGTCATGGAAGAAGCCGGTGTTGGCCACATAGCTGTACAGGTGCTCGTGCGCCAACGCAGCAACCCAAACCTCCCGCTCGCCGTCCTTGACCAGCAGCAATCTCATCGTCAATCAGCCTAGGGTCTCAGGCCAGCCACGGCGGCGTACACGTCACCCGGGGACAGAGGACGCGGGTCTGAGCGCCACTTCGCCAGGGCGTCGGCGTGGGTGGTTTCGTCGGCTTGGCCGACGCCTTCGGCGATCAGGGTCTTGGCTCGGGGGATGTCGATCTCTTCGTACGTGAAGCGGTTGTCGATGTAGAAGTCGTTGCGCAGGGCGTTGTTGTCGTGGAAAAAGCCGGTGTTCTGGACGTAGCCGTACATGTTCTCGTGGGCGAGTGCGGCCACCCACAGGCGCTGGCCGCCTTTGGTGACGAGGTAGAGCTTCATCTGCCGGTCCCATCGACTTGGCGGCCCTGTGATCTGTGGGCCTGGTGGTTGGAGTTCAGGCGGTCGGTGCTGATCTTCGCAGGCGCCGGTGGATCTGACCGGCGTGAATCACCGAACGTGTTGACCTCGACCGGTACGCCGCCCAGGGTCCGCAGGCTGGCGATGCCAGGAGGTGGGGACAGTGAGTTCGACAGTTGGATGCACAAAGCGCGCGCCGCGGCACGGTCGGCAGGGTTCGCCTCAGCGCTTCGCTCGATCTCGTACGGCGCTGTGGTTGCTTCCTTGACACTCACAGAAGCGGCGGAGTGGAACTGCACCTCGACGGTTTCGCCCGACTGTCGCTGGAAGCCGACGTGGATTCCCTTGTAGCGGCTGCCTTCGGTGTACGAGTGCATCGCCGCGACTGGTCGCCAGCCGGCGGCGCGCAAACGGTCAACTGTCTGGGAGGTCTGCGAGACCAACTGCTGTGGTGAATCGGACAGCATCGTGTACCGCAGGACGTCGTCCGGCTCGTCGTCGTCGAGTGTCTCCAGCAGATCGGCGTACTTGCGGGCGAGGGACAGCGGCGATTTCACCCTCGACTCCAGCTTGTATGTGGTGCTGCCGTCCGGCAAAGCGCTGACGAACTCAGCCGTGATGGCCGGCTCGTCGACAACTCTTGCGCAGAGGGTCTCCAGCGCACGTCGTACCGGCTCTTGGCCGTGCGCGCTCAGCAGTTCGGCCTTGGTCGGCACAGGGTCACCCCAGTTGAGGGGATGGTGACGTGCCAGTCGCCGGTGTAGCGCGGCGGGCTCCGGGAGGTCTTCGAGTTGGGCGCCTCCCGTCGTGGTCACTCGTCAACGGTAAGCAATGTGGGTCTTGCTGTGGGGTGGTTCTTGAGGGCTGTGGATAAGTCAGCGGAGGGCGGTGCCGTGGGTGTGGGTGAGGAGGGTGAGGTCTGCTCGGGTGGGGAGGGATTCCCAGTCGCCGTGGGCGCCTACGCAGAAGGCGCCGCAGGTGGTGGCGCGGGTGAGGCGGGCTTCGGTGGGGAGGTTGTCGAGGGTGGCGGAGAGGTAGCCGGAGACGAAGGCGTCGCCGGCGCCGATGGAGTCGACGACCGTTACCGACAAGGCCTGTTGGTGGGTGGTGCCTTCGGCGGTGTGGGCCCAGGCGCCTTTGCTGCCGGCGGTAGTGACGACCTCGGTCGCGTGGCCGTTGAGGAGGTCGGCGACTGAGTCGGGGGCGTCGGTGAGGATGTCGAGTTCGTCGTCGGAGGCGAAGATTGTGGTGATGTGGGGAAGGAGTTCGCGGAGTGCGGTGGCTGCTTCGGCGCGGGACCAGAGGCGGGCGCGGTAGTTCACGTCGAGTGAAACCTGTACTCCGGCGGCGGAGGCTGCCTGTACTGCGGCGAGCGTTGCGGCGCGGGCTGTTGCCGAGAGAGCTGGGGTGATGCCGGTGACGTGGAGGATGCGTGGCACGGCAGTCGGAGAGGCGCCGGTGAGGGCAGTTACGCATTCCTCGGCGGTGAGAGTTGAGCCGGCGGAGCCTTGGCGGTGGTAGCTGACTCGGGTGATGTCGTGGGCCGGCTGGTCGAAGGCGATGAAGCCGGTGAAGGACTCGTCGGTGAAACGTAGATGGCGGGTGTTGACGTTTTCGGCGCGGAGGGTTCGCTGGATCAGGCGACCTGGTTCGTCGTTGCCGACGGCACCTAGCCAGGTGACGTCATGGCCTAGGCGGGCGAGGCCGATCGCTACGTTGCTCTCTGATCCGGCGACCGACAGGTGTACGTCGCCGCCTAGTCGCAGTGCTCGGGAAGAGCGTAGCGAGACCATCGCCTCGCCGAAGGTGAGTACGTCGGTCATCAGAACTCCTCGAGCGAGGGGAAGGCGCGACCGTCGTTCAGGCCAGCCTCAGGGCGGTCAGGCATCGGCGACCGCGCGGAGGAAGGCAGCGGCGCGGCTGGCGAGTTCGGACTGCGAACCGCCGGTGCCGGCGTCGCCGAGAAGGGGAGAGCCCAGGCCGACAGCCAGTGCGCCGGACTGCAGGTACTGCGGGGCGGTGGTGACGTCGACTCCGCCGACCGCGATCAAAGGTGCGTCGGGGAGCGGAGCGCGGAGTTCACGGAAGTAGCCAGGCCCATGGAGCTTGGCGGGGAAGATCTTGACGGCCATCGCGCCTAGATCCAAGGCGGAGATGATCTCGGTCGGAGTGAGCGCGCCGCACAACAAAGGGAGCCCCAGTTCGACGCTGTGGTGGGCGCCGCGGGTGATGGCCGGCGTGACGACGAAGTCCGCTCGCGCGGCTGCGACCTCGTCTGCCTGAGCCTCGCTGACGACGGTCCCCGCACCGATCAGCACCGACGCATCGAACTCTGTTCGGGCCCTGGCGATCGCCTCCGCGCCTCCCGGCGTGGTGAGCGAAACTTCAACGATGGTGATCCCGGCAGCCACCAGTGCGCGGATGCACTCCAGCGCCCGGTCCGGTCCGTCGGCCCTGATGATGGCCAGTACCTTGCGTTGGGTGAGTTCCGCGAGCATCTGCACTTGGTTCACTCCTTGGACGAAGTCGAAGACGAAACCGTGACGACAAGTCGCCAGCTGAGCTCACCCGAAGCCGGTACTACGGCAGCGTCGCCCGGCCCGGCCTCGTCCAGCCCGAAGACCCGGCCCAGCATCGGCTCCACCCCCAGACTCCGGTACGGCGCGTCTGCCGGATACCCACCCAGATTCCGCCACACCGCCGTCGAAACCGGTTGCCCAGGGCAATTCAAGTGGAAGGTCAGCGTCTGTGGGCCGTCGACAACAGAAGCCGTCGGGCAGTCGACGAGCACCGCGCCGACCGCAGTACCGTCTGTCGGACCGTAGGTGGCGAGGCCGAGGTCAGACCAGTTGCCGCTTTCCTTCCAGCCCGATCCGTCCTGGGGATACAAACGCCCCACGGTCTCCGCTGGCACGTCGACGACAGCGCCGACCGCGCAGTCCAGAAGGGCGTGGGCGGCCCAGATGAAGCGGTAACCCGGGGGAGCGATCAAGCGGTAGTCGGCCCAGATAGCGCCGGTCTCGTCCATCTCGGCAGGAGCGTCGCCGCCGTTGAAGCGGCGGAGCAGGACCGCGTCGTCGTACGGGACGACGTCCCAGTCATCGTCCTCGTCGAGTGAACCCCACGGCTGGTTCCAGAGGCCGCCGTGGTCGGGGACACCGCGGACGGTGGGGAAGCACTCATCAAGACCACCGACGTCGATATAAGTCGTGAAGCCTTCCCGCTCGCCAGAGATCAGGCCCGGGCCGCCCCACAGCCACTCGCGGCCGCCGAGGAACAGCGAGGTCCAGCGGCCGCCGTCGTCCAGATCGACGACTACCTCGTTCGTCGGGGGTTCGGTCACCATTCCGCGAAAGATCCGTCCTCGTGTGTCCACACCGGGCTGCGCCAAGCGTGGCGCATCTGGTCCACCGACCGTACCGCGCCCTCGTCCGCAGTGATCCCCACCCCGGCGCCGACCCGGCGGCACCGACCGCGACCTTGCTGAAGGCACTGATCGCACCGAAGACCTGATGCTCGGCCGGTACTGAGTGTGGTGGTCGGTGACTTCGCGGGAACACCGACCACCACTGACGTCTATTGGATCAGATCCCCGAGGGGTTGGGCACCAGTGGGCACCTCTTGGTCACCTGGGTGACTGTCGGTGTCGAGTCGCGCCAGTCAGGGTGACGACTCCGATCCGGAACTACGCTATCCTGCAAGGCTGGTCTCAGCGAACGTCGAAGCGAAAGGAGATGCCATGCAGCGGCGAACCTAGCCGCCCACCCCCGGACGGTCCGGGTGGCACGGCGGCGGTTCCGAGAGGAACGAGATGTCCCGCACAGACAAGACGAAACCCCTGTGGGTTCGTCACATCGAGCATGCCCCCCGCGCGGTCCATGACCACCGCTTCGGCCCCTGTGACCTGCCTCCGGCCCCGACCCGCGAGACCCCCGACACCCGCTGCCGCTGGGACCACCCCGCCGCGATCTTCTACCGCGCCACCTGCTGCGCCGGCTGCAGCGTCCGTGGCTGTGTCAAAGAGCGCCAGGGAATGAACGCCGCCGAGAACCGCAGGTCCCGCTACCAGGCCCGCGAGGAAGCCCGTCGGTACGTCCGCGACTGAGCTCTGGGCATGCCAACGGCCCGGACGCCAGGCGCCCGGGCCGTTCAGCAGCTTCTTACAGCAGTTACTTCAAGCGGTGCTGCTGAACTACGTCCTTCAGGTAGAGGGCACTCTGTTTCGGGATCCGGGCCTGGGTCTCATAGTCGACCCGGACGATGCCGAAGCGCTTCTCGTAGCCGTAGGCCCACTCGAAGTTGTCCATCAGGGACCAGGCGAGGTAGCCGCGGATGTCGGCGCCCTGCTGGATCGCCTCGGCGACGGCGGCCAGGTGGGTGGCGAAGTACGCGGTCCGGCCCTCGTCGGCGACGTAGCCGTTCTCGTCGGCGATGTCGTCGAAGGCGGCGCCGTTCTCGGTGATCACCATCGGCAGGCCGGGGTACTCCTTGCTGATCCCGACCAGCAGGTCGGTGAAGCCCTCCGGGACGATCTCCCAGTCCATCGCGGTGCGCGGCCGGTTCAGCGGCAGGCTGCGGGTGATCGGCAGGCCGTCGTCGCCGACCGTGCGGCCGTTCTCGTCGAAGCCGGTGAACTGCTGGCTGAAGTAGTAGTTGATCCCCAGCACGTCGATCGGCGCCGAGATGGTGGCCAGATCGCCTTCCTGGACGGGGATCTCGACCCCTTCGGCGGCCAGGTCGGCGATCACGTCGGCGGGGTAGCGGCCGTGTACGAGCGGGTCGAGGTAAAGCCGGCGGCCCATCCCGTCGGCACGGCGAGCCGCCTCGAGGTCCGGCTCCTGGTCACTGGCCGGGTACGCCGTGGCCGCGTTCAGCGTGATGCCGATGTCGAGCTTGCGGGGAGCTGCCTCGCGCATCCGCTCGGTGGCGAGACCGTGGCCGAGCAGCAGGTGATGCACCGCGGCGACAGCGGCCGGGTAATCCTGGCGGCCGGGCGCGTGGGCGCCGTACGCGTAACCGAGCATCGCGGAGCACCAGGGCTCGTTCAGCGTGGTCCAGGTGTCCACCCGGTCGCTCAGCGCATCGAAGACCAGCATCGAGTAGTCGGCGAACCGGTACGCCGTGTCGCGCACCGGCCAGCCGCCCGCGTCCTCGAGCTCCTGAGGGAGATCCCAGTGGTACAGCGTCACCCACGGGTCGATGCCCTGGGCAAGCAACTCGTCGACCAGTCGGTCGTAGAAGGCGATGCCGGCCGGGTTCACCCCACCCTTGCCGCCGGGCTGGACGCGCGGCCAGGAGACCGAGAACCGGTAGGTGTCGAGCCCGAGTTCCTTGATCAGCGCGACGTCGGCGGGCATCCGGGTGTAGTGCTCGCAGGCGATGTCACCGACGTCACCGTTGTCGATGGCGCCGGGGACCCTGCAGTAGGTGTCCCAGATCGACGGGGTCCGGCCGTCGACGTCGACGGCGCCCTCGATCTGGTAGGCCGAGGTGGCGACACCCCAGCGGAAGCCCGGCGGCAGGCTGGAGATCAGTTCCTGCTCGGCCGCCGGCGCGGTGAACACTGCGGAGGTGGGGACAGCGGTGGTGTTCATAGGTGGCGTACGGCGCCCGCCGGTGGGCGAGCGTCGTACTGGCTCCCTTCGTGGTTGGTGGTGGGAGATCAGCCGACGGGAACACGGCCGGGCAGCCAGCAGGCCACCTCGCGGTTCGGGTCGTTCCTGGCCTCGGGGACGCCGAGGACGGGGATCTCCGTCGAGCAGCGGTCGAACGCGTGCGGGCACCGCGGGTGGAACGCGCAACCGGTGGGCATACCGCGCAGGTCGGGCGGCGATCCGGGGATGCCGGCCAGTTCCTTGCGCGGACCACGGAGGGCAGGGAAGGACTTGAGCAGCCCTTCGCTGTAGGGGTGGAGGGAGTCCTTGTAGAGATCGGCCGACTTGGCCTGTTCGACGATCCGGCCGCCGTACATGATCGCGATCCGGTCGGAGAACTCGACCAGCAGCGACAGGTCGTGGGTGATGAACAGCACGGAGAAGTCCAGCCGCTCTCGCAGTTCGACCAGCTGGGCGAGGATCTGGCGCTGCATGACCACGTCCAGCGCGGTGGTCGGCTCGTCCATGATGACGACCTGCGGCTCCAGCACCAGCGCCATCCCGATCATCACCCGCTGCCGCATCCCGCCGGACAGCTGGTGGGGGTAGGCGTCCATCCGGTCCGCGGAGATGCCGACCAGCTTGAGCATCTCCTTGGCCCGCGCGAGCCGGGCCTCCTGGGACAGTTGCGGCTCGTGCGCGCGGATCACGTCGAGCATCTGGGTGGAGACCTTGTGCACCGGGTTGAGCGAGTTCATCGCGCCCTGGAAGACGATCGAGGTCTCGGCCCAGCGGAACGCCCGCAGCTCGGCGTTGCTCAGCTTCATCACGTCGTACGGGTCGCCGCCGGGCGGGTGATAGATCACGGAACCGCCGCTGATCACGCCGGGCGGCGGGAGCAGCCGGGTGATGCCGTAGGCCAGGGTCGACTTGCCGCTGCCGGACTCGCCGGCCAGGCCGAGCACCTCACCGCGGTGCAGCGTCAGGGTGACGTCGCGGACCGCCTGGACTGACTGCTCGCCGAGGCCGTAGTCGACGTTGAAGTCCTTGATCTCGAGAACAGGAGCCTTCATGCCACGCCCTTCGCTTCCTTGGTCCTACCCACGACCGGCGTGACCGGGGCGTCCTTGCTGGAGGTGTTCAGCACCGGGGTGAAGCCGACCCGCATCTTGACGGTCCGGCCGTCGGTGGTCTTGATCTTGGTGCTGCCGGAGCTGCGCAGCCGCGGGCTGACGAACTCGTCGATGCCGAAGTTGATCAGCGACAGCGCCGTACCGAGGATCGCGATCGCCAGACCGGCCGGGACGAACCACCACCACGCGCCCTGGGCCAGGGCCTGCTGGCTCTGCGCCCAGAACAGGATGGTGCCCCAGTTCCACTCCGAGATGGTCGAGATGCCGATGAAGGCCAGGGTGATCTCGGACATGATCGCGAAGATCACCGTACCGACGAAGCCGGAGGCGATGATCGCGGTCAGGTTCGGCAGGATCTCGACGGTGATGATTCGCCAGGTGCTCTCACCGGTGGCCCGGGCGGCCTCGACGTAGTCGCGCCGCCGCAGCGAGAGGGTCTGCGCCCGCAGTACCCGGGCTCCCCACGCCCACGAGGTCAAACCGATGACGAGGGCAACCATCAGGTCGCCCGCGCCGGGGATGGTGGAGGCGACGATGATGATCAGCGGCAGGGCCGGGATCACCAGGAACACGTTCGACAGCGCGGACAGGCTCTCGTCGGCGGCGCCGCCGAGGAAGCCGGAGCTGACTCCGATCAGGACCGACAACGCGGTCGCGATGATGCCGGCCAGCAGACCGACGAACATCACGCCCCGGGTGCCGACCAGGATCTGGCTGAAGATGTCCTGGCCGAGGTGGGTGGTGCCGAACCAGTGTTTGCCGGACGGCGGCTGGAGCAGGTCGCTGCTGCGCGCCGACGGGTCGAACGGCGCGATCCAGGGACCGATGATCGCGATCAGGCAGAAGAAGGCGAGCGTGATCAGGCCGGTCGCGGCCTTGCCGTTGGCAACGAATCGCAGCCGCTGACGTTTGGCCGGTACGGCGGCGGTGGCCGGGCCTTCGGGAGTGACCGCCGTGACGGTGCTGGCTGGTGCGGACATCGGTCAGCCCTCCTTGCGGGTACGGGGATCGAGGAGCAGGTAGGCGACGTCCGCGATCAGGTTGGCGACCAGCACCGACATCGTGATCACCAGGAAGATGCCCTGCAGCAGGGGGTAGTCCTTGGAACCGACGGCCTGGAACAGGTTGTAGCCGATCCCGGGGTAGGAGAAGACGATCTCCACCAGCAGCGTGCCGCCGACGATGAAACCGAGCGACAGGGCGAACCCCGACACGTTCGGCAGCAGCGCGTTGCGGGCGGCGTAGTTGAGCATCACCCGGCGCTCGGACAGGCCCTTGGCGTGCGCGACGGTGATGTAGTCCTCCGACGCGACGGTGACCATCATGTTGCGCATGCTGAGGATCCAGCCGCTTACCGAGGAGATCAGGATGGTGATGGCCGGCAGCAGGCTGTGCTGGACGGCGCTGGCGATGAACTCGCCGTTCCAGGACGGCACCAGGCCGGGCTCGTAGCCACCCGACGACGGGAAGAAGCTGCCACTGCCTGCCAGCAGGGCGATCGCCAGCAGGCCGAGCCAGAAGTAGGGGATCGACGAGATGAACGTCGTCACCGGCAGCAGGCCGTCGAGCCAGGAGCCGCGCCGCCAGCCGGCCAGTACGCCGAGGCCGGTGCCGAGGGCGAAGCTGATCACGGTGGTGATGCCGACCAGCGCGATGGTCCACGGCAGGCTCTGGCCGAGGACCTCCGAGACCGGGGTCGGGAAGAAGGTGAAGGACAGCCCGAGGTCGCCACGGAACACCTGGGCCCAGTAGTCGGTGTACTGGCTCCACAGACTCGCGTTCTTGTCCAGGCCGAACAGCACGTACAGCGACTGGATCGCCTCGGTGCTCATCTGGCCCTGGAACTTGTTGATCAGCGAGGTGACCGGGTCGCCCGGGATCATCCGGGGAATGAAGAAGTTGATCGTGATCGCGGCCCAGGCGGTGAACAGGTAGAACGCGATCCGCTGCAGCAGGAACTTCACTTGGCGGCCCCTTCCTCGTAGAGCCAGCAAGCGGCCCAGTGTTCGCCCTCGCCGGCGATGACCGGCAACTCGAACCTGGGCGGCAGTTCGGTGGAGCACTTCGGCATCGCGTGCACGCAGCGCGGGTGGAACCGGCAGCCGGTCGGCGGTGCGATCAGGCTGGGCGGCTCGCCGCCGCCCTCGTCCTCGGGGGCGTCCTTCGGGTCACCGACCCGGTCCAGCCGGTCCGGGTCCGGCGCGCTCTCGATCAGCAGCCGGGTGTACGGGTGCGCCGGATTCTGGGTGACGGTCTCGGAGTCGCCGCCCTCGACCATCCGGCCGGCGTACATCACCAGGGTCTCGTCGGCGAAGTACCGGGCCGAGGCGATGTCGTGGGTGATGTAGAGGATGGCTAAGTTCAGTCGTTCCTTCAAGTCCCGGAGCAAGTTCAGTACGCCGAGGCGGATCGACACGTCGAGCATCGAGACCGGCTCGTCGGCCAGCAGCACCTCGGGGTTGGCGCCGAGGGCGCGGGCGATCGACACCCGCTGGCGCTGGCCGCCGGACAGTTCGTGCGGGAACTTGTCCAGGTAGCGCTCGGGCGGGGTCAGCTGCACGCGCAGCAGCAGGGCGTTCAGGTTCTGCTCCAGCTCGGCCTGGCCCTTGCCGGCGCGGCCGTGGATCTTCAGCGCCCGGGTCAGGTGGTACCGCACGGTGTGGACCGGGTTCAGGGAGGCGAACGGGTCCTGGAAGATCATCTGGACCTGGCGGCAGTAGGCGCGGAAGCCGCGCCCGCCGCGCACGGTGACCGAGTCACCGTGCAGCCGGATGTCGCCGTCGGTGCGGGTGTAGAGCTGGGCCATCAACCGGGCCACGGTGGACTTGCCCGAGCCGGATTCGCCGACCAGCGCGGTGACCCGCCCCCGGCGAAGCGTCAGCCGGACGTCGTCCACCGCGTGGACGGCTTTGCGCTCCTTGGAGAACAGGTCGCGCAGCCCCCGCCGTACGGGGAAGTGTTTGGTGAGGCCTTCGGCCTCGAGGACCACGTCGCCCGTGGTCGACTGCTCTGTCTGGGTCGCCGTCATGACGTTCTCGATACTCCTAGCTCGATCGCGGCACCGCGGCCGGGATCCCCAGGTGGTGGGATCCCGGCCGCGGCGATTCCTCAGGAGCCCGCGGGCTTCAGGTTCAGGACGATCTGGAGTGCGTTCTGCTGGGTCGGCTGCGCCGGGCCGTACGGGTTGGCCTCGTCCGGCCAGCCCTGCCAGTTCTTGGTGCTGTACAGCGCGCCGACGTTGGAGGCTCCGGTCGGGATGATCGGCATCTGCTCGACCATGATCTTCTGGAGCGTGTTCAGCGCCTCGGTGCGGGCCGCGTCGTCGGTGGCGTTGGCGTACGCGTCCAGCGCCTTGGTGGCCTCGGGGGAGTTGAAGCGGCCGTAGTTGCCGCTCACGCCGCCCTTGCCGATCGGCTTGAGCAGCTTGCCGTCCATGATGTTCTGGTAGATGTCGTACGGCGTCGCGCCACCGTTGGTCCAGTGCATGCCGGCCTGGAAGGTGCCCTCGTCGAAGGCCTTGAACCAGGCGTCCTGGTTGGCCTTGTCGACGGTCGCCTTGATCCCGATCGTGGACAGGTTGTCCTTGATGATCTCCAGGCTGGTGATGTAGTCCGACCAGCCGGCCGGGTCGGTCAGCGCGATGGTGACCGGCTTGCCGGCCGGGTCCTTCAGCACGTCGCCCTCGAGCTTGAAGCCGGCGCTCGCCAGTTCGGTCTTGGCGGCCTCGACGTCGACGGAGTGCTTCTTGTCCTTGAACTCCGCGGAGATGAACGGCTCACCGGCCGGCAGCGGGATGCCGGTGTCGGACTCGATCTTCGGGTAGAAGTAGCCGGCCTCGGCCTGCATGAAGATGTCGTCGCGGTTGATCACCTTGTTCATCGCCCGCCGCAGCGCCGGGTTGTCGAACGGCTTGACGGTGGTGTTGATCCACAGGCCGTGGATGCCGAGGTTCGCCGGCGCCCAGACCTTGTGGTTCTTCTCGTCCTTCTTCTGGAAGACCGTCTTCACGTTCGGGACGAAGACGAAGCTCCACTCCGAGGCGCCGTTGGACAACGCGGTGGTCTGCGCGTTGTTGTCGTTGTACGACGTGTACCGCAGTTCCTTGACCTTCGGCAGGTCCTGCCAGTACGAGTCGCGGACCTCCAGCGTGGTGCTCTGCGGGGTGAACGACTTCAGCTTGTACGGGCCGGTGCCGATCGGGTTCTTCAGGGTGTCCTGGTTCGGGTCCTTGAGCGCGGACCACTGCGCCTTCGGCACGACGAACACGGTGAGGATCTTGTTCTGGTTGGTGAACTGGGACTTGGTGAAGGTCAGGTCGACCTTGTTCCCGGTGGCGGTGATCGTGCCGTACGGGATGGCGTCGATGTTCAGGCCTTCGTTGTCCTTGCGGAGCTGGAAGGAGTACGCGACGTCGTCGGCCGTCATCGGCGAGCCGTCGGAGAACTTCACGCCGTCGCGGACGGTGAGCGACAGCTTGGTGAAGTTGTCGGCCCACTTCCACTCCGTGGCCAACCAGGGCTTGCCCGGCTCGGAGGGCTTGATGCCGTTGATCATCACCAGCGGCTCGTAGATCATCCAGCGGTAGCCCAGCGAGGCCCCCGAGGACGAGCCCAGGAAGGGGTTGTGGTTCTCGGTCTGGGGACCGTTCGGCATGCCGACGTTCAGCACCGTCGCGGTGCTGACGGCGCCGGCCGTCTCGTTCTTGGCATCCCCGTTACTGCAGGCAGCCAGTGTGACTGCCGCGAGCACGCCCGTGAGGGCTAGCGCGACTGAGCGTCGAGCTCGCATCGTTCCTCCTGTGTTTCGTCCAACTGGTTGGCGGATGACTGTCGATTGACGGTCGGGTGGAGCCTGGGGGGCCTTCGCATCGTGCCGTGAAAGCGCTCTCATGGGAATATCGGCGGCGCTAACAGATCGGTATCGGTGCTGAGCTGTCTTCGTGGTGCGGTGCTGTCACCGGCGGCGGGGCGGGGGCAGCCACCCCGCCGCCGGAGCTTTTGCGGCGGTTCTAACGATCGAGGGGGTGGCGGGCGGCCACCGGGGCGGTTGAGCTGCGGACGATCAGCGTCGTCGGCAGCACTTGGGGCTCCTCCGGCAGCGGCTTGCCGCCGAAGTAGCCCATCAGCATCCGCGCCGCCGCCTGACCCATCTGGCGCATCGGCTGATGCACCGTGGTCAGGGGCGGTTCGGTGTGCTGGGCGTAGGGGATGTCGTCGAACCCGACCACCGACACGTCGTTCGGCACGTTCCGGCCGGTCTCCCGGACGGCCTGGATGGCGCCGCCGGCGGACAGGTCGTTGTGCGCGAAGATCGCGTCGAACCGGAATCCGGCGTCGAGGGCCTGCTGGACGCCCTTGCGACCGCAGTCGTGGGTGAAGTCGCCTTCGAAGACGAGCCGTGGGTCGAGCTCGATACCGGCCGCCGCGTAGGTGTCGCGGAAACCGTCCAGGCGTTCCTGGGTGCAGCCGAACCAGCCCACGCCGGTGATCACCAGCGGGTGGTGCCGGCCGAGTTCCAGCAGATGCTGGGCCGCGGCCGCGCCACCGGCGCGGTTGGTGGTGGCGACGGACGGGAAGACCGGCTGCTTGGCCCGGTCGTCGATCAGGACGACGGGCAGGCCGCGGGAGTGCAGTTGTTCGATGTAGGCGAGCGTGCCTTCCGGCTCGATCACCAGCAGGCCGTCGAAGGACTGGGCCGAGACCTGCGAGGCGAACTGCTGCATCGACTCCTCACCCCGGTTGCAGGTGAACAGCAGCAGGCCGTAGCCCTCGGACTCGACCACGTCCACGGCGCCCTGCAGCACCTCGCCCATCCAGGGCCAGGTCAGCGAGGGGACCAGCATCCCGACGATCCGGGTGCGGCCGCGGGCCAGTCCGACGGCGCGGGCGCTCGGCACGTAGCCGAGCTCCGCGATCACCTGCCGGACCCGCTCGGCGGTGCGCATGTCGAGTTCGCCCTTGCCGTTCAGGACACGGGAGACGGTGGTCTTGCTGACTCCCGCACGGGCGGCGACGTCGGCGATGGTGATCGACACTTCAGCTCCCCTCGGGCGGTTGGGGTTTCTGTTGCCGGCAGATGAACGGGATGTTCGGAACCGGTTTCGGAAGCGGTTCCGTAGAGTGAAGCCGAGTGAGTCAGCTCACGTCAATCACGGTGCGATAACGAATCAGGACTAAGTTCACGATTTGTAAGAAGTCCATCGTTGTCCACAGGTTGCTGTTCGCCGAGCTCTTCCGGACGACCGCTGGTGCATGATGGACTTCTCCGGCGAGGTATCGATCTCAGCCTCCGGCCGGCCGTGACTCCGAGGCTTTTCGAGGGTGGACCGCAAACAATGGATGTACGCCGGACCACGGTGCGCGACATGCGCCGGTCCAACCGCTCGGTGCTGCTGACGAACATCTACCACTACGGCCCGCTCAGCCGCTTCGAACTGGGGCAGCAGACGTCGCTGAGCGCGGCGAGCGTGAGCAACCTGGTCGGTGAGCTGCTCGACGAGGGCGTGGTCGAGGAAGCCGGCTCGGTCGAGTCCGATGGTGGCCGGCCGCGCGTTCTGCTGCGGGTCGCCCCGACCTTCGGGTACGTCGTCGGCGCCGAGGTCGGCGAGACCCGGGTGCGGGTCGAGCTTTTCGACCTGGCGATGAACGTGCTGGCCACCAAGGTCTACCCGATCGAGACGCCGAAGCCGCCGCCCGAGCTGGCCGTGAAGTACGTGCTGGCCGGCCTGTCCGAGGTGCTCCGGGACGCGCGGATCGAGCCGGACAAGGTGCTCGGTCTCGGCGTCGCGGTGGCCGGAGTGGTCGAAGGGCCGGTGAACGCCATCGTGCACGCTCAGACCCTGGGCTGGGACGCGGTGCCGTTCGGTGCGTTGCTCGCGGCCAGGACGGACATCCCGGTGCAGGTCGACAACGGTGCCAACGCGCTGGGGCAGGCCGAGATGTGGTTCGGGGCCGGGCGCGGCGCGACCGATGCGGTCGTCGCGCTGGTCGGATCCGGGGTCGGAGCCGCGCTTGTCACCGGCGGTTCCAGCTACCGCGGCGCCCGCAGCAGCGCGGGGGAGTGGGGTCACACGACGATCAGGTACGGCGGTCGCCGGTGCCGCTGTGGCGCTGAGGGCTGCCTGGAGGCGTACGTCGGCGCCGAGGGTGTGCTCGAACGCTACCGCTTCTCCGGTGGCCAGGAGTTCCCGGTCGAGGCCGACGAGGAAGCGGCCTTCAACCAGTTGCTGGACCTGGCTCAGACCGACCTGCTCGCGGCCGAGATCATCAAGGACACCATCGGCTACCTCGGCGCGGGGTTCGCCGGCCTGGTCAATCTGTTCAATCCCGAGCGGATCGTGCTCGGTGGATGGTCCGGCCTGCTGCTGGGCGACCTCTATCTGCCGCAGTTGCGCGAAGCGGTCGGCCGGCACGCTCTCCGGCAGCCCTACGCCCAGGTCTCGATCGAGCTGTGCGAGCTCGGCCGCGACGCGGTGGCGATGGGCGCGGCCACGCTGCCGATCCTCCGGCTCCTCCTCGACGGGGGCGCCGTCGCGCCCCGGCCGCGGAAGTACATCTCCGGCGCCCGCTGATCGCAGTACCGCGGAGCTGATCCTCGCCGCCTCACTTCCGGCGGTTCCGGAACGTGAACTTCTGTTCCGAGATTCAAGACTTCAACTATGCTTTGAAAAAACCCGCCTACTAACCCCTTGGGGGTCACCGATGGTCGAGCTCTCCCCGCTCCGGCAGGACTTCGTCTGGGGTACCGCCACCTCGGCGTACCAGATCGAGGGCGCGGTCGACGCCGACGGCCGGCTGCCGTCGATCTGGGACACCTTCTGCCGCGTCCCCGGCGCGATCGACAACGGTGACCACGGCGACGTCGCGTGCGACTCGTACCACCGCTGGCCGGAGGATCTCGAGTTGCTGAAGCAGCTCGGCGTCGACGCGTACCGGTTCTCGATCGCCTGGCCGCGGGTGATCCCGACCGGGTCCGGCGCGGTCAACGAGGCCGGTCTGGCCTTCTACGACCGGATGGTCGACGATCTGCTTGCCAACGGCATCAAACCCTACGTCACCTTGTACCACTGGGATCTGCCGCAGGCGCTGCAGGACCTCGGCGGCTGGGACAACCGCGAAACGGCGTACCGGTTCGCGGAGTACGCGGCCGTCGTCGGGGCCCGGCTGGGCGATCGGGTGACCGACTGGGCGACCCTGAACGAGCCGCTGTGCTCGGCCTGGATCGGCCACTGGGAAGGGCGGATGGCGCCCGGGATCAAGGATCCGGCGACCGCGGTGCGGGCGTCGTACCACCTGATGCTCGCGCACGGGCTGGGGATGGCGGCGCTGCGTGAGTCGGCGCCGAAGCCGCCGTCGGTCGGCCTGGTCGTCAACCTCAGCGGTATCGAACCGGCCTCCACCGCGGCCGCCGACATCCGCGCCGCGCAGGTCGCCGACGGGCACATCAATCGCTGGTGGCTCGACCCGTTGTTCGGCCGTGGCTTCCCGGCGGACATGGTCGAGGTGTACGGCGTCGAGCTGCCCGAGCAGCCCGGGGACGCCGAGCTGATCGGTGCGCCGACCGACTTCGTGGGGCTGAACTACTACTTCCGGCAGATCGTCCAGGCCGACGAATCCGTTCCGCTGCTGGGATTCAGCCAGGTACCGGGCCCGAACCCGACGCACACCATGCTCGACTGGGAGGTCCACCCGGCGGGTCTGGAGGAGCTGATCCTGCGGCTGGCCAAGGAGTACGGCGCGGAGAAGATCTACATCACCGAGAACGGTTCGGCCTGGGTCGACCAGCCCGACGCGGAGTTCAACGTCGACGACACCGACCGGACCGCTTATCTGGAAGGGCATCTGGCCGCCTGTGTCCGCGCGGTCGAGCAGGGCGCGCCGCTGGCCGGGTACTTCGCCTGGTCGCTGATGGACAACTTCGAGTGGGCTTACGGTTACGCCCCCCGCTTCGGCCTGTCGTACGTCGACTACCCGACCGGCAAGCGGGTGATGAAGACCAGCGGCAAGACCTACGCCAAGCTGGTCGAGAGCCACCGCAACCTTTGATCGCAGGGCACTGACGAAACTGGCCCCCTACCTCGACCGAGGCAGGGGGCCAGTTCTTCT
The DNA here is from genome assembly GCF_027627575.1 of Kribbella sp. CA-293567. NCBI lineage: Bacteria > Bacillati > Actinomycetota > Actinomycetes > Propionibacteriales > Kribbellaceae > Kribbella > Kribbella sp. CA-293567. The sequence continues at coordinate 2,095,123 of NZ_CP114065.1, forward strand.
GGTGTGGTTGGAGCTACAAGGTCCACTTCTGAGCGGCTGAGCCGTTGCAGGTCCAGATCTGCAGGCGGTTGCCGTTGGCGGCGCTCCCCGAGGGGACGTCCAGGCACTTGTTGGACTGGGGGTTCACCAGGTCCTTGGCGCCGGTGTAGGTCCATTGCTGGGCCGGATTGCCGCTACAGGTGGCGATCTGCAGCTTGGTTCCCTCGGCGGTTCCGCCGCCGGCGATGTCCAGGCACTTGCCGAGGGCACGGATCGTACCGTCGCCCGGACGGTTCCACTTCTGGGCAGCGGAGCCGTTGCAGTCGTAGAGCTGGACCGGCGTGCCGTCGGCCGAGCTGGCCCCGGCGACGTCCATGCACTTGTTCAGTGCCTTGACCTCGCCGCCGGTGCCGCCGCCACCACTGGTCAGCGAGTTGACCCGGACGTAGTCGACGACCATCGACTGCGGCATCACCGTGGTGCCGTCGGGATAGCCGGGCCAGTAACCGCCGACCGCGACGTTCATGATCATGAAGAACGGGTGGTCGAACACCCACGGGTCGCCACCGAGGTCGGCCGGGGTCTTGCGGGCGAACTGGATGCCGTCGACGTACCAGGTGACGGCGTTGGGCTCCCAATCGACGGTGAAGGTGTGGAAGGCGTCGCTGAACACCTGACCGTTCGGCAGCGTGTACCGCGAGCTGATGCCTTCGGCCGCGGAGTAGCCGGGGCCGTGCAGGGTGCCGTAGGCGTTGGTCGGCTCCTTGCCGATGTGCTCCATGATGTCGATCTCGCCGTTGCCCGGCCAGCCGGCGTTGCCGGTGCCGAGCATCCAGAAGGCAGGCCAGATCCCTTGCGTGCGAGGCAGCTTGATCCGCGCCTCGTACCGGCCGTAGGTCTGGGTGAAGGTTTGCGCGGTGAGCAGCCGGGCCGAGGTGTACTCACAGGGGCCGTAGTGGCACTGGAAGCCGCCGCTCTCACGACGTGCCGTGATCACCAGGTTCCCGGCACCGTCCTTGGCGGCGTTGCGGGTGCTGTTCGTGTAGTACTGGCGTTCGTTGTTGCCCCAGCCGGAGCCACCGATGTCGTAGCGCCACTTGCTGGAGTCAGGGGCCTGACCGTTCGGGCCGTCGAAGTTGTCTTCCCAGATGACCGGTCCGACCGCTGCCGCGGCCGCTGGAGCAGCTGCTGCGCCGGCGGAGTCGGTGGCCGAGGTTCCCGCGGTCGCGGGGGACTGGAGCAGGGCGGTGCCGATCAGGGCAGCACCTGCGGCGAGCAGGGCTGCGGACCGGAACCGGGTACGCGAAGAACTCATGCGTGCCTCATTTCTCGCGCGGCCGGAAGGGGGTCGTCCGGCCGTCGGGGGCGGGGGGCGGACTGCTGCGAGACAGGGAATCGCTGGGTGGCAGCCTGCTGTGAGAACGCTCTCAGGTCAAGACCACACATAAATATAAGGTGTGAAAAAAGTGTCGTCGTGACGTTGACAGCGCCACTCACCGATGGTTATCTCATGCTGACCACCAGTTGTGCGGCGCGGGCAGACGCCGGTACCTCGGGGTCCCCCACCCCTGAGAAACCCCCTTGAGCAAAAGGGAGATCCGCCCATGTCCCCGAAATGGACCCACCGCCGTGGCCTGCCGTTCCGTCGCCGCCGCGCCCTGCCGGTGGTAGCCGGTCTCGCGGCACTGTCGGTGATCGCGACCGGACTCAGCATCGGCAACCCCGAGCCCGCGTACGCCGCCGGCGAGCAGGTCAACGTCTGGCTGACCAGTACGAACGACGCGGCCGGCCGCAACGTCACCCGCGGTCTGCAGCAGCAGGCGCCGGTCAACTTCGGCCCTGCCGGCGGTTCGGCCAACCAGACCATCACGGTCAACGAGAACACGACGTACCAGTCCTTCGAGGGTGGGGGCGCGTCCTTCACCGACAGCGCCGCCTGGTTGCTGAACAGCAGCAACACGATCACCGCCGCGACCCGCAACCAGGTGATGAAGGACCTGTTCGACCCGGTCAACGGGATCGGCCTGGCCTTCACCCGCAACCCGATGGGCGCCTCCGACCTGGCCCGGTTCAACTACTCCTACGACGACACCTGCTGCGACCTGAACAACTTCAGCATCGCCCACGACCTGACGGACGTGGTCCCGCTGACCAAGCAGGCCAAGCAGCTGAACCCCGCGCTGAAGGTCAAGGGCGCGCCGTGGAGCGCGCCGGCCTGGATGAAGGACAACAACAAGTTCACCAACCGCGGCTGGCTGAAGGCCGAGTACTACCCGATGTACGCGCAGTACTTCGTGAAGTACGTCCAGCAGAACGAGGCCCAGGGCAACCACATCGACTACGTCTCGGTGCAGAACGAGCCGACCTGCTGCGGCACCGACGACACCGGCTACGCGTCGATGAACTGGAACGGCGCCGGCCTGCTGAACTTCACCAAGAACCACCTGTTCCCGGCGTTCCGGGCGGCCGGGATCACCACCAAGGTGATGGTGCTGGACTACAACTGGGGCAACTACAACGACCTCGGCTCGGTGCCGCTGGCCGACGCCGGCCTGCGCAACGACCCGCTGTTCGGCGGCATTGCCTGGCACGGCTACGGCGGTGACGTGAACCTGCAGAGCACGGTGCACAATCAGTACCCGGCCGTGAACCACTACATGACCGAGCACTCGGGCGGCACCTGGATCCCGAACCAGCAGGTCGAGGACATGAACAACCTGATCGACTACACCCGGAACTGGAGCAAGTCCTGGGTCAAGTGGAGCCTCGGCCAGGACCAGAACATGCTGCCGTTCGTCGGCGCCGGCTGCAACGTCTGCACCGGGCTGATCACCATCCAGCGGGGCGGGTCGCGGGCCGGTCAGGTGGACAAGACGGTCGAGTACTACACGATGGGTCACCTGACCAAGTTCGTGAAGCCGGGCGCGCTGCGGATCGACTCCTCGGCGAACAACTCGGTCAAGAACGTCGCCTGGAAGAACCCCGACGGCTCGAAGTCGCTGATCGCCTTCAACACCACCGGCGGCAACCAGTCGGTCCGGGTCAACTGGGGCAGCCAGTCGTTCACCTACACGCTGCCCACCAAGACCTCGGCCACCTTCACCTGGAACGGCAGCCAGGGTGGCGGCGGTGGCACCACCGGTCAGATCACCGGCCTGGCGGGCAAGTGCGTCGACGTCGCCGGCGCCAACAGCGCGGACGGTACCGCGGTGAACCTGTACGACTGCAACGGCAGCAACGCGCAGCAGTGGAGCCGCCCTGGTGACGGCACCCTCCGTGCGCTCGGCAAGTGCCTCGACGTCTCCGGTGGATCGACCGCCGACGGCGCGCAGACACAGCTGTGGACGTGCAACGGCAGCGGGGCCCAGCAATGGACCTACGCGAACAACGACCTGGTGAATCCGCAGGCGAACAAGTGCCTCGACGTCACCGGCAACACCTCGGCGAACGGCACCCGGCTGCAGATCTGGTCCTGCGGCGGCACTGCCAACCAGAAGTGGACGCTCTGACCCACCCACTGACGCCCTGACTCACCACTGACGCACTGACCACCCACTGACCGGGTGTCCGCACGGGGACACCTGCAGTCGACCGCCGCCGCGCCCCCGGTGGCGGTCGAACTGCGTCCGGGCGGCGCGTCGCAGTACCGGCCTTGACTCTCCGGTGGGCGGAGGGTGGAGGGTTGCACCCATGACGGCGTCAGTCACCATCGGTGAGTTCTCCAGACTCACGCATCTGAGCGTGAAGACCTTGCACCACTACCACGAGATCGGGCTGCTGGCCCCGGCGCGGATCGACGCGTCCTCGGGGTACCGGCGCTACGAGACCACGCAGGTCGCGGTCGCGCAGCTGATCCGGCGGCTCCGGGATCTGCAGATGCCGCTCGCCCAGGTGCGGGCGGTGGTCGAGGCGCCGGACATCCGGACCCGGGACGAGACGCTGCGGCTCCACCTGGACCAGATGGAGCGCGAACTGACGCGCACCCGTCAGGTGGTCGCGTCACTGCGCTCGATGCTCACCCTGCCGGACTGCGACTTCGCGGTCGAGTACCGGTTCGTGCCGGCCTTCCGCGCGTACGCCGTCACCGGTCGCGTCGACCGCAACCTCATCGACGCCTGGTGCGGAACGACGTTCGGCCTGCTCGGCGAGATCGCCGGCCGGCACCGCATCTCGGCCACCCCGGGCGCGACGTACGGGGACGAGTTCTTCACCGAGGACATCGGTGAGGTGGTCGGGTTCCTGCCGGTCGCGCCGGACCAGCCGGCCATCGACGGGGTCGAGCTGGTCGATCTGCCCGCGAGCTACTTCGCGATCACCCGGCACGAGGGGTCGTTCACCGACTTCGACCGCACCTACGGAGCGCTCGGCAGCCACGTCGCGGAGTACTGCGAGGTGGCGCCCGGGCCGATCCGTGAGCTGTACCTGGTCGGCCCCGGCGACGGGGTCGACGAGACCGAGTTCCGTACCGAGATCTGCTGGCCGATCCAGCGGATCCCCGTTCCGAAAGGCTGAACCATGTCCATCATCTTCGAGCAGGTCGTCTTCGACTGCACCGACGCGGCCGAGCTGGCAGCCTTCTGGGCCGGCGTACTGAACACCACGGTCGATGCTGACGGCAACGAATTCTTCGCGACCGTGAACAAGGGTGGCGAGGGGCTCGCGCTGATGTTCCTCCAGGTGCCCGAGCCGAAGTCGGGGAAGAACCGGTTGCACCTCGACTTCGGTACCGCCGACTGGGCCGCCGAGGTCGACCGGATCGTCGGGCTCGGCGCCAAGCGGGTCGGCGAGCACAACGAGTACGGCACGCACTGGATCACGCTGGCCGACCCGGACGGAAACGTTTTCGACCTGGCCGAGCTGCACTGACCTCGTGGCCTGACCCCTCGGGCCGCCTCGGACTCGATTTGGGAACGCTCCCACTGAGCTCTTGACAGGCCCCCGACCGGCCCCGATGCTCTTGGGAGCGCTCCCAGATGGGGCGCTCAAGAGCAGCGAGGAGGGGTCAGGCGATGAGCCAGACGAAGCGGTTCCTGGTGGTCACGGTGGCTGCCGTGACGGCCATGGGGATGGTCGGGGCATGCAGCAAGAACACGGACGCCAAGCCGGTCGCGGACGGACAGACCGGCCAGGTCAACCTGGTGGTCGACACGTTCGGCGACTTCGGCTACAAGGCGCTGGTCGAGCAGTACCAGCAGAGTCACCCGAACGTGAAAGTCGAGCTGCGCAGTGTGCAGAAGCTCGACGACTACAAGCCGAAGCTGACCCAGTACCTGGCCGCCGGCACCGGTGCGGGGGACGTGGTCGCGCTCGAGGAGGGCATCCTCAACGAGTTCAAGACCCAGCCGCAGAACTTCGTCAACCTGCTCGACCACGGCGCGGCCGACCAGCAGGGCAACTTCCTGCCGTGGAAGTGGGAGCTCGGCAAGGCCGGTGCCGACGGGCCGCTGATCGGGCTCGGCACCGACGTGGGCGGTCTGGCCGTCTGCTACCGCAAGGACCTGTTCGCCAAGGCGAAGCTGCCGACCGACCGCGACGCGGTGTCGAAGCTGTGGCCGACCTGGGACGAGTTCATCGTCACCGGCAAGAAGTTCACCGCCGCGAACACCGGCGCCAAGGGGTTCGTCGACTCGGTCACCACCAGCTTCAGCGCGATGCTGTCGCAGGCCGGTGAGACCAACTTCTACGACCGTGACAACAAGCTGATCGCCGAGTCCAACCCGGCCGTCCGGCAGGCCTGGGACACCTCGATGAAGATGGTGTCGGAAGGCGTCAGCGCCAAGATCGCGACCTGGTCGAAGGACTGGGAGGCCGGCTTCAAGAACGGCAGCTTCGCGACCACGATGTGCCCGTCGTGGATGCTCGGGATCATCAAGACCAACTCCGGCGCGGCCAACGCCGGCAAGTGGGACGTTGCCGCGGTGCCTGGTGGCGGTGGCAACTGGGGCGGTTCCTGGCTCGCCGTACCGACGCAGAGCAAGCACCCGAAGGAGGCCTACGAGCTGGCCAAGTTCCTGACCGGCCCGGACGGTCAGGTGGGCGCGTTCAAGGAGGCCGGCCCGCTGCCGTCGTCGCCGAAGGCGCTCGACGACCCGGCGTTCCTGGCGCTGACCAACGACTACTTCTCCCAGGCCCCGGTCGGCCAGATCTTCGGTGCCGGTGCCAAGACGCTGAAGCCGGTCGTCCTCGGGCCGAAGCACCAGGCGATCAAGGAACGCGCCTTCGAACCGGCCATGCAGGCCGTCGAGCAGGGCAAGCTCACCTCCGACAAGGCTTGGCAGCAGGCGCTGAAGAGCGCTGCCAAAGAGGCGAAGTGACCTCTTCCAGCGTCATCCGGTCGTCGGCGGCAGCGCGTGCCGCCGGCGACCGGGTTCCCTGGCGCTCCCGGCTGACCCGCGCGGACGTGAAGTTCGCGCCGTACTTCTTCATCGCGCCGTTCTTCGTCCTGTTCGCGATCTTCGGGGCGTTCCCGCTGGTCTACACCGGCTGGGTGTCGCTGCACGACTGGCACCTGATCGGTGAGCACACGTTCGTCGGCTTCGCCAACTACACCGCGCTGTTCGCCGATCCGGACTTCTGGAACGCGCTGAAGAACACCGTCGGCATCTTTCTGCTCGCGACCGTGCCGCAGTTGCTGATGGCGCTGGCCGTGGCCAACCTGCTGAACCGCAAGATCCGCGCCCGGACGTTCTTCCGGATGGGCGTGCTGATCCCCAACGTCACCTCGGTGGCGGCGGTCGGCATCGTCTTCGGGCAGCTCTTCGCCCGCGACGTCGGCCTGGTCAACTACCTGATCACCACGTTCGGGCTGGACGCGGTCGACTGGCAGGCCAACACCTGGTCCAGCTGGATCGCGATCGCCGTGATGGTCGACTGGCGCTGGACCGGCTACAACACGCTGATCCTGCTCGGTGCCATGCAGGCGATCCCGAAGGACCTGTACGAGTCCGCGTCCCTGGACGGTGCGGCGCCGTGGCAGCAGTTCTGGCGGATCACCGTGCCGCTGCTGCGCCCGACGCTGGTGTTCACCGTGATCATCTCCACGATCGGAGGACTGCAGTTGTTCACCGAGCCGGTGATCTTCGGCAACGGCAAGATGCTCGGCGGTACCCTCGGGCAGTTCCAGACCGTCACGATGTACATGTACGAGACGGCGTTCCAGCGCTTCCAGTACGGCTACGGTGCCGCGATCGCGTGGTCGCTGTTCGGCCTGATCGTGGTGTTCTCGCTGGTCAACCTGCTGCTGATCCGGCGGGCCGCGAGGTGAGCGCGATGAAGGCCGCCTCGGTCCGGCTGTGGCGCACCAGCCCGTTGACGTACCTGGCGCTGGTGGTCGGCTGCCTGACGTCGCTGTTCCCGATCTACTGGATGTTCGTCGTGGCCACCCGGTCCAACGACGTGATCAACGACGTCCCGCCGCCGTTGCTGCCGGGTGGTGAGTTCGGTGCGAACGTCGGCCGGGTCTTCGCCAACGAGCATGCGGCGTTCGCCTACGGACTGGTGAACTCGCTGGTGGTCTCCAGCGTGGTGACCCTGTCGGTGGTGTTCTTCTCCACGCTGGCCGGCTTCGCCTTCGCCAAGCTGCGGTTCCGCGGCCGCAACGGGCTGCTGCTGGTGATCGTCGGCACCATGATGGTGCCGGTCCAGCTGGGGCTGATCCCGCTCTACATGCTGATGGTCAAGATCGGCTGGAACGGCACCCTGCAGGCGGTGATCGTGCCCTTCCTGGTGAGCGGGTTCGGCGTCTTCATGATGCGCCAGTACGCCGCCGAGGCGATCTCCGACGAGCTCGTCGAGGCTGCCCGGGTGGACGGCTGCTCGACCTTCCGGATCTACTGGAACGTCGTCCTGCCGGTACTGCGCCCCGCCGCGGCCGTGCTCGGGCTGCTGACCTTCATGCAGACCTGGAACGAGTTCATCTGGCCGTACGCCGTACTCGACGCCAACACCCCGACCGTCCAGCTGTCGCTCAGCCTGCTGGCGACGGCGTACTACACCGACTACGCGCAGGTCTTCGCGGCGACGGCCCTGGCCACGCTGCCCCTGCTGGCGGTGTTCATCCTGTTCGGCCGCCAGATCATCGGCGGCATCATGGAAGGTGCGATCAAGTCGTGACAACCGACAGCCGGACCGAACCGTCCACCGGGCTGGACTTCCCCACCGGATTCCTCTTCGGCGCCGCCACCGCGGCGTACCAGGTGGAGGGGGCGGTGGCCGTCGACGGACGAGGGCCGTCGATCTGGGACACCTTCTCGCACACCCCCGGCCGGGTGCTGGGTGGTGAGACCGGCGACGTCGCGATCGAGCACTACCAGCGCTTCCGCGACGACGTCCGGCTGATGCGGGACCTGGGCCTGCAGGCCTACCGGTTCTCGATCGCCTGGCCGCGGGTCCAGCCGAGCGGTCGCGGCGCGCTCAACCAGGCCGGAGTGGACTTCTACTCGCGGTTGATCGACGAACTGCTTGCCGCCGGCATCGAGCCGTGGCCGACGCTCTACCACTGGGATCTGCCGCAACCGCTGGAGGATGCCGGGGGCTGGCCCGAGCGGGACACCGCGGAGCGGTTCGCCGACTACGCGGGCGCGATCACCACGGCCTTGGGTGACCGGGTCCGGCAGTGGACGACGCTGAACGAGCCCTGGTGCTCGGCCTTCCTCGGCTACGGTTCCGGCCTCCACGCGCCGGGCCGGCAGGATGCCGCCGCTTCCGTCCGCGCCGGGCACCACCTGATGCTCGGGCACGGCCTGGCCGCAGGCCTGCTGCGCTCCGCCGGACAGCAGGTCGGCATCACGATCAACCTGTACGACGTGCTGCCCGCGGGAGAGTGGGACGTCGACCTGGACGCAGCGCGACGGATCGACGGGCTCCAGAACCGCTTCTTCCTCGACCCCGTACTGCGTGGCTCGTATCCGGCCGACGTGGTCCATGATCTGGCCGGGGTTACCGACTTCTCCCACGTGCGCGACGGCGACCTGGCGACCATCTCGACTCCCCTCGACATGCTCGGGGTGAACTACTACAGCCGGCACCTGGTGACCGGCCGGCCGGCCGTGGGCGGCGACGGACACGGCGGTGAAGCCGGGAGTGGGGCTTCGCCGTGGCCCGGCAGCGAGCACGTGGGCTTCGTCAAGGGCGACCTCCCGGTCACGGCGATGGGCTGGGAGATCTACGCGGCCGGGCTGACCGAAGTACTCGAGCGGGTCGCCGAGGAGTATCCGCCGGTGCCGCTCTACGTCACCGAGAACGGCGCGGCCTTCGCCGACGAGCCCGACCCGGACGGCCTGGTCCGCGACGCCGAACGGGTCAGCTATCTGGACGGGCACCTGCGGGCCTGCCGGACGGCGATCGAAGCAGGCGTTCCGCTGCGCGGCTACTTCTGCTGGTCGCTGTTCGACAACTTCGAGTGGTCGTGGGGATATTCGCGCCGGTTCGGCCTGGTCCACGTGGACTACGAGACGCAGAAGCGGACGCCCAAAAGCAGCGCGTTCTGGTACGGCGATCTGATCCGGGGCAGGCAAGGTGCCTCCCTTACGGGACACTAGCGACATGACCGAACCCCGTCCCACCATCGAAACCGTCGCGGCCCGGGCGGGGGTGGGGCGGGGAACCGCTTCGCGGGTGGTCAACGGGTCGTCCCAGGTCAGTCCCGCGGCCCGGGCGGCGGTGCTCAAGGCCATCGACGAACTGGGGTACGTCCCGAACCGGGCGGCCCGCAACCTGGTCACCAGGCGCACCGACTGTGTGGCGCTGGTGATCTCCGAACCGGGCGAGCGGCTCTTCACCGAGCCGTACTTCGCCGGCATCGTCCGCGGGATCAGTTCCGCGATGGCACAGACGCCGTTGCAGCTGTGGTTGTCGATGGTGCAGAGTTCGGCCGAGCGCGAGCGGGCCGGCCGGTTCCTGACCAGGGAACACGTCGACGGGGTGCTGATGCTCTCGCAGCACGCCGACGATCCGTTGCCGGCCAAGGTGCGGGCCAGTGGACTTCCGCTGGTGCTGTGCGGTCAGCCGCTGGCCGGGTCGGCCGGTGAGCTGGAGCTTGGCGGGATGCCGTTCGTGGACGCCGACAATGCGACCGGCGCGCGGCAGGCGGCGCAGTACTTGCTGGAGCAGGGCCGCCGGCGAATCGCGTGTGTAGCCGGGCCGCAGGACATGTCTGCGGGACTCGCGCGGCTGCAGGGTTTCCGTCAGGTGGTCGGTGACGAGCTGGTCGAGTACGGGGACTTCAGTGAGGAGAGCGGGGCCAAGGCGATGGCGGCGCTGCTGGACCGGGAGCCTGAGCTGGATGCCGTCTTCGCTGCTTCCGATCCGATGGCCTTCGGGGCGATGCGGGTGCTGAAAGGTGCCGGGCGCCGGATTCCGGAGGATGTGGCGGTGATCGGCTTCGACGGGTCTCCGGGCGGGCGGCACTCCGATCCGCCGTTGACGTCGGTCTTCCAGCCGACCGAGGAGATGGGCCGCGAGATGACCCGGCTGCTGCTGGCGCAGCTGGCCGGTGAAGAGCCCGCGGAGACCCAGATCATCGTCGAGACCAGGCTGGAGCTCCGCGGCAGCGCCTGAGCCGGCGGTCAGCTCGGGCGGTGGTAGGTGCGGCCGTCCTCGGTGATGGCTTCGCCGTCGTCCACCAGTTCGGTCAGGAGTTCGCGGGCCTTGGGGGTCGACCAGCGGAAGGCGCGGGCCAGCTCTGCCGGGGTGATGTCCAGCATTGTGTCGAGGTACAACCGGGCAGCCTCGCTGTGGTCGGTGCTGCCGCCGACCTCGAACTGGTCGCTGGTGAGGTTGATCAGCGTGGCCGGCCAGCCGTTGTTCTGCTCCTGGACCCCGGCCGTGGTGGCCAGCAGGTTCTTCTGAAGCTCGCCGATCGCGCGCTGGTACTTGTTCTTGTCGCCGAGCAGTTCGCGCAGGAAGGCACTGGTCTGCGGCTCGAGCGCCAGCGCGGCGGCCAGTTCGTGGGCGGCGGGGGAGAGATCGAACTGCTCGTGATCATCCGGCTTGCCCTCGCCGGTGTAGAGCGCGGCGAGCAGCGCGGGTGACAGCAAGGTGCTCCGGCCGCCGATGAAGGCGCCGTGCCAGGCGAGCCCCTTGCTGGGCAGCTCGTCCTTCCAGGTCCACACCTTCTGCTCGTACTCGCCCATCCCGTTGACCCACGGTTCGTCGTCCTCGTCGGTGACGACTTCCCACAGGGAAGGAGCCAGTGGCTTCGGGGCGGGGAAGAGCAGGGCGAAGTTGACGTCCTGGACGAACTTGCCGGCCCGATCGGTCGTCCCGACCCGTCGGCCGCGAATTCCCCAGCGGCGGGCCCGTTGCTCGGCGGTGTGCATCACGGCATCGTATCGAGATGTGCCTCGAGCGCGTCCAGACGTCCGCGCCACAGCTCGCGGTAGGGCTCCAGCCAGCTGTCGATCTCGAGCAGTGGGGCCGGCCGAAGCCGGTACCAGCGGCGCTGGGCGTCCTGACGGACCTCCACCAGACCGGCGTCGCGCAGGACCTTCAGGTGCTTGGAGACGGCGGGCTGGCTCAGTTCGAGCGCGTCGACCAGGTCGCCGACCGGCCGCTCACCGGTGCGGAGCAGGTCGAGGATCTGCCGTCGCCGAGGCTCGGCCAGCACCTCGAACGTAGTTGCCATGCCAGGAATATAACCCTGGTCAGGCGGAGAGGTAGGGATCGGTGATGGCGCACAGCGAGGTCAGCGCGCGCCGGAGCTGAGCGGCCTGACCGGCGCCGAGGTGAGCGATCCACTCGGCTTCGACCTCGGCGACCACGGCGGCGGCGATCGGAATGGCCTGGGCTCCGCGGTCGGCGATCTGCACGAGGCGAGCACGGGCGTCGGTCGGGTCCGGCACGCGGCGAACGTAGCCGGCCCGCTCCAACTGGTCGACCAGGAAGCCGGCGGTCTGTTTGGTGATCTGGGCCTGTTCGGCGAGAGCGGTCAGCCGGGTGCCGCTCGAGCTGATCCGCTGGAACACCCGAGCCTGGGCCGGGGTGATGTCGTCGAAACCGGCCTCCGTGAGCCGCTCGAAGACGCGATTCTCCAGCGCGCGGTAGGGGATGAACAGCAGCAGCCCGAGGTTCACGTCGTCGTCCGGCACCTCGCCATCTTGACCGGTAGTCAGAGAAGCTGTCTAATTTGGTCAGAGGAACTGACTAGTTCTGGAGGATGCGTCATGGAGGCCGAACAGATCTGGCGGTACGTCGACGCGGAGCGCGCCGCCTTGGCCGAGGTGCTCGCCGGGCTGACCGAGGCCGAGTGGTCGGCGCCGTCGGTCTGTCCGGGGTGGACGGTGCGGGAGGTCGCGGCGCACGTGATCTCGTCCCCGCAGGCGCGGGTGCTCCCGGTCCTCGGCGGGATGGTTCGGGCGCGCGGGGATTTCAACCGGTTCGTGTTCGAGGAGGCGCGGCGGGCGGGGGCGCGGTGCTCGGGGGAGGAGATCGTCGCGCAGTACTCGCGGTTCGCCGGGTCGCGGCGGCGTCCGCTCGGTACCACGGTCGTTGATCCGCTGCTGGACGTGCTGGTTCATACCCAGGACATCGTGCTGCCACTCGGCCGGTCGCACGAGATGCCCGTCGAAGCGGCGGTGGTCGCGGCGGACCGGGTGTGGAGGAAGTCGTTTCCTTTCCGGGCTCGTCAGCGGTTGGCCGGCGTCAGATTGGTTGCCTCTGACATCGATTGGTCGGTGGGTGCTGGGGATGAGATCCGCGGACCGGTGGCTGGGTTGCTGCTGTTGCTGACTGGGCGGCGGCCGGAGCGGCTGACCGGGACGGGCATCGAGCGGCTTCAGGTGCCGAGGTAGCGGAGGATGGCGAGGACCCTTCGGCTGTAGCCGGAGACGTGGTTGAGCTCGAACTTGTCGAAGATCGAGTTGATGTGTTTCTCGACCGCGCTCTGGGAGATGAAGAGCTGGTCGGCGATGGTCGCGTTGACCTGGCCCTCGGCCATCGCTGCCAGTACGTCGTGCTCGCGCGGGGTCAGGCGACTGAGTGGATCGGTGTGGGTGGTGCGAGCCAGGAGTTGCCGGATCATCTCGGGATCGAAGGCGACGCCGCCGGTTCCGACCCGCTCCAGCGCTTGCAGAAACTCCTCGATGCGCATCACCCGGTCCTTCAGCAGATACCCGACGCGGTCCTGACCGGAGGTGATCAGCTCGGTCGCGTAGGCCTTCTCCACGTACTGCGAGAGCACGAGCACGCCGACCGTTGGCCACTTCTGCCGGATGGTCAGGGCGGCCCGGATGCCTTCGTCGGTATGGGTCGGGGGCATGCGGACGTCGATCACCACCACGTCGGGCAAGGCGGTAATGGGAACGCCGGATGCGCCCGATGCGCCGGCGATTGCGCCGGGCGGGCTGGCGTCGGCGTCTGGGGTGGTGCCAGGTGCGCCAGCGCCAGCGCCAATGCTCGTGCTCGTGCCAGTGCTCGTGCCAGTGCCAGTGCCCGTGCCAGTGCCAGTGCTCGTGCCAGTGCTGGTGCCAGTGCCCGTGCCAGTGCCAGTGCCAGTCCCAGTGCTGGTGCCCGTGCCCGTGCTGGTGCCCGTGCCAGCGCCAGCGCCGATGTCGACGCTGGTGTCGGCGCTGGTGTCGGCGCTGATGCCGGCATCAGGCGCGGCCAGGGCCTCGATCGCTGCCAGCAGGGACTCGGCGTCGCCGACCGAGGCGAGCACCTCGTGGCCTTCCTCCAGCAAGACCAGATCCAGGCCGGCGCGGAGCAGGACGTGGTCTTCGGCGAGCATCACCCGCATGGCAGCTCCGCTCTCACGATGGTCGGGCCGCCGACGGGGCTGTCGACGGTGAAGAGTCCGTCGCCGGCGGCGACTCGTCCTGCCAGGCCTGCAAGGCCGCGACCGGCCGGATCAGCACCGCCGCCGCCGTTGTCGGAGACGCAGACGACCAATCGGCCCGATCCCGTCCGTTGGTTTTGGTCGTGGTTGTCCGGCGAATCGGCGCTCCGGGCGAGGCTGACCTTCAGTTCGGTGGCGCCGGAGTGCTTTGCCGCGTTGGTGACGGCCTCGGAGACCACGAAGTAGGCGACTGTCTCGACGGCGACCGGCGGTCGCTCGGACAGGTCGTAGTGCAGTGTCACCGGGATGCTCGATCGCTCCGCCAGTACTGCGATGACGTCACGCAGCCCGAGCTGGTCGAGCACCGTCGGGTACACCCGCCAGGCGACCTCGCGCAGGTCGTCCAGCGCTTGCTCGGATGCCTCGTGCGCCTGCCGCACAAGCTCCGCGGCGCGGGCCGGATCGTCGGCCCGCCGGGCACGGCTGAGCAGCAGCCCGAGCGCGACCAGACGTTGTTGCACCCCGTCGTGCAGGTCGCGCTCGATCCGGCGGCGTTCGTCGTTGACCACCTCGACCACCTCGGCCCGGCTGAGGGTCAGCTCGGACACGCGTCGCGCGAGCAGTTCCTCCGTCGACGGAGCCAGGTAGCGCCGGGCCAATCGCGCGTCCAGGACCGGCACGCCGACGATGCCCATCACGTTCAGATAGAGCAGGACGAGCCCTGGGACAGCGACGACGGCGAGCGAGGAGACGGTGACCCGGCCGCCGTCCTCGAGGAACGCCCAGTGCCCGTTCAGGACGAAGGCCGAGAGCATCGAGACGGCCACGATCAAGCCGAGCAGGAGCAGCAGCAGGACGAAGCCGCCGAGCATGCCGATCGGCCAGCGCCGGGAGATGTAGCGGAAGGCCGCGCGGTCGGAGTACGGGCCGAGGTCGGGCAGTTGGTGGAAGCCGGTCAGCCGTCGCTGCTCCAGCGCCGCGAGCGGCCGGGCCCAGCGATGGACGAAACCGACCACCCGCGGCCGGGAGCGGGGCACCGCGATCACCGGCAACAGGCCGATCGCGGAGATCACCAGGAAGGCGAGCTCCACCCAGGCCAGCATCGCGCCGAGCACGACCCCCGCCAGGGTCGTCCCCGCTCGCATTACCAGGCGATTCCGCATGCGGGCCACGTTAGTGGACACAGGACGGCAGCGGACTGTGGTTTTCCACAGTTCTGTACTGTGGGAGAGCCGAGGAAACACGACGGTCGACCGCAGGGTGCGCGAAAGGTTCGCGGACCTAGTGTCGACGCCATGACCCCGACGAACCAGGTGATGATGAGCGCACTTGCGCAGGCAACGCAGCAACCGACCGACGGTGTGGCCGGCTGGGCCATCGAGATGATGGAGAAGCTGGGCGCCCCGGGCGCGGGGCTTGCCGTGGCGCTCGAAAACCTCTTTCCGCCACTGCCCAGCGAGGTGATCCTGCCGCTGGCCGGGTTCGCGGCCAACCGGGGTGATCTCGGGCTGGTCAGCGCCATTATCTTCACGACCCTCGGGTCGGTCGTCGGCGCCCTGGCGCTGTACGGCGTCGGCGCCCTGCTGGGCCGTGACCGGACGCGCGCGCTGATCGGGCGCCTGCCGCTGGTCAAGCTGGAGGACGTCGACAAGGCGGAGGACTGGTTCAACCGGCACGGCGCCAAGGCGGTGCTGTTCGGCCGGCTGGTGCCGGTCGTCCGGAGCATGATCTCGGTCCCGGCCGGAGTCGAGCGGATGGCGCTGCCGTTGTTCCTGGCGCTGACGGCGTTCGGGAGTCTCGTCTGGAACTCGGCGCTGATCATCGCCGGGTATGCGCTGGGCGAGAAGTGGCACGTGGTGGAGTCGTCGGTCGGGGTGCTGCAATACGTCGTTCTGGCCGGCGCCGTGGGCGCGGTGACGTGGTTCGTGGTTGTCAAGATCAGGTCCAGAAGTTCAGCAGATGAGAAAGTCGAGTAGCCAGCTCGACTTTGGCTAGGCTCGAGACCTCACTTCCGAACCTCAGGAGTCGCGTCCCGATGCCTTCAGCCGCCTTCGAGCCGAGGCTCGTTCCCGATTTGCCGGTCTGGCCGCAATCCGTCGTCACCGTGGTGGGGAATCCCAAACCGGGCTCCCGCACCGCCGCGGCGGCTGCTTCTGTCGCGGAGCTGCTCGCCTCCGAGCTCGGTACGCCGTACCGGATCGACGAACTGGTGGACCTGGTCACTTTCGCCCCGGCCATCTTCCAGGGGGACGACGCGGCCGAGAAGGACCGCGAAGCGCTGGAGAGCGCGATCGAGCTGGTCTCGTCGGCCTCGGTGATCATCCTGGCCACGCCGGTCTACAAAGGCAGCTACACCGGACTGCTGAAGAGCTTCCTCGACGTGCTGCCGCATCAGGCGCTGGCCGGTTCGGTGGTGGTGCCGGTGACGGTATCAGCGGCAGCGAGCCACAAACTGCTGGCCGATCTGCATCTGCGTCCGGTTCTCGCCGAGCTCGGTGCCAGTGTGCCGACGCCGCCGGTCACGCTGGAAGAGAAGGACTTCGAGGACCTGCAGCTGCCCGTCTCGGCGTGGCTTCGCAAGCACGCCGCCTTGATCCAGGCGACCACCATCGCCCTGCAGCCGGTCGCCGAGCCGATCCCGGCCCACTAGGCGTGTGTCCCTGGCTCGTCGAACAGTTCTGGGGCTTCAGCAGGTGGTTTCCTGCTGAAGCCCCAGTTCCTCGCTGAGGTGCTGCCGCCGGTGTCAGTCGGCGCGGGCAGCGGCCTCGGCGGGGCGGGTGGCCAGCGACTTGGTGGCCGGGATCAGCGTGGAGAGCATCGTCAGCACGAAGGCGATGGCGATGATCACCAGGTAGATCCAGATCGGTCCGCTGGGAGCCGCGGAGGTGGAGACCGCCGCGGCGTAGGGCAGCAGCGTGGCCAGCGCGACCAGCGTGCCCAGGACGATGCCGGCCACGGCGACCAGGACACCTTCGGTGGAAAGCATCCGGAGGACCTGGGCTCGAGTCGAGCCGGTCAGCCGCTGAAGTCCGAACTCGCGGCGCCGGCGAACCGTCGCCGAGGCGAGCGTGTTGACGACCGAGACGGCGGTGTAGGCGATCAGCATGCCGACCAGCAGGTAGTTGATCCAGGCCTGGGTTTGCAGGTCCTCGCCGTTGCCGGCGATCAACGCCTCCCGATCAGCGACCTGTACGCCGGGAGTCGCCGCCGCCAACTTGCTGAGAGCCGGTCCGATCGAGGCGCCGGGCTCGGCTCGCACCAGGATCTGCGGGGCCAGCCGGTTGGTCGTGTGAGCGGCGACCAGATCAGCGGGGAGCACGATGCTCTCGTAGCCACGCTCGGCGGCGAAGGTGGCGACGACGCGCAGCTCCACCGGCGTACCGTCGCCGAGCGTCATCTTGATCGCTGTCCCGACGTGACGATCGATCTTGTCCGCCACCCGGTCGGGCAGGGCGACCGTGTTGCCGGTCAGTCCTTCGAGGGAGCCCGAGGTCAGCCGAACCGGCGCCGTACCGTCCTCGCCCTGAGGTGAGACGCCTTGCAGGAGTGCGCCTTCTTCGTCGAAGGGGGCATGCCGCGGCTCGTCGATGACGCCCAGGCTGGTGACGTACTCGGAAGCGCTCGCGACGCCAGGCAACGCCTGCACCTTGGGCAGCAGCGTCGGTGAGAGACCGGCAGCAGCCGAGACGAGTACCGCGTCAGCACGGAGGTCCTTGGTGAAAGCCTTCTCGGACGCGTCCACGTTGGTGGTCTGCATGTAGATGTTGGCGGTGGCGATCCCCACGGCCAGCATGACCGGCATCACCGCGGCGGACATCGCGACGGACCGGGCTGTCACGTTGAGGATCGCGAGCCGGCCGTTCACCCGGGTGACGGCGTACAAGGGCCAGCGGACGATCGAGAGCACGGCCTTGGTGACCAGCGGGCCGAGGGCGGCGAGACCGATCGCCCAGCAGAGCACCGCGGGACCGGCAGTCGCGCCGGCCAGCGGACCGGTCATGACGGTGGCCGTGATGATCATCAGGGCCAGGCCGCCGCTGACGAAGAGCACTCCGGTGATCAGCCGCGGCCAGCTGAACCACTTGGCCTGGAGCGACGCCTCGACCAGCGCCTCGACCGGGCGGATCCTGGCCGACCGGCGGGAGGCCATCAGGCCGGCGCCGATCGCGGCCAGTACCGCGGCACCCGCGCCGGCCGCGAACGGGATCAGGCCTTGATAAAAGGTCACGTCCGGCGACGCGACCCCGTTGGCGGAGAGCCGTTCGAGGAGGAACCGGCCGAGCAGCGCGCCGGGGAGAACGCCGACCAGGACCGCGGGCAGCGAGACCAGCATCGCCTCGCCGAGGATCATCCGCCGGACCTGGCCGGGGGTGGTCCCGATACTGCGCAGCAACGCGAACTCGCGCTGCCGGTGCTGCGCGGCCAGGGCCAGCGTCGAGGCGACCACGAACATCATCGTCATGGTCGCGATCCCACCGAACGACCCCGCGACCGAGATCAGCATGACCTTCTTGACCGCCACGTCCGGGTGCTCGACCTCGCCCCGGTCGAGACCGGTCATCGCCGAGATGTCGGCGGTTGCCTCGATCTTCTTCTGCAACGCCTCCAGGTCGGTGCCCGGAGCAACCAGTACGCCGAGCGCCGCGGCCCGGCCCGGCCGGTTGGCGATACGGCTCGCCTCGTCGTCGGAGAAGAACGTGTGCCCGGCCGGTCCGGCTGCGATCCCGCTGACGGTGAAGGCGGTCTGCTGGCCACCGACCAGCAGGTTCACCTTGCCGCCGACCTTGGCGTCGAGCTGCTTCGCGGTCGTCTCGTCCAGTACGACGTCGCCGTTGCTCGGCGCGGTACCGGAGGTGAGGCGGAACGGAGCCAGGACTGCCGAGGCCCAGTTGTGGCCTTCACCTTGGTTGAAGCCTTGGTTCAAGGTGACCGGCGCGGGAAAGGTCTGGTCGCCGATGACGTCGGTAACGCCTTCCAGCGAACGGATCTGGGCTGCCACCGACTCGGGGACGCCGACCTGCTCGGTGAGCGGGGTCGGGTCCTCCTCGCCAGGGCGATGGTGGCTGAGGTCGCCGGTGACCACGATCGGAGCACCGGCGAGCCGCTCCGGAGCGACGTTGGAGCGGATACCGGTCTCCATCAGCCCGCCGCAGGCGAGCACGATCGCCGTACCGAAGACGACGGCGATGAACGTGGCGAGGAAACCGCTCTTGCGGTAGCGCAGTGTGCGGACGGCCAGACGCATCATCGCCCGACCGCCCCGGTGGCGAGGGCGTCCGCGGCGGTGTGAGAGTTGCGGGCCGCGCGAGCGCGGGCGCCGAGATGAGTGAGCCGGTCGGCGACCTGCTCGGCGGTCGGCGAGAGCAGGCTGCCCGCCAGCACGCCGTCGGCCAGGAAGACCACCTGGTCGGCGTACGAGGCCGCGACGGGGTCGTGGGTCACCATCACGACGGTCTGGCCCTGGGTACGGACCGGCTCGCGGAGCAGGTCGAGCACGTCGGCGGCGGTCTGGGTGTCCAGTGCGCCGGTCGGTTCGTCGGCGAAGATGACCGCGGGCCGCGCGACCAGGGCGCGGGCGATCGCGACGCGCTGCTGCTGACCGCCGGACAGCTCGCCCGGACGGCTCTTGTGCTTCCCGCTGAGGCCGACGCGGTCGAGAACCTCGCGGACGGCGGCCTTGTTCGCGCGGCGGCCGTCGAGCTCCTGCGGAAGGGTGACGTTCTGCCAGACCGTCAGCGCGGGCAGCAGGTTGAACGACTGGAAGACGAAGCCGATCCGCTCGCGGCGCAGCTCGGTGAGCTGCCGCTCGTTCAGGCCGGCCAGCGGTACGTCGTCGATCGCGACGGTGCCCGAGGTCGGCCGGTCGAGTCCGGCCGCGCAGTGCAGGAAGGTGCTCTTGCCCGAACCCGACGGCCCCATCACGGCGGTGAACGTGCCGCGCGCGAAGCTGATGCTGATGCCGTCGAGCGCGGTGACGGCGTTGCCGCCCTTGCCATAGACCCGGCGTACGTCGCTCAGCACGACCGAGTCGTTCGACCTGCTGAACTGTTCCTGCTTGCGCCTCATGGCTGACCCCTCATAGCTGTCCGACTGACGGAGTCGACGCTACGGAGACGCGGCCGCGCTCCCCAGGGAGCTGAGCAGCCTCAAGGGGTAGTGCTAGCTCCCCTCTTCGTGGAGGAGATAACTGCGGAACCCTGTCCGCACCTGATGCACCAGCGGTTCACTCCAGTCGGTGCCGTCGGCACTGAAGTGGCCTGTGAGTACGCCGTCCGTCCTGGTGCGTACCCGGATCGCGAGCGCGTCGGCCAGCCCTGTGTCCTTCGGCCCGGCTGCTGCGGTCACTACTGCGTTGACCGGCCCGAAGGCGAAGCCTGCAGGCCACTGCTGCGGGACGTACTCGAAGAACGGCGTCCGCTGCGGGCTGTCGACGGTCTCGTAGATCTGCGCGTTCGGGTAGCGCGAGTAGCGGCTGCAGCCGACTACTGCTTCCCGCATGGCACCTACGTCGGCGTCCAGCGAGCCGCTGCCTCTGGGGATGGCCAGGTAGGAAGGCACGATGCAGGGGCCGAGCACCTGCTGCCACTCAGGTCGGTCGCGCTTACCGAAGAGAGTGGTGAACAGCAACGTGTCACCCGGTCCTACCTGGGGCTCCATCCCGTGGGCGAGCGCGGCCAGGTAGGTGACGAGCGGCGTACTGCGGTGTCGTCGGGTCAGCTCCTCGACTCGGGAGACCTCAGTGGGGTCCAGCAGGTCGTCGCGGAAGGCCAGGGCCTCGGCAGGCTGCGTGGGGGAGGTGCTGTTGGGTTGTGGGCAGATCTTGGCGTCCCGCACTCGTGAGTTCCACCAGTTGATGGCGTCGGCGCGAGTACGGCGTACGTGCTCGGCCTCGGCTGTCGCGTACTCCCTGTACTGCGCAACTGGTGGCGGCACGGCGTCACCAGCCAGTGCGGCCGTATAGAGGACTGCTAGCTCGCTGACTGTCTCCCAGAGAGTTGCTGGGTCAGACACCAGGTGATGGAGGTGCAGCGCAAGCTGATTGCCGGCTAGGCGCAGCCGGATCGGCCGGTCGAGTTCTACCGGTGCATGCGAACTGAGCTCGGTGACTAGCTCCAGGGCGGAGCGGGGCTCGGAGTGGATCAGTTGGAGGCGCTCGTCGAGCACCTCCGTGCGCAGTACCTCGTGGCGTTGCTGCAGTTGGTGAAAGGCGTCGGCCAGGAGGTCTGCGCGCAGTTCGCCGTCCAGGGCGAGTACTGCGTTCATGGTGAACCACGGGCCCTTGGCGAAGCCGGGACGGCGTTCGTCCATCTCCAGGGCGAAGGTCTGCCACAGCGAGGTCGGGACGTTCACAGCAGCGCCTGCGAGTAGTCGGGGACGTCGGCCGCGAGCAGAGCTTCGTGCAGGTCTGCCAGCACCTCCACTGCGAACCCCTTCTGCTGCCACTGCTCGAAGGAGATCCCGAAGCCCAGCTCAATCCACAGGTCGGCGTTGCGCTGCTCGTGAGCGCCGAACGGCTCCAGCAGTACTGCCGGAGTCGCAGACCACAGTGAGTCGAGCAGCGTGCCACCGCCTGGCTTGCTCACTGTCGCCAGTGCCCGGCGACACAGGTCGAAGGAGCCGTGGTGCCCAGTGCGTTGGTGGTAGCTGGTCGGGCGGCCGGTGACCACCTCCCCGAAGGGCGGGTAGCCGTCATCGAGCCAGGGGTGCCAATCGGGATCGATCATGAAGTAGCGGACGCCGCCGGTGGAGAGGTCGCGGTCCTCGTACGCGATCATGTCGAGCTCGAAGCCGGCTTGAAGCAGGTCGCCGGCGCGCTCGCGGTACGTACCCATGCCCCAGCCGCCACCGTGTACAAGAAGCCGCTGGTTCCGGTCGCTCCACGGAACCGGCTGGTCGCGGCTGACCGGGATACTGCAGGGGATGGTCAGGTTGTCGGCGTCTGCCAGCCAGATGTGCCGCACGGGCAGGGAAGTCGGACCGGCTTTGTCGAACGAGGGTGACTGCACCGAATCCACGTGGCAGACATCGACGGGCACTTCGCCGTACTGCGCCGCGTAGCGCTCGACCAGCGGGAGCCAGAAGCCGGAGAAGACGACGAACCGGCTCACTTGTCGCTCGCGCCAACTCTCCAGCAATGCGATGACGGCGGCCTCCTCGGTGGAGACGGAGGCGTCGCGGGCGAGCTGCTGTCCGGCCAGGGCGACCCGGAAGTTGCGATGGAAGGCCTGCTTGGAGCGGGCCGTGGTGGTGAGAGTTTCGGGTGGCATCAGGCGCTCGAGGACGGAGACGTTCGCCGCCCCGCCTTGCTCCTGGACGCGGTCGGCGAGGAGCAGGCCGGGGACGTGGACGCCGAGCGCGACGCCGGAGGTCAGGACCTCGATCACAGTCGGTCCAGCTCTTTGTTCAAGTGCCGAAGAATCAGTTGGAGCATCGCGTCGTGGTCGGGGCCGGCGTAGCCCCGCGGGGTGCCCTCGATCAGCATGATCAGGTAGAGGTAGATGCGGTAGAGCGACAGGGTCTCGCCGGGATCCAGGGCGCCGTAGCCGGCCAGCAGATCGGCGTCCACCGAAGTGCTGAACAAGGTGAGCGAGACGAACTCGGCGACCGGGTCGCCCCAGAAGGCGCGCTCGCCGTCGACCAGGCCGGTGATCCGGCCGTCCTCGACCAGGATGTTGCCGTCCCAGAGGTCGAAGTGGATCAGCCGGGGCGTCCGGACCGCGTCGAGAAGATCGAAGCGTTCGAGGACGAGCTGGCGGAGCTGCTCCGGCGGTCGCGGGAGCTTCACGCCGAAGCGGCTGGCATCGGCGAGGACGTCGTCGATCATCGACAGGAAAGCCGCGCTCCAGGTGGGAACCAGACCCTTCTGTGGGTAGCCGAATCCGGGGCCGGTCACCTCGTGCAGGGTCGAGACGATGCCGCCCAGTTCACGCCGCAGCACGGCTCGCTCGGCACCGGTCACCGCCTGCATCGTCGTACCGGGCAGGGCGGTCATCAGCAGGTGGTCATCGCCGGAGTGCACGACCTCGGGAACGGGCGCCTTGCCGCGAGCTGCTTCGTAGAAGAGCGCTTCGGTCCGGATCAGGTCCTTCTCGTAGGTCAGCACCGGCGCCGCGGGATCGGGCGAAACCTTCAGAACGAGGTCAGCACCGATCCGGTAGACGGTGTTGAAGGTTCCCTCGGTCAGCTCGGTGATCTCGAGATCGCCGTCGGTGTCGACTCCGGCTTGGTTCAGGACTTCGTTCAAGGCCTGTGCATCGAGGTGGCGTTTGTTGCTCATCCGTTCTCCTTGCGGCGGCGGGCGTCGGCGTAGATCTCGTCCATCAGGATGATCCGCGGTACTGCGGCCGCCAGGTCGTCGGTGGAGCTGTCGAGGATCCGGGCCAGCTGGCGCTCGTAGTACGCGATCGCGGGAAAGCTGATCACCCGGCGGTCGCCGTCGGACGGGGTGACGATCAGGTTCAGTGGGACGGCGCCGGCGACCGGGCGGAGGAAGTTCCGCAGCTTGACCGTGGCGCGCTCGAAGGTAAAGACGTGCTCCGAGACGTGCTGGCTGCCGACACCGGCGGTCAGGGTCGCCTCCACACCGGTTGCCCAGCGCAACGATGCCTCGAACGACCGGTCGACGCCGTTGGGGCCGTCGAACTCCGACCGGCCCTCAGCGATGACAGGATCCAGGCCGATCGTCGCCTGGACGGCCTGCAGCCAGTAGCTCGCCACGTCGAAGAAGATGCCGCCGCCCAGCTCCGGCCGGTCACGGTATCCGCCAGGCTCGGGGACGGCGAACGTCACCCGAGTGGTTGCCCCGAGCAACGGGCCGTGGGGCTCTTCGTGGACGAAGTCGTGAACGGTCTCCTGCCAGGGGTGGTCCATGGTCGCGACCGCCTCGAACACCTTCACGTCGGTGGCGGCGAACGACAGTTCGGCGGCCTCGTCGGCGGTGAGGCACAGCGGCTTCTCGACGATCACGTGCTTGCCGGCGACGGCGGCGCGAACGGCCCAGCGGTGATGGGCGGAGTTGTGCAGAGAAATGTAGACGGCGTCGACTTCCGGATCGGCCAGCAGCGCCGCGTAGGTCTCGTGCACGACCGGGATCCGGTGCCTGCTGGCGTACTCCTTGGCGCGGACGGGGTCGCTCGCGGCGACGGCTCTGACGCCGGCACCCTGGTCGAGCAGGGTGCGTTCGGCGATCCCGGTGGCTCCGATCAAGCCGATCTCAAGCGGCATCGGTCATCCCTCGTGGTGTCAGGCCGGCCGAGATCACTTCGGTCAGCAGGCGTTGCCGCCAGCGGTGGAGCTCACCGGCGGCGCAGAAGATGGCGACGTGAACGCGACCACCGGGGGCCGTCAGGGTGCTCCCGTTGAGCACCGTGACGCCCGGCCGGGCGCTGCCGTCGTACCGGATGTTGCCGAAGGCATCGAGCACGTTGTCGACGGTGCCGCCGGGAGCGAGGTTGAGTTCCAGTTGCCAGAGGTGGCCGGTCAGACCGTACTGCGTGGCCCGGCGGTCGAGGTGGATGGCCAGCAGGCCGAGGGATTGGCGGGCATTGATCTCCAGGATGGGGATCAAGGTGCCGTCGTCGAGGAGCATGGAGTCGATGCCGACGGGACCCCAGTAGCCCGCGGCGGTGAGCGAGGGCAGCACCTCGGCCACAGTCTCGGCGTACCAGCCGTGGTCGATCAGGGTCGCGCAGGCCGGGCTGGAACCGAAGTGACGGAAGCCGCGGTTCGTCATCTGCTGGATGCCGAGGAACTCCCAGCTGCCGTCGCGGTCGAGGTCGAAGTGGCCGGAGATGTCGTGGCGCTTGTGGAACTTCTCCTGGACGACGAGTTCGACGCGGCGGCCGTCGGCGACCTGCCGGCGCAGTACTCGCTCGATCGCTTTGAGGACGCCGGGGGAGGGGACCTCGAGCAGGGCGCGGCCGGAGACGCCGTACGGGTCCTTGATCAAAGCCTTGAACTTAGTAGCCGTAACGGCGTCGACCAGGTCGTCGACGCTGCGGGCGAGCCGGCCGGCGCCGGGCAGACCGAGTTGCCGGACCAGTTCGTTGGACCACGATTTCGAGTTGACCTGGGCAACCACCTCCGGGGTCGGCAACTGCTGCTCGGCCAGCGTCCAGGTGTCCGGCAGGACGGCGTACGGCGTGATGGTGGCGCCGCGGATGTCGTTCATCACGTGCTGGTCGGCCAGGATGTGCCGCTCGATCGGTCCCGGGCCGGGATCGCCCAGCGCCAGGTGATCGAACCGGGTGCCGAAGGCGGCGGCCAGCCCTTCGCGGACAGCAGTGTTCATCGGCCGTCGGGTGATCAGCAGGTCGCCCGTCTGGCAGAAGCCGGCCAGTAGCTCGTCCATGGCGTCGACGGCGGGATCGCCGGCGCCACCGCCGATCGCCGGCAGCGCGGCGAGGTCGGCGGGGCGCCACCAGGACTCGGCGTCGAACGTTCCCAACCGGACGACCCGTCCACGGCCGCGGCCGGCCAGTTCGCGGCCGGCCGGCTCGCGTCTGGCTGGCTCGCGTCTGGCTGGCTCGCGTCTGGCGGGCTCGCGTCCGGCGGGCGGGGCCGGGTCGTCAGGTCCTAGGTGGTCGGTCATTGCACCGGCGCGGCCAGGCGGGCGACGAAGGTGCTGAACTGGCGGACCGAGCGGAGATCGTCCAGCTGAAGGCTGGGATAGTCGAGTTCCAGGTCGAACTCGTCCTCGATCGCCAGCAGGAAGGTGATGGTCTGCAGCGAGTCGAGGCCGTACTGCTCGACCAGGTCCGCCTCCGGCCCGATCTCCTCGGCGGTGACGCCGTTGTCCAGCACCCGGGCCAGAACCACCTTGACGCGTTCTTCGATCTCCACCTCAGACTCCGTTCAGATAAAGGAGGATGCACTTCGAGCAGACCGGCATCATGCCGTTCTCGGACATGATCTGGCGGACCTGTTTGAACGACTCGCTCTGCCACAACTCGTTCACCGGCTGGTCGTAGAGGTTGCCGACCACGAACTCCGGAAAGAACTTGCAGGAGCTGACCGCGCCGTCGGCGTGCACCTCCATCCGGTTCGAGACCGCGAGGCATTTGCTGCGGTGCTGGGCCGGCCGCGACGTACCGAGGATGAAGTCGGTGACCTCGTCGTCCTCCAGTTGCGGCTGGTAGCG
Source organism: Kribbella sp. CA-293567 (assembly GCF_027627575.1). Lineage (NCBI taxonomy): Bacteria > Bacillati > Actinomycetota > Actinomycetes > Propionibacteriales > Kribbellaceae > Kribbella > Kribbella sp. CA-293567. The sequence continues at coordinate 2,121,012 of NZ_CP114065.1, forward strand.
CAGCCGCACGTTCCAGGCGCGGGACGCCAGGCGGGTCATCGAGTCCCGCAACGCGGGCAGTTGGTCGGCGGGCAGTTGGTAGGTGTAGCTGTGCCAGGTCGGCTTCTTGGTGTCGGTGCTCGGCTTCAGCCAGGCGAAGGACTGCTCGTACAGCCGGTCCATCGACTCGGCCACCTCAGGGCTGATGTACCAGGGGAACTGGAAGTAGACGGTGTTCACGCCGAGCTCCTCGGCCCACTCCATGAACTCGTACATCTTGTGCACGGTGACGTGGCTGACCATGCACGACAGCGACAGCTCACCGTCCCACTCGCCCTTGCGCTTGAGATCCAGCATCAGCTGGATGTTCTCCATCGTGCGCTTGAAGGTGCCCCGGCCGCGGAGCGCCTCGTGGTCCTCGCCGAGTCCGTCCAGGCTGACCAGCAGGTTGAGGTTCTCGCCGATCTTCAGCAGGTCGTCGAGTTTGCGCTTGAACAGCAGGCCGTTGGTGCACATGTTGACGGTCCGCGGATACTTCACGAGTAAGTCCGCGACTTGATCGAACTTGGTGTGCATCAGCGGCTCGCCGCCCCAGAGGAACAGCTTCGAGCGGACCGGCGCCGTGGTGCGCAGGACGTCCTCGATCACCTCGAGGTCGAGCTCGGTCTTCTGCTTCTGGGCGCTGAAGTCACGGAAGAAGCCCTGCTCGTTCCACTGGTAGCAGTGGGTACAGCGCAGATTGCAGCGGTAGGTCAGCTGCAGGCTGACCTCCTGCGGCAGCGGAGCGGCGTAGCTGGGGTCCAGCAGCAGGTTCTTGCGGGCCTTCGAGCGGATGGACACGGTGTGTTTGATGTCCGCGAACTCTTTGGTGTTCAGCGTTCGGGTCGTAGTGGGGCGCATACGATCTCCCTCAGTTCTGACTGGCCTGGATCTGGCTGACGTTTCGGATCGACAGCACGCTGGCTCCCGCGATCACACCTCCCGTCGCGAGGACGAGGACGAGTCCGGTGGAGGTTCCGAGCCGGTCGCCCAGTACGCCGCCCGCGAGGCCGCCGGTGACGGCGCCGAGGGGGATGGTCGAGGACGTGATGGTCCGGGCGGTCGCGTGCACGCTGCTCTGCAGCGCGAGCGGGGTGAGGTGCTGACGGATGCTGGTGGTCAGGACGTTCCAGATCGGCGACCAGACCGAGGCGCAGACGCGGATCGCCACCAGGACGAGAGCGGGCGCGACGAGCAGACAGAGTGGGATCGCCAGCCAGCAGACGCCTTCCAGACCGGTCAGCAGGAGGGTGCGGTTGGTGCCGATCCGGGCGACCAGGCGGTTGGCGGCGAACGCGCCGAGCAGGCCGCCGATCGAGCCGGCGGCGATCAGGAGACCGCCTTGCAGGCTGGACAGGCCGAGCACGCGGTAGGCGAAGAGGAGGAGTACGGCGTCGACCATGCCGGTGCCGAAACTGCGGACGGCTGCTGCGGTCACCAGCGGTTTCAGCACGTTGTGGTCCATCACGAACCGGAAGCCGACAACTATGCGTCGCAGCATCGCTTGCGGCGATGGCGCGGCGGATGAGGCAGGGGAGACGGAGGACGCGGACGCAGCGGCGCCGGACTCCGCTTCGCTTAGTTCACGGGGTGGGAGGGCGCTGGAGTCCGCTTCGCTTAATTCACGGGGTGGGAGATTGGACTCCGCTTCACTCAGTTTGCGGGGTGGAAGGGCGTCGAACTCCGCTTCGCTTGGTTCACAGGGTGGGAGGCTGGACTCCGCTTCGCTCAGTTTGCGGGGTGGGACGGGACTGGGCTCGGTTGTTCGGACGCGGGTTCGGGCCAGGGCTGAGGCCAGGAACGGGAGGGCGCTCAGGAGGAGGCCGGCGTACGGGCCGGTGGTCTTGAGGGCCAGGCCGGCGAGGGCTGGGCCGATCAGTTTGGAGAGGCTGTCGGAGGCCTGCAGGTTCGCGTTGGCCGCGACGAGCGTGCCGGGGGTGGTGACGACCGGGAGGTAGGACTGGCCGGCTATGTCGACGAAGACAGTGGCAATGCCCGCGACGGCGACGACGATCAGCAGTTGGGGGACGGAGACCCAACCGGCCAAGGCAGCCAGCGGGACGGTGGCGAAGACCGCGAAGCGGATCAGTTCGCCGGTGATCATCACCTTGCGCCGGGGGACGTGGGTCAGGGCGGCGCCCGCGACCAGGCCCAGGGTGGGATAGGCGAGCCAGCCGATCGCGGACAGTACGCCGACCTCGGCGGAGGTGGCGTTCATGGTCAGGATCGCGATACTCGGAACGGCGAACCCGGTCAACCGGTCGCCGACGAAGCTGGCGGTCTGAGCACCCCAGTACCAGTGGAAGTCCGCCGTGGGCGGAGCTGTCACGTTCGTACGCACCGCACCTCCGACTCCCCAGCCGCCGTGTGTGCTGCCTGAAATGTCGCTTAGTTCAAGGTCTGAAATAAGCGGCTCGGCACAACCTAACCGGGTAAGTCGCGAGTCTCAAGCCCTCCGTCACTTCTTGGTCGCGGACAGTCGCGAAGTGGGAGAGGTCTTCATTTTCCGAGCCGCCAGGGATCTTCGGCGGTCCGGCGGGCTTTTCGGGCCCGGGAAGCTAGATCGCGGGGCCGGAATCGGCGGGAATGGGGCGCAGCAGGGCGGCCAGGCCGGCCGAGTAGCCGGCCGGGGTGACATCGCCCAGCAGCAGGCGTTGCAGGATAAAGCCGGGGATCATGCCGAAGAGCACTTGGGCGATCTCTTCGGGGTCGGCTGCGGGGTCCACCGTGCCGTCCGCCTGAGCTCGCCGGGCGACGGTGGCGAAGTGCGACCGCAGCATCCGATACTTGGTGGAGGCGGTCGTCATGATCGCGTCGTTGTGCAGCGCCTCGGCCCACGCCTGGATGGCGACCCGGGTCAGGTCGCCGTCCGGCCGGGTGGCGATCTGCAGGATGTGGTCCAGCGTCGCCCGCAACGCGGCAGCGGGGGAGAGCGGCTCCTTGGTCGCCAGGATGCCCTGGAACAACTCGTCGATCGAACTCAGCACCTCGTCGGCGATCGCCGCGACGATCTCGTCCTTGCTCTTGAAGTAGCCGTAGACCGCGCCCGCCGACAGCCCGGACTCGCTGATCACGTCGGCCATCGTCGTCTTGTGGAATCCCTGCCGCCCGACGCACCGGCGCGCGGCGTGCAGGATCTCGCGGCGGCGGTTCGCGCGGTGTTCGTCGGTGACCTTCGGCATGCCGCGAACTTAAAACGAATGTCCGTTCTTGACAACTCGAACGGTGGCCGGGCACTCTCGCATCAATAAAGAACGACCATTCGTTTTGAAGAGGAGCTGACCAGCGATGTCCACCGATCACGCCGCAGTCGAGGATCACCGCCGACCACCGGTACTGGCCGTCGTCGGCTTGCTGACCGCGGTACTGACGGTGCTGCTGATTGCCTTCGCCTGGCCGGCCGCGCGCTCGGCGCCTCGTGACGTGCCGCTGGCCATTGCCGGCCCTGCGCAGGCAGTCGCGCAGGTGCAAGGTGGCTTGGACAAGGCCATGCCGGGGGCGTTCGAAATCACTGCGGTGGCCGACCGGTCGGCAGCGGTCGACGCGATCGAGCACCGCGACGTGTACGGCGCGATCGTGCTCGGTCAGCAGGCCCCGGAGGTGCTCACCGCGTCGGCGGGCGCTCCTGCCATAGCGCAGATCCTGACCCAGCTCTCAGCTCAACTCGCGGCCGGGAATCCGCAGGTGAAGGTGACTGACGTCGTACCGCTGCCGGCTGACGATCCGCGAGGTGCGGGCCTCGCCGGCGGGGCGCTGCCGCTGGTTCTCGGTGGCATCGCCGCCGCCGCGATGCTGACCCAGTTGGTGCGGGGTGGCGGCCGCCGGATGGCCGGGGCGGTCACGTTCGCGATCACCGGTGCGCTCGCGTTGGCGGCGGTGCTGCAGTTCTGGTTCGGCTCGCTCGAAGGCAGCTACTTCGCCAACGCGGGAGTGATCGCGATGTCGATCGGTGCGATCTCGCTGACCTTGCTGGGCCTGGAGTGGCTGCTCGGCACGGTCGGTCTCGGCCTCGGCGCCGCGACGATGATGCTGCTCGGCAATCCGCTCTCCGGTCTGACGAGCGCACCGGAGATGCTGCCCAGCGGTTGGGGTGCGCTCGGTCAGCTCCTGCCGCCCGGAGCAGCCGGTACCGCGCTCCGCTCGGTCAGTTTCTTCGATGGCGCGGGCTCGGCCCAAGCCTTCCTCGTGCTCGCCAGCTGGCTCGCGCTCGGGCTGGTGCTCTGCGGGCTGGGCGCGATGCGGGGTCGCGGCCGGAGCGTCGTACGGGCTCGTGGTGAGGTGTCGGCCGTCACTGCCTGACGGATGACGGCGCGGTGACCGGATCGTTACGGCCCGGTCACCGCGCAACCGCGTCTCGTCAACGACAACGTTGTCTGTCAACCATTGACTTCACCGGTCCGGGCCTCCTACCGTCACGGAAAGCCCAGGGGGTTTGCGGGGTGGTACCGGGATGACAACGATTGCCCGAAGGTGGACGTGATGGCCATGAAAAACGGTTTGAAGACCGCGGGTGTACTCGCCGTGGGAGCGCTGCTGCTGGGGGTGTCGGCCTGTAGCCAGGGGTCGACCACCAAGACGCCGGAGGCCGGCGGCGGCCAGAGCGCCGGCCCGGCGAACATCAAGATCGCCTACCAGCAATGGGGGCCCGGCACGGTGATGAAGACCTTCCTCACCGGCGCGAAGGCCGAGTACGAGGCCGCCAACCCGGGCTCGAAGGTCGAGATCCTGCCGATCGTGGCGAGCGAGAACGACTACTACACCAAGCTCCAGTTGATGATGCGCTCGCCGAACACGGCGCCGGACATCGTCTACGAGGACACCTTCCTGATCAACTCCGACATCACCGCGGGATACCTGAAGCCGCTGGACGACTACCTCAAGGACTGGGGCGACTGGAACCAGTTCGAGGACACGGCCAAGGGCGCGGCGAAGGGGCAGGACGGCAAGACGTACGGGATTCCGGACGGCACCGACACCCGAGCCTTCTGGTACAACAAGGAACTCTTCAAGCAGGCCGGTCTGCCGACCGAATGGCAGCCCAAGACCTGGGACGACGTGCTGACCACCGCGCGGACGCTCAAGGCGAAGCTGCCCGGCGTGATCCCGCTGAACGTGTACTCCGGCAAGCCGATGGGCGAGGCCTCGGCCATGCAGGGCTTCGAGATGCTGCTCTACGGCACCAAGGACCCGCTGTACAACTTCGACCAGCAGAAGTGGGTCGTCGGCAGCCAGGGCTTCAAGGACTCGCTGAACTTCATCAAGACCATCTACACCGAAGGCCTGGCCCCGACGCCGAAGCAGGCGCTCGACCCGAACATGGGCAGCAAGGTCGGCACCGAACTGCTGCCGAACAACAAGCTGGCGATCGCGCTGGACGGTTCGTGGGTCTACAGCAACTGGCTGAAGACCGGCGCGAAGCCGTGGCCGCAGTGGTCCGAGGTACTCGGCCAGGCCGCGATGCCGACCCAGGACGGTAGCGGCAAGGGCAAGGTCAGCCTCTCCGGTGGCTGGACCTGGGCGATCCCGGCCAAGTCGAAGTCGCCGGACGCGGCCTGGAAGTTCATCCAGGCGCTGCAGACGCAGAAGAACGCGACCAAGTACGCCACCGACGGCGCGCAGATCGCGGTCCGCAAGGACGTCGCCTCCGACGCCGGCTACAAGTCGTCGTCGAGCAGCACCCAGTTCTTCACCGACCTGGTGTCGGTGACGGTCTACCGGCCCGCGCTGCCGGAGTACCCGAAGGTCTCGAACGAGATCATCACCGCGATGGAAGCCGTGATGACCGGTCAGTCGTCGCCCGAGGAGGCCGCCAAGAACTACGACGAAGCGGTCGAGGGCATCGTCGGCAAGGACAAGACGACCGCCGGTCAGTAAAGCGGAGCGATCGAAAGGCCTTCTCCTGTGACGACAACCGCTCCCGCCGTGCCCGTTCCGACCGGCAGCAAGCCTGCCGGCCGGAGCGGGCCCCCGCGCGGCGCCAAAGCTGTCAAGATGTTGCCGTTGGCACCGGCCATCGGGCTGATGCTGGTCTTCCTGGCCGGCCCGATCCTGTACTGCGTGTACGCCGCGTTCACCAACATGGCGCTCACCGGTACCGGCGCGGCGGACGTCCAGTTCATCGGGCTGGACAACTTCCGCAAGGCCTTCGGCAGCAGTGCTTTCACCAACTCCATCTGGCTCACCCTGGTCTTCACGCTGATCTCCGCGATCATCGGTCAGAACACCCTGGGACTCGGCCTGGCGTTGCTGATGCGCCGATCCAGCAAGTACGTCCGCAACTTCGTCGGTACCGCCGTGATCGGCGCGTGGGTGCTGCCGGAGGTGGTCGCGGCGTACCTGCTCAGTGCTTTCTTCAATGAAGAGGGCACGCTGAACGTGATGCTGCACAAGGTCGGACTGCCCGGCCAGGACTGGTTGTACGCCGCGCCGATCATCGCGGTGTCGCTGGCCAACATCTGGCGCGGTACGGCGTTCTCGATGCTGGTCTACTCCGCGGCGCTCAGTGAGGTGCCGAAGGAGATCGAGGAGTCGGCCGAGATGGACGGCGCGGCCGGTCTGCGCCGGCTGGTCTACGTCACGCTGCCGATGATCAGCCGCGCGATCATGACCAACCTGATGCTGATCACGCTGCAGACGCTGAGCGTGTTCGGCCTGATCTTCGCGATGACGCGGGGCGGTCCCGGCACCAAGAGCCAGACGCTGCCGCTGTACATGTACGAGCAGGCGTTCAGCTTCTCCCAGATCGGCTACGGCACCGCGATCGCGCTGGTGATGCTCGCGATCGGCGCGGTCTTCTCGCTGATCTACCTACGTGGACTGAACTCGGAGGCCGCATGATCGCCCGCGACCGCGTCAGCAAGCTGACCGCGAACCTCGTCCTGCTGGCCCTCGGCATCCTGTTCGTGCTGCCGTTGCTCTGGGTGCTGTTCGCCTCGGTGAACCGGACGGCGGGGTTGCGGGTCGAGCTGCCGACCAGCCCGACGTTCGCCAACTTCAAGGCGGTGCTGAACACCGACACGACGTACCGGCCGGTGCTGAACGGGATCGTGCTGTGCGGCGGGTCGGCGCTGCTGACGATGGTCTGCGCGGTGCTCGCGGCTTATCCCTTGTCACGATTCAAGACGAAGTTCAACCGGCCGTTCCTGCTCACCGTGCTGTTCTGCACCGGGCTGCCGATCACCGCGGTGATGGTGCCGGTCTACGGGTTGTTCGTGCAGCTCAACCTGGTCGACACCCTGGGCGGCACGATCATGTTCATGGCGACCTCGTCGCTGCCGTTCGCGATCTGGCTGACCAAGACCTTCATGGACGGCGTCCCGATCTCGCTGGAGGAAGCGGCCTGGGTCGACGGCGCCAGCAACATGCAGGCGCTGCGCCGGATCGTCCTGCCGTTGATGTGGCCGGGCATCGCGGTGGTGCTGATCTTCACCTTCATCGGCATGTGGGGAAACTTCTTCGTCCCCTTCATGCTGCTGCTGTCACCTGAGCGGCTGCCCGCGTCGGTCAGCATCTTCACCTTCTTCGGCCAGTACGGCGAACCGAACTACGGCCAGCTGGCGGCGTACTCGCTGATCTACACGATGCCGGTGCTGCTGCTCTACCTGCTGCTGAGCCGCAAGCTCGGCGGCGCCTTCGCCCTGGGCGGCGCGATCAAGGGTTAGTTCACGACGTAGTTCCGGCGATCGACTCGCAGATCTCCCACGCTGAGCGGCGGAGGAGGTCTGCGGTGTCGTTGTCGAGACCTTTGATCGGGACGGCGAGGTCGGTGGGGTCTTCGTGCAGGAGGGTGATCAGGAAGACGCAGGCGGCCAGGTAGCTGCCGGTCAGCGCCGGGTGGGAGTTGTCGGGGGCGTGCAGGGGCAGCGTGGGGTGGATGGTCTGGAAGTGCTGCCAGATCAGGCCGGCCGGGACGAGGGTGACGCCGAGTTCGGCGGCGATGGCGGCGTACGCCGTGGTGAGCGGTTCCTGGGGCTGGTTCTTGCGGGACCAGGTCAGGTAGAGCGCTGTCGCGGCGCCGGACTCCGTGATCGCGGTGTGGAGGTCACGGACGTTCTCGTGGAAGCGGGCCGGGTTCTTGGCGGGGAGGGTGCTCTGCTCCTGCAGTACGACGGTGTCGTAGTTGCCGCCGGCAAGCTCGGTGAGGACTTTGCCGGCGTTCAGGTGCTGTCGCAGAGACGCGCCGCCGGCGGAGATCAGGCGATGCTCGACGGTCACGCCGCGGGCGGCGGCCAGGGTGGCGAGCAGGCCGGGCAGGTTGTTGCGCGACGTGAAGCTGTTGCCGACGAACAGGAGCCGCATCCCTACAGGATGGCACGTAGGGTGGTCGCATGCCGCTGAACTATCCGCTTGCTGAGCAGACGTTGGACAACGGTCTGCGGGTCATCGTCAGTTCCGACCGGAACGTGCCGATCGTGTCGGTGAACCTCTGGTACGACGTGGGGTCGCGGCACGAGCCGCCGGGCCTGACCGGGTTCGCGCACCTGTTCGAGCACCTGATGTTCCAGGGGTCGCGCAACGTCGAGTCCGGCCAGCACTTCTCGCTGCTGGAGGCGGTCGGCGCGAGCCTGAACGCGAGCACCTTCTTCGACCGGACCAACTACTTCGAGTCGCTGCCCAGCGGTGGCCTGGAGCTGGCGCTGTGGCTCGAGGCGGACCGGATGGGCTACCTGCTCGACGCGGTCAACCTGGAGAACCTCGACAACCAGCGCGACGTGGTCAAGGAGGAGAAGCGGCAGAGCTACGACAACCGGCCGTACGGCGACTCCTACGAGCGGCTGGTCCGGCTGGTGTTCCCCGAGGGCCACCCGTACGCGCACATGACGATCGGCTCGATGGCCGACCTGGACGCGGCCGCGGTCGAGGACGTGCACGCCTTCTTCCGCAAGTACTACGGCCCGAACAACGCCGTCCTGACGATCGTCGGTGACGTCGCCGAGGAGGACGCCTTCGACGCCGCCAAGCGGTACTTCGGGCACCTGCCGGCGATCCCGACGCCGCCGCCGGCGCCGGACGGCACGCTCGGCCCGCTGGAGGGAGTGTTCCGCGACGACGTCGTCGCCGACGTCCCGTCGGACCTGATCACGATGATGTTCCGGCTGCCCGTCGACGGTACGCCGGAGCTGGACGCCGCGGCGCTCGCGCTCGACGTCCTGGCCGGTGGGCAGAGCGGCCGGCTCAACCGCCGGCTGGTCCGCGACGAGCAGATCGCGCAGTCGGTCTCGGGCGGCGCGCTGCCGCTGATCGGCGGGGTCTCGTTCGGCACGCTGACCGGGATCGCCTCGGACGGGGTCGACCTGCAGCAGGTCGAGGACGCGCTCGCCGAAGAGGTCGAGAAGCTCGCCGCCGAGGGCGTCACGGCCGACGAGCTGGCGACCGTGCAGGCACAGGCCGAGCGGGACTGGCTCGAGCAACTGGCCACCTGCGGTGGCCGCGCGGACGAGATCTCGCACCACGCGCTGCTGTTCGGCGACCCGAACAGGATCAACACCAGGATCGACGAGATCCGCGCGGTGACGGCCGAGGAAGTGCAGGCAGTGGCCGTGAAGTGGATCCGGGCCGAGGCCCGGGTGCAGGTCACGTACCGGCGGCGGACAGAGGAGCCGGCCGACGAGGCCGGAGCGGGAGCAGACGCAGGAACCGACGCGAGCACCACCGCAGGGGCCGGCGCTGACGCGAGCAACGCAGCAGGGGAGCAGGAATGAGCAGCCAGGCCTTGACCACACCGCCCGCCGTCGCGCCGCCGCGGCCGTGGCGGTTCCCGGTCGCGACCACGACGACCACCCGAACCGGTACGCCGGTGCACGTGTTCGACCGTCCCGGCCAGTACGTCGCCACCGTGCGCGTCACCGTCGCGATGCCGCTGGCCGTCGAGCCGCGTGAGCTGGAAGGCGTCGCGACGATCATGTCGCGCACCCTCGACGAGGGCACCCAGCTCAAGTCGGCCAACGAGTTCGCCGCGGCGCTCGAGCGGCACGGCGCGGCGTACGGGGTGGATGTCAGCTCCGACGCGCTGCACGTGGAGATCTCGGTCCCGACCTCGCAGCTGGCACCGGCGGTCAAGCTGCTCGCCGAGGCGGTCACCCGGCCTGCCTTCAACCCGGCGGAC